>JAVBUY010000039.1:0-9028 GCA_031554855.1 Eubacteriales bacterium
GATAAGCGCCCGAAGGGTGCGCAGCCACACCATGTAGTGGTGTGAAAATGGGATTGGGGTAGGAACACCAACAAGCAAACAGACGATTTTCGCAAAGCGAGAATCGTCTGTTTTTGCAAAAATGGTATCATTTTGCATTGCTTGCTAGTATCGTGGAGGCGTTATGCGGCGTGGCGGAACTTGCACGTTGTGTGGCAACACACTATTTCGTGTGAGTCTGTGCATCTTTTTTCGTGTTCCACTTGACAATGGTTGTTGCTTGTTTTAATATTTCGATATTAAAAAGCAATTTGGTGAAAGGAGGTGACACTCTGAAATACACCTATCTAATGGATCACGTCGATCAAACCGAAATAATCCGCATTTTAGAACCGGACACCTTTGACGTTGTGGAAGAATTCGAAGCCGTGCCGCTCTTCACGGCCCTTTGCGATCTAATGACCCCAAACTTGCACGAAGCTCACGTCATGCTGCTCAACTCGAAAAACCCACTTGAAGATGCGAAGGCCATTTCTTTCGCGCTGACAGATGATACTTTCGCGGAGGCATTGTCCGGTCGTGAGCGTGAAGAAGGCGACATCAACGAACCTCTTATCGACTTGTTCTCTTGGCTGCACTACCTCAAAGCCTGGTTCGTAGAGATGCAGAATAACCCTGCTCTATACAATACAGAACTATTCCGAAGCTACTGCGAAACCATGCTGGACACATCTGTGCCAGCACTGCACCGCCTCGAGAACAACCCCAGCGATACTCGCCTGCATCTCGACCGTCGCAATCCCGATTACCGCCGCATCACGGACACTTTTCTATCTGACATGCAAGCAGGTTCCGGCCTGACCTTTTTCATCGCAGATGACTTTCAAGAACTGCTTTGCGGTGCGCTCTATCATTTGGTTCAAACAGGCAGCCCCATCGCCTTTTGCCGGAACTGCGGCAAAGCATTTGTTGCGCTGAACCGTTCTGGCACGCTCTATTGCGACCGCATCTCCCCGCAGGACGAGCACAAGACCTGTAAAGAGTACGGCGCATACTTTGCCCGGTTGGAAAAAGTGCGCTCCGACGAATCGACGCATCTTTACAAGCAACTCTACAACCGGCTACAGAACCGCTACCGCCGAACCAAATCCTCAGAGCTTCCGAATGGGCACACACCATTTCGTGAGGAAACGGAGAACTTCGTTTCTGCGAACAAGGCCTGGAAGAAAAGCGTCAAGTTTGGCGAAGCAACCGAACAACAATATATCTCATGGCTGAGAGAAAGGAAAGGTGAACTGGATATTGAAAAGCTGGATCAATGAACAAGGAAACCTCATGGTGAAAAACCCGTTGTGGTGGCTGCTGCCGGAGGCGACGCTCCGCCGCGAGATTGGCGGCACGCAGTACAGCATCTCTGGCAGCTATGATGGAGCACACACCCTGCCCTCCAAACTGCTGCGGCTGATGCTGCGGGACGAGGCATGCGAATGACAAGAGGTTCCGAACATGGTATCATTTACTTAGACAACAACTTGGCAGACTGCCCGCCGAAGGAGGAAAGCAACATGAGGCAGTCTGAAAACATTACCGCTTTGTATCTTCGTCTTTCCCGTGACGATGAGCTACAAGGCGACAGCAACAGCATTGTGAATCAGAAAGCGATTTTGTCCAAGTACGCGAAAGAGCAACGTTTTCCCAATCCCACGTTCTTCGTGGATGACGGCTACAGCGGCACCAATTTTGACCGCCCCGGTTGGAACGACTTACTAGAACAGATCGAAAATGGTGCAATCAAAACCGTCGTCGTCAAGGACATGTCCCGCCTGGGGCGCGACTATCTGAAGGTCGGCTTCTATACCGAGGTCATGTTTCCGGAAAAGGGCGTCCGCTTCATCGCCATCAACAACGGTATCGACAGCGCCAACCAGCAGGACAGCGACTTCACGCCGTTTTTGAACATCATCAACGAGTGGTACGCCAAGGATACCTCCAAGAAAATCCGGGCTGTTATGAAGAACAAAGGTGAATCGGGCGAATACCTTTGCACCAATCCGCCGTATGGCTCCATGAAAGACCCGGAGAATCCGAAGCGATGGTTGGTGGATGAGGAAGCGGCGCAGGTTGTCCGGTGCATCTATGCAATGTGTCTAGAGGGCTACGGCCCGACACAGATTGCCCGGATGCTGAAAGCGGATAAAGTGCCGGTGCCAACGGCCTACTGGGTTTCACAGGGGCGCAAGGCAACCACTGCGGTGCCCGACGATCCGTGCAACTGGGTATCCGACACCGTGGCGTACACGCTGGAACGCAAGGAGTATCTTGGCCACACGGTCAACTTCAAGACTTATCGTATTTCTTATAAGTCCAAGAAAACGAATTGGAATCCGGAAGAAAAGCAGATGGTGTTCGAGCATACGCACGAGGCCATTGTCGATTTGGGAACGTGGGAAAAGGTGCAGGAATTGCGCAAGAACAAGCGTCGGCCAACCCGAACCGGCAAAACCAACATGTTTTCCGGCGTCGCCTACTGCACCGACTGTGGTGAAAAGCTCTACTACTGTACCAGCAAAAGCTTTGCGACGCGACAGGATCACTTTGTTTGCTCGACTTCACGCAAGAAGGGTGTAGAAAACTGCTCGACGCATTTCATCCGCGCTGTTATCTTGGAAGAACTGGTTCTGTTGCATCTGCAACATGTAACCAGCTTTGTCTGCCGCTATGAGGATGAATTCCGCCACCGGTTAAATACCAAACATGCCGCCGACTTGAAGAAGGAAGCAGCGCTCCGGCGGAAGCAAATCGCACAGGCAGAGAAGCGCTTGGCAGAGCTATCTTTGCTCTTCAAAAGGATGTATGAAGATAATGTGAGAGGAAAGCTTTCCGATGCCAGATTTATGGAGTTGTCCGACGACTATGAGGCGGAGCAGGCCGAACTGCAAGCCAAGATGGTGCAGTGGCAAACGGAACTGGCTGAGCAGGAGCAGCACGCTGGAAACGTGGAGCGATTCATTGGCAAATGCAGGAAGTATGTCGGGCTGACCGAACTGACGCCGACCATTCTCAACGAGCTGGTTCACAAGGTGTATGTAGAAGCGCCGGATAAGAGTGGCGGGAAGCGAAGGCAGGGAATCCGCATTAGCTACGATCTGTTGGGGTTCCTGCCAGAGCTGAGAACCACGGAAAATGAAAGAACGGCGTAGCATGACGCTACGCCGTGAGGCCAAGGTTTCAAAATCAATGGAATACTGTTTTATCGAAGACGCCCTCAAGGGGCTCTTTTGCTATGCACAATCTGGTGCGTTTTTTGTAGACTGCAAAAGGGCGATCCCGGATGGTATCCTTATGCATTCGCCATGATGCCATCCAGCATCATGTTTTGATTACATCGTTCCATCCAAGTAGTCGTCCAGATACCCGCTCCAGTCCGCGCCGGACACCTCATTCACGATGCGTGTAAAGCCCTCGCGCGTGCCAAAGCCGAAGCGGTAGGTGCCGATATACCGGCGCAATACCTCGCGGAACATGTCCTCGCCCAGCGCGTCCTTGAGCCCCAGCATCATGCCCGCCCCACGGCGATAGACCACCAGGCTGTACTCAGCCAGCGAAGAGAATCGATCGGCCTCAGCGGCGATCGTGCGGTCGCTGGGCACAGTGACGCGCATCGCGCTCTCCACGCGCTGCGCAAACAGCGCATCGAAGATTTCCTGTCCATAGATGCGCTCGAAATAGCGCATCGCGCTATACTCGGTCAGCGCCTCGTCCAGCCATGGCGCGCGGATCTGGTCGCTGCCCACCAGCGCATACCACCACTGGTGCGCCACTTCGTGCGCGATCACCATCTCCAGCGAGCCGTCCTTCACCTTGCGCTCCTCGTATTGTCCCATGTCGATCATCGCAAAGCCGGGGTACTCCATGCCGCCATAGCCGCCGATCTCGCTGGCGGCCAGCGTCAGCGTCTGGTAGGGATAGGGTTCACCGGTGAGGTCGGCGTATACGGCCAGTGCCTGCGCGGCGATCTCGGCGGAGCGCTTGGCCAGCTTGTCGCTCATGGCGTACGCGCTGATGCGCACGCCGCTTTCGGTGCGCTCGGCCAGCTTGTATTTGTTGCTGACGGTCATCGCGAAATCGCGTACGGCCAGCGCTTCCCAGCGAAATTGCGTAGCGCCGTCGGGCTGTTTGTCCTGCGCCACCAGTGCGCCGGTGGCGGCGGCCAGATAACCCTTGGGCGCGCGGAGCGTCACCTCGTAATTGGCGCAGGCACTGTAGAACGGATCGCCGATCTTGCCATAGGAATCGAGCCGCCACGCGCCGTCCTCATAGATCGCGGCAATCGGGAACACATTGCCAAAGCTCCACACGTTCTCTCTCGTGCCAAAGCGGAAGCCCACCTTAGGCACCCGGATTGTGTACGCCATGTCGATGCGCACGGTGGCGTCGACGGCCAGATTGCCCACCGGCACGCGCAAGATGGTCTCGTCGTCGCCCGCCAGCGCGAAGGCCACCGGCGCACCGTCTACGCGCACCTCGGCAAAGGCGATCTCGCCGGGGTTGAAGCCCTGCTTGCCATACGCGGCCTCGATCAATGCAGGCTCGGCGATGGGCGAGGTTTCCTCGCGCTTGAACGCGTTGGCATACGCGTGGAAGTACAGCATGTCCTGCGCCTGCCCGGTTCGGTTCCGATAGATCACCTGCTGCGTACAGGTCAGCGTGGCTTGCTTCACGTCCAGCGTTGCATCGATCGCATAGCGGTCCATGTTCGCAGATGCGCCCAGCAGCATGGTGGTTGGCGCAGGCAGCGCATCCTGCGCCCGCGCCTGCATCGCGCAACCGCCCAGAAACACCAGCAGCGATACCCACATCAGTAAAAATAGTCCCCGCTTGCCATACCAATGCACATCGTGTGGTTTACGCATGCGCTGTTCTCCTCTCATCGGGCAGCAGCGCGCTGGGCGCGCCAGTATAGTAGCAGGTCAGCCGGTGCAAAGGGCGCGTCAGGCACACATAGAGCAGCCGCGCCTGAAGCGCCTCATCCGGCCATCGGGCAGCGCTAACATCGGGCAACAGCACGCAGTCGAACTCCAATCCCTTGACCAGCGGCGCGGGAATGACCGAGAGTCCGGTGCGAAAGACCGTATCGTCGGCGCGCACCAGCCGGGCTTCCAGCGCCTTGGGCAGCACCCGCATGAGCGCGTCGCATTCGCTGGCGTCGCGGCCAATGAGCGCAATCGCACCAAAGCCCTCTTGGCGCCACGCGGCAACCTGATCGGCGATAGCCTGCGCTTGCGTAGAGGACATGACCTCTGCCACGATGGGTTCCGGCCCATGGCGCAGCACCGGTTGCGGCTCGGTCTGCCCTTCCGGCGCGTGACGGTGCGCCACCTCGGTGGCAAAGCGCATGATCTCCACGGTATTTCGGTAGCTGATCACCAGCTCGTGAAAAGTCGCCGCCCCGCCGAACACGTCAGCGGTGAGCTGCGACCAGCCGGTCAGGCCGCGATAGGCATGCACGCCCTGCATCAAGTCCCCGACGATGGTAAACGACGCGTTGCCCGTCAGTTCTTTGAGCGTCCAGACCATCAGCGGCGACAGATCCTGCGCCTCGTCGATCACCACATGGCGGATATCCTGCTTGCCCCAGCCCGCCACGCGGCGCGCGATCAGCGCCAGCGCGGGCACGTCCTCGGTGCGCGCCTTCTTGTCTCCCGCAAGGATGCCGCTGTGTTCCTGCACCAGCCGCCACGCGTCGCGATCCTCGGCGGGCAGCTGCTCGGCGGGCGTGCGCAAAAAAGCGGCGTACAGTGGCAGGATGTCCAGCCTAGAGAAGCGCGCCAGTACCTCGGGCACAAACGTCTTGGCGCTGTCCTTGAGTTCCCGGATGCGCGCGTCGCGGCTGTCATAGAGTTTGGTCATGCGCTGACGGCGCGCCTCGCCGTCGGGCAGCGTGTCGAGCAGCGCCTGCACGCGGCGCTCACATTCCTGCCTGAGCCATGCCTCGATCTGTCCGGCGGCATGCTGTAGCTTGCGCTGGATGTACTTGCGCAATTCCTGCACCCGGCGGCGCAGCGGAAACGCGCAGAGCTCATCGGACAAAATGCGCTGCAACTCGGCCTGTGTGTAGAGCTTGACCGGCCCGAACTGCACGTCGCCTTCGGGTGCCAGGTGCTGCTCCACGTCGGACAGGAATGCCTCCAGCACCTCGCCGAACCGGAGCGAGCCCATGTATTGCATCCGCTGCGTGGTGCACGCGCGCTGAGTTTTGTCCTGCGCCAACACCTGCTCCAGCGCATCGTCCGGATGCAACCTAGGCGCTTCCTTACCCAGCGTCGCGTTCAACAGCGACACCACCGTGTCCTGCCGCACATGCTCGACGCCTAGGTCGGGCAACACGGCAGAGATGTAGTCCAGGAACATTGGGCTGGGTGCAAGGATCAGCATTTGCCCGGGTGCAAGCCGCCGCTGATACGCGTACAGCAGCCATGCGATGCGGTGCAGCGCGATGGTGGTCTTGCCCGATCCGGCAACGCCCTGCACCACAAGTGGCCTGTCCAGCGGATGTCGAATCACGATATTCTGCTCGGCCTGGATGGTCGAGACGATTTCTCGCAGCTTGGTCGGCGACATCGCGGCCAGCGCCTGCTGCAGGTAGGCATCCTGCGACACCACGTCGGTATCGAACACCGACAGCAGTTCGCCATGCTCCACCGCCAGGTGCCGCTTGAGCGTCAACTCGCCATGCACGGCGCCGTCCGGCGCAGTATACGACAGCGGCCCCACCTGGCCGGAATAATACAGATTGGCGACCGGCGAGCGCCAGTCCACCACCACGCTGTCAAAATCAGGACTCTTCAGCACGCCCCACTTGCCGATGTAGTGGGTCTCCTTGTGCCCGCCGTTCGGAATGAAATCCACACGCGTAAAGTACGGTCTCTGCGCGGCGCGCGCCAGCGCATCCACGCGCTGATCCAGCGTGCGCCCCACAAAACGCGCCACTTCCTCTTCGTCGCTATAAATGCCGCCCGCTTCGCGCGCCAGGCGCCCGATGCGCTCGGCCTGCTGGGCAGCCTCCTGGGCAGCGATCACGCGCTCATCTGCGATGATGGCCAGCGTGTGCGCCACCTGTGCGCGCTCCTGCGCCATCGCCGGGTGCACCGCTTCGCCCATCGCCATCCCTCCCCATGATACAACACAGCATTATACAGGATATTTTGCCCTCTGTGTAGAATGTGAACGCAAATATGAGGTTTTTTGCCCAAATCCGTTGTGAGGCGGCCGCGGGCAACGGCGACCCGACTGCGCTGTAATAAGGCGCATACAAGCAAAAAGAAGGGGGCAAGCCCCCTTCTTTTTTGATGCGAAGCACAACTTACCGCTGCACGCGCCCAGAGCCGGATCCCTTCATCAGTCCCTCGACCTCCGCCACGCTGACGCGGTTGAAGTCGCCCTGGATGGTGTGCTTGAGGCAGCTGGCCGCCACAGCGAACTCCAGCCCCTTCTGCGGGTCGTCATAGGTGTTCAGGCCGTAGATCAAGCCGCCGCCGAAGCTGTCGCCGCCGCCAACGCGATCGACGATGTCTGTAATCGCATACTTGCGTGAGAGGTAGAACTGCTTGCCGTCGTACAGGCAGGCCGCCCAGTTGTTGATGTTCGCGCTCTTGCTCTCGCGCAGCGTGATGGCGACGCGTTGGATATTGGGATACTTGGCCATCGCGGTCTGGGCGATCTTCTTGTAGTCCTCGGCATTGAGCTCGCCGGACTCCACGTGCGACGCCGACTCAAGCCCCAGCGACATCTGGAAATCTTCTTCGTTGGCAATGACCGTGTCCACGTATTGCACCAGCTCGGTCATCACTTCGTTGGCCTTCTTGCCCCACTTCCACAGGTTCTTGCGGTAGTTCAGGTCGCACGAAACGTGCACGCCGAACTTCTTGCAGGCCTTGAGGGCCTCGAGCGTCAGGTCGGCGGCGGACTTCGAGATCGCCGGGGTAATGCCCGTGAAGTGGAACCAGGTCACGCCCTTCAGCGCCTTTTCCCAATCGATGCTGCCCGGCTCGGCCAGCGCAATGCTGGACTCGGCGCGGTCATAGATGACCTTGGAGGCGCGCTGATTAGAGCCGGTCTCCAGGAAGTAGATGCCCATGCGGCCCTTGCCCGCCTGCACACCCGACACATCCACGCCAAACCCGCGCAATTCACGCTTGCAGGCCGCGGCGATGTCGTTGTCGGGCAGCACGGTCACAAAGCCCGCATCCATGCCGTAGTTGGCCAGCGATACGGCCACATTGGCCTCGCCGCCACCAAAGGTAGCTTCCAGCATATTGCTCTGGAAGAAGCGCTCGTAGCCGGGGCTCTTCAGCCGCAGCATGATCTCGCCAAAAGTGATCACCCGTGCCATGTGTATCCCTACCTCTTCGTTGTTTGTTGCGGATAGACACCGTTAGATCTTGATCATGTTCGGCACGGTCATCACAACCGCCGGCACGTAGGTGATGAGGAACAGCATCGCCACCATGACGCCAAACAGCGGCAGCATGTTCTTGCTGGTGCGCTCGATGGGCGTCTTGCCGATCGCGCAGCCGACGAACAGCGCGGATCCGACCGGCGGCGTGCACAGGCCGATGGCGAGATTGAAGATCAGCACCACACCGAAGTGCACCGGATTCATGCCCACCACCGGGTTGGTGACCACCGGATACAGAATGGGCGTCATGATCAGAATCAGCGGCGCCATATCCATGATGCAGCCCAGGAACAGCAGCAGTGCGTTGATGATCAGCAGCAGCACGTACTTGTTGCTGGTAATGCCCAGCAGCGCGGCAGTGATGGTCTCGGGCACGCGCATGCTGGTCATCATGTAGGCAAAGGCCTTGGCGGTGGCGATCAGCGTCAGCACGATGGCCAGCGTCTTGAGCGCATTGCGCAGAATCTTGCCCATCGCGGTGATCTTGATCTCGCGGATCACCAGGAACGTGATGATGAAGGCGTACACACACGCGATCGCGGCCGATTCGGTGGCAGTGCAGATGCCCAGCATCACGCCGCCCATGATGAT
>JAVBUY010000168.1:0-8488 GCA_031554855.1 Eubacteriales bacterium
CATGCGGACATTGTCTTGGCACAGTGCTGCCGCGATTTGTCCCGGTTCGTAGGGCCAAACCGTTTTTCCCGGTTGCAGCGGAAGAAATTCGCGTTTGCCTTTGCCGATAAATCTGCCTTGCTCGTCGGAATCGGCGCAGCAAAGCTCCAGTGTGACAGACTTTTCGGTCTCCACCGCCAGCACATCCTGAGCCCGGTCAGCGGCAAAACCGCGTCGAGCGACCAAGAGCGCGCCGTTGTCGGCCTGCTGCGGCGCGATATGCAGCGCGTCCTCTTGGTCGGTGATCACCAGGCCATCCGGCATGCGCACAATGCGCCAGTCTCGCCATTGCGGCGGAATGGTCCACGAAGGAACGCGGCTTACGTCCGTATCATGCCCCAGCGCGTCGCGCGTCAGGCATGTCTTTGTCAGTGTTTCCATCAAGATCCGTCCGGCCAGCCGCCAATCATCGGGGTATAGCAGCGTTCCCTCAGCGGTGCGGTGGTAGGAATACTCCATCGTTAGCGCAGGGATGCCAAAGCGCGCAAACAGATCCTGCCGCATCAGCGCCGGGCTTTCCAGTCCGCCCCAATTGAGCACTTGGCGATCCACATCGTCCAGGTGGAAGGAAAACCTGCCTCGGCAAGCATCCTCATACGCCTGCACAAAGTTCCATTCCCGATGCCAGATCTCGCTGCCGGTCTCGGTTTCGCGGTTTGGCGGAAAGTAGGAAGCGCCCCCGGGTTGCGGCGCGTGCAAATCCAGCGCGAATACCGGCCGATACCGCTGCGCCAGCGTCTCCAGTGCCTGCTGGACAAGCGCAATTTCCGGATGGCAGGGCTGCACCCGCCAGTCTCGGTTGAAGTCCTGCGGGTAGCGATCCTTGCCGTAGCGGCCTTCCTGGACGCTGTCCAAGTCCACCACCGGCACCACCGCAAATACCGTTTGGGCCAGCGCTTCCTGCGCCAGCTCAGAATCCTCCAGCAGCGCCTGTATCGCACCCTCCAGCACAAACGAGCCGCTGCTCTCCCCCGCATGCGTGCGGGCAGACAGCACCACCATCCGCTCCACCGCAGGATCATCCGGGCGGCCGATCAAATAGAGCGGGTACGCCCGCCCCTCTGCGGTGTGCCCCAGCGTCCTGCGCTGCCACAGCGCGGTTGGCTGGGCGGTCATAAAGTGCTCAAAGTCCTCGAGCAAATAGGGGAAGCAGAACGCGACATAGACCTCGTCATCCTCGGCCAGCAACGAAAACGCAAACCGTGCGGCATCCTCATCATAGCCGATATCCGCCTCGTTCACCCGTCGCCACTGGCCGCCCACTGTATAGACTGGGCACACTGGGCCGTAGCCGCGCGATTCCCTGCGACCCAGCACCGGAGCCATGTTCACCTGTGTCAGGGTGATCCGCTGCCCCTTTAGCCCGCTGACACAAAAATAGAACCAGAGGCTCCATGGGCTCTCATCGAGCGGCGCTTCGAATTCAATGTCGTTGTCCGAGATAAAGCGAACATTAGCCACGCCGCCACCCGGAAAGTTACCGGAAACGCGAATCGCCATCCTCCATCCTCCTTGTCTACGCGAAGGCGGTCTATCCTTTGACCGCACCAGAGGTTAAGCCCTGAATAAAGTACCGTTGCAGAAAAATGAACATGACCGTCACCGGAATGGACACCAGAATCGAAGCGGCCATCATGTTGGACCAGTTGCTCTGGAATTCGCCCATATAGGTAAGGATCAGGCCGGGCGCCAGCGTCCGCTTGCGGGCGGTCGTCACCAGCGTCAGTGAATACAACAGGTCGTTCCAGCTCCACACAAAGCCATAGATCGCGATCGACACCATCCCCGGCACCGCCAGCGGAAAGATGATCTGCCGCATGATACGCAACGGACCCGCGCCGTCGATCTTTGCCGATTCGATCAGCGCATCGGGGATTTGGTCAAAGTAGGATTTGAGCGTCCAGGTGCCGACCGGCAATGTAAACGTGATGAAGGACAGCACCAGCGACAGATAGTTGTCCAATAAGCCGACCTTTCGCATCACCGTATATATGGTCAGCAGCAAGATGGCGTGCGGAAAGGCCTGCGCCATCATCACCAGTACCATGATCGTCTTGCGTCCGCGATAGCGGAACTTGGAAAAGCTATAGCCTGCCAGCGCCGACACCAGCGTGGCGAATAGGCTGCTGAGCAGCGACACCACCAGCGAATTGCGCAGGTATTGTAGGATGCGTCCATCCTTGAGCACGTTGGCAAAATTGTCCAACGTGAAGGAGGTAAAGTAGCTCATCGTAAAGATTTCTTTGGACGGTTTCAGCGCGGTGTTGAGCATCCACGTTAGTGGGAAGAATACGAAAACTCCGATCAGGATCAGCGCTGTGACGAGGAAAACGCGGTACCCGAGTGTCTTGTTAAACACGGTTTCCCTCCTCCCGCATATTCGACCGAATATAGAAGTAGCTGAACGCGGACAGCAGCAGCACCCAGATCACGCCCACCGATGCCGCCAGGCCCATGTTCCAGTTCTTAAAGGCATTGCGGTACACCTCGATGGACAGGGTGGTGGTCGCGCGCGCCGGACCACCCTCGGTCATGACCCAAATGAGGTCAAAGTGCTGCAACGATCCGATGGTGCCCAGCAACAACACCAGCCCGATGATCGCTTTCATCTCCGGCAACACAACATGGCGAAAAATCGCCAGGTTGTTCGCGCCGTCTATTTTGGCGGCCTCAGCTTGCTCCATCGATATGCCCTGCAAGCCGCCGATCAGGAACGCCATATACCATGGGAGCAACTGCCAGGTTCGCGCCAAAATGACCACCAGCATGGCGGTTCTGGAGTTGCCCAGCCAGTTGATATTTTCGTCGATCAGCCCCGCCGCGCGCAGGGCGCCATTGAGCACACCATAGTCACCATTAAAAATCCACATCCATAGAAAGCCGATGGCCGTGCTGGGGATAATCCAATCCACCAGCGTGATGCCGCGCAGCAGCTCGGAAAACCGAAATTTCTCATTGAGCACCAGCGCCCAGACAAAACCCAATACGAACGGCAGCGCCACGCTACCCACGACAAAAATCAGCGTATTGGTCAACACGGAAAAGAAGTTTGGATCGCGAAAAATCTTAATAAAATTATTCAGGAAGACAAATTGCCGCGTCGGCTTGAGCATATTGGCATTGGTAAAGCTCATGGCGATCGAATTGATAAACGGGAACAGAATCACCATGCAAAACGCAGTTAATGCCGGGATGACCAGAATATAG
This sequence comes from Eubacteriales bacterium, assembly GCA_031554855.1. Lineage (GTDB taxonomy): Bacteria > Bacillota > Clostridia > Christensenellales > Aristaeellaceae > JAVBUY01. The sequence continues at coordinate 3,247 of JAVBUY010000168.1, forward strand.
GCAAAAGCCTTGTCGGATATCGATTTGCGGCCGGAAAGATTCAAGCCAACACCTCCGCCTTCGAGTAGCTGCCGGATTCAAGATAGGCTGGAGGCGGCAGATGCCGCCCCCAGCCGCCAAAGATCGAAATGGGTTACAGCGCGGATTCCATACGGGTCTTCATGGCCGCCGCGGCATCAACAGGGGTTTTCTGGCTGACGATCACAGCCTGCACCTCTTCGGAGATGATGGTGGTCAGCTCAGCATTCTGCGGATGGAACTTCAGCTCGTTATCGCGGCCGGTTTCGGTGATCTCGGACCACTTGTTGGCCCAGGCGTTGCTCGTCACCTTGTCGCTGGCCAGGCCGCTCTTGAGCACCGGCAGCATGCCCGCCACATCGAAGTAATTCAGCGCCTGCTCGTCGCTGAGCACATGCTGGATGAACTCGGCGGCCTGCGGCTGGTTGGCGGACTTCTTGAACATCACCAGCAGATGACCCCACATGGTCGAGGTCGGCTTGTCGCCTTCCTTGAGCACCGGGCGCAGCATGGGCTGGATGGTCTTGTCGAGGTCTTCGGGCGCGACGCCGTTGGACTGCGCGATGCCGCGCGCCATGATCGCGTCGTCATAGAAAGCGACCTTGCCCTGGGCGAACAGCTGGCGGGCATCAAAGCGGCTCATGTTGGCTTTGATCAGGCCCTCGTCGGCCAGCTTCTTGTACCAGGTCAGCGCGGTGACTGCCGCTTCGCTGTCGATGCTCAGCGCGCCGTCGGTGAACACGCTGCCGCCGTACGCCCACAGCCACGGCATGAAGTCCGCCGTCGCGGTGGCATCTTTGGTGGACAGCGCATAAGGAATCAGATCCTTGTCCTTCTCGTGCAGCTTGCGCAGGCAATCCTCGAACTCCGCAATGGTCTTGGGCGGCTCATTGTAGCCCACCGACGCCAGCAACGTGGGGTTATAGAGCATGCCGATCGAGGCAACGGTCCACGGCAGGCCATATTGCACGCCGTCCTTGCGGCCGAAGTTCAGGCCGGCTTCCGGGATGTTGTCGGTGATCCACGCGGGATCAAACACAGTGTTCATATCGACCAGCGCGTCGGCCGCCACCAGCGTCGGGAACATGCTGGAGTCCACCTGCGCGATGTCGATCTTCTCGGAACCATCGTTGCGAATGATCAGCTGCTGGAGGGTCTCCGCCCAGGGCCAGCCAGTCCAGGATACCGGGGAATCGGTGTGCGCCGCGTTCCAAGAGGAGATCATCCCCTCGATCACCGGCTTGGTGGAGGCTTCCTCGCCCGACCAGCCGCACCACGTCATATCCGCGGCACTGGCGCCGGAGCAAACCGCCAAGGACAAGAGCATTACCATAGACAGGGCAACCGCAAGTACCTTTTTCATAGAGAGGCTCCTTTCGTTTTCCGATCAATATATTCTCACCTCGAACAGCTGCGCAGGCACAAGTCCACGCGCGTCGTCCGAATGAAAATCAATGGTCAGCGCGGTGGCGGCCACCGGCTGCTCCAGCCTGCCTTGCCATAGGCGGCGCCAGTTGCCCTTCGCCTCGGCCAGCGTCACCCATGCGCCGTTGACCTGCGCGCGAATGGTGAAGTCCCGCGCCAATTCCGGCGGCCAGCCGTCGCGGCCCACCATCATGTGGTGCTCGCTCCATTCCGCGGCGAAGGCATTGGGCAACTCCTTGGTCAAATCCGGGTTGGTATACAGCCATACCTCGCCAATCGCAACCGCACTCGGCCAATCCAGGCGCAGCTGGGCTTTGGCCGTCTGGGCGACCCACAGACAGGGCCCCTCGTAAGGGCGATTGTAGCCGCCCACCACCTGCCGCGGCGCGTACAGGTCGCCCAGCGGCAGCTGAACACACGGATAGTAATGCGCCATCGACATCCGCCCGCCTAGCAAGAAACCAGTCGGCGCCCAATCGGTGGTCCTGACGGCAACATGCGGGTTCTCCGCAATATAGACGAGTACAAAGCTGTTTTTGTCGCCTGCCGGCCATTCCAGGTGCAAATCTTGCCCCGGCGCGACAGCGATCTGTCGTTCAGCCAGCGGTGCGCCCGCCCAGCGGCGCGAAGGCAGCGGCGAAAGGAAAAGCGACACCGTCAGTGTGGTGGCTTCACGCACAGAGAGTCGCACCGTTGCCTGCCCCACACCTGCGGCGGCGGGAAAGCACAGGAACGACTCCTGCGTCAGCGCAAAGTCGCCGCCAAGGCGCGGCGACCACTCGCGCAGCCAGCTGTCGGCGCTGACGCTCGCGGTGCGCGCCTGATCCGCCGGATCTTCGTTGCGGCAGCCCAGCACCCACACATCGTCGCGCAGCAGACGTTGGCGCATCTCGGGGGCCAGCGTTGCCGCCACCTCAGCGGGCTGCAAGCCGCGCTCGATGCAACAGGCAGCCAGCGTGCCCGCCGCCTGCCCGGACAGCGCGCAGGTATTCATCACCCGAGTAGAGGCAAAGGCCGCGCGGCTGGCGCCGATGATGCGTCCGGCAAAGAGCATATTGGGCACCTTGCTGTTAAACAAAGTTCGCAGAGGCACCGGATAACAGCGCACCGGTTGCTGCGTACAGAATTCTTCCTGAGAATAGATGCCGTCCGACGGATGAAAATCAATGAACCAGCCGCCATAGAAAGCATCGTCCGGCCGTCCGACGTCGCCCAGAACATCCTCTTGCGTCAGCAGATAGTCTGTCATCATGCGGCGAGATTCGCGCTTGGCCGCCACATTGCCGATCCAGTCCAGCGTGAGGTTGTCCGCGTCAAACTTGCCGCTATTCTTCACGTAATTCCAGACACCCAGCGCAAATTTCTTCAGTTCCAGTGTGATTTCCTGGTTATTTGTAATGGTATTTTGCAGGCCGCCGAATTCAAACCACCAGTAATCCGCGCCGCTGTGCTTTTCATCCACAATGCGTCCGCCGCGATCAATCACACCCTGGATGTACTCCATCGAGAAGGCATATTCCGGCGCGATAAAGGGAACCGGCTCGTCACAGCGCTTGATGAAAAAGTAGATGCTGCTGCCCAGCACCGGCTTGGTCTCGGGCATCTCGCGGCCCTCGATGGGCTGGCTGCCCTCGCCAAAGTAATACGGCACACCGGCTGCCGCGCCGATCAGCCCGTCGCCGGTCGCGTCGACAAAATACTTTGCGGCCAGGCGAAATTGCTTTTCTGTCCCCAGCTGATAGGCCTGTACCGCCGCCACGCGCCCATCGGACAGCGCAACATCCATCACGTGTGTATTGAGCAGCAGCGTCAAATTGGGCTCGTTGTATGCCGCCTCAAACAGCACTTCATCCCAATACACTGGGTTGCCTTTGGGGTTGGTTTGCAGATTGCGCATTTTCAGCTCGCCCAGTAAGCCCATTTCTTCGCCAAAAAGGTTTCCGCCGCCGGTTGCGCCCCGTGTCCACATCCGTATCTCGCTGCTGGAGTTGCCTCCCGGCATCGGGCGGTCGCCGACCAGTACGACACGCTGCCCCGCACGCGCGGCAGCCAAGGCGGCGCATAGCCCGGACAGACCGGCGCCTGCCACCAAAACACTGCAGTCAAGCTCTGCAAACATGGACTCGTCCTCCTATGTTCACTCTTTGCCCCCATTCTAGCAAAGGTTTTCAGGCGAAACCATGAAAAACCCGTCATCATTCTTGAATATTCTGCACAATATATTGACTTTATGTGCTAACGGTGTAAAATTATCCATAAAGGAAGCCCAAAGTGTGGGCGTTTTGAAGAATTGGGGGGCTACGCGTCAAAATAGCACATCTGGATTATTCTGCACAATTATTGATATCATTCGTGCTTTCGCAGCCAAATTGCACAGAAAGTCGGTGTCGTTTTTGGCCAACTTTGAATATACGGCCACGTTTTTGCAGGACATTTGCAATCGCCACCAAATGGGCATCTGCATCAAAGACTTTATCGGCTTTCTGCCGATCAACAAGCAACTGGACGCAGCGCTGCAGCCTTTTGCCGCACATACCAATCCCTTCTGCATGTTCATCAAGCAGGACAAAAAGCTCTACATGCGCTGCCTGGCCAGCATGCGGCCCATGTATAACCGCTGCCTGCAGGAGAAGAACTGTTTCTCGGGCATGTGTTACGCGGGCGTATATGAGTTGGTGGTGCCGATTCGCATCGGCGATGAGGTGCTGGGCAGCATCAACGCCTCCTATTTTTCCGGCGACCGCGAGATTTCCCACCGCCTGATTCGCCGCCTCTTTTCTCAGGACCACGAAAAGGCGGAGTATGCGGTGGGCCTCTTCGAGCGCTACGTGCCGACGCCCACCGTCCAGCCCGCGGAAGTGCTGCCGATACTGCACATGCTGTCGGAATACCTTGCCATGACCTACGCTGGGTTCAAGTTTTCGCATGCCGTCGCCGGCAGTCCCCGTCACCCGCGCGACCAGCAGGAAAACCTGCTAATCACGCAGGCGCGGGAATATATCGGCAAAAATTACGTCTCCGCCTTGCAGGTCGGCGAAATTGCGCGGCACTGCCACTGCTCCGAATCCTATATCAGCCATATGTTCACCAAGCACACCGGCATCAATATCAACACCTACATCAACAAGATCCGCATCGACCACGCCAAGTATTATCTGCTAACCACCTCGGACAGCATCTCCACCATCGCGCTGAACGTGGGGTTCTCCGACCCGAACTATTTCTCCCGTGTGTTTGCCTCGCTGGTCGCCATCCCTGCCACAGAGTTTCGGCGGCGATATACTACCTAGCCAATGCAAAACCCGCTCCAACGAGCGGGTTTTGTTATCCTCTGGGCGCAGAGGTGACGAAAAGGGAATCACCCCGCTGGCAATCGGCGCTATAGTACCGCCTGTGCCAACGCCCGTAGGTTTTCAGGCGGCGTGCCCTCGCTGATAAAGTCCGACGTGCCCAAAATAAAGCGGCCTCGCGCCGCGCCCAGCCGCGCCACTTCGCGCGCCCGGGCTAGCACTTGCTCAGCGGTGGCCTCTCGCAGAAAATCAATCTGATCGATGTTGCCCATCAGCGCGATGCGCGGGTCAAAGTCGCGCAGGCTCTGCTCCAGCGAATTGTCGGCGTACGGCGGTTCGGTCATGGATTCGTACACCGTGGGCATCAGCGGATTATAGCAGCCGATCATCCGGGCGGCATCGCCGCAGTTGTGGTAGATCGTGCCGACACCCGCCGCGTGAATATGTGCCACCAGCGCCTGCTCATAGGGCAATACCCACTCCTCAAAAAAAGCGGGGCCGACCATCCC
>JAVBUY010000189.1:0-2802 GCA_031554855.1 Eubacteriales bacterium
AGGATGCGCCCGCGCAGCAGCGACAGCAACAGGCCCATGCCCGCGCACACCGCCAGACCCAGCAGCACCGTCGGCCAGGCGATGTCCGCCCAGCGGAATGTCAGGATGTGATGGTTCTGCAAATACAGGTCCAAAATGCCAAAGATAAAAAACGTAACGCCCCAGCCCAGCGCGACCGGCAGCGCCAGCATGAGGCGCGCCTGGAGCGGGCGTTCATCGCGCCACAGTCCACGGGACGTGGCGGGTTCTCTTGCGTGCATCAGGAGGTCTCCTTTGTACAAAAGTTCAAAGGATATTGTACCGCAATTTTCCAGCGAGCACAAGAAAAACCACCGCCGAGGCGGTGGCTAGACCATCAACAAAGCAGAGGGGCTCACTTCCGGGATGCATGAAGGGGCCGTGGCCCCTTCATATTGGATCGTATCGCGAGGCTTTGCCTCGCGGGCGGGGCGTTTTCCGCCAGGAAAACACACCTGCCGCCACGAGCAAAGCGAGTCACAGCGCAAGCTGTGCACCCGAACAAAATGCATCCTGCATTTTGTTCGAATCGGTGGCTTTATGGTCGGAATTGTTTACTTCGCGTAAAATGCCGCGACTGCCTCAAAGAACGCGTCAATGTTCTCCCAGCGGGACAGCGGCGGAATGTCGCAGCCCGAGGAAATCACAAAGTTCGGATACTGTGCGCACTGATCGAGCAGCGCCAGCGTGGCGGCGCGCACCGACTCCGGCGTGCCGTTGCGGAACTCGCGCGCCGGATCGACATTGCCCATCGCCACCGTGCCTTGGGGGATGTGCGGCATCATCTCGGCCATCTGGATCGCGTTGCCAAAGTGGAACGCCGCCGCGCCGGTGGCCAGGATGTGGTCGATCATCTGGATGGTGGCGTTGCCGCAGTTGTGGTACACCACAATGAAGTCGTCGCGCTGCAACTCCTCGACGATGCGCCGGACGTACTTGCAGGAGAATTCTTCGGCCAGCGCTGGCGTCAGCAGCCCGGCCAGCGGCTCGGCCATCACCACGCCGTTCGCGCCCACGTCGCGATAGGCTCGGATGTAATCCAGCAGGAAGCCGGTCACTTTCTCCAGCACCTGGTGCACCATCTCCGGCTCGTCGTAGCAGGCGTACATGATCTCTGTCACGTCCATCAGGCGCCCGGCCAGCGAGAACGGCCCGATCACCCCGGCCAGCACCGGCCGGTCGGTGATGCGCTCCACCGCCTTGCCCATCGCGTCGATGTAGATCTGCGTGCGGCCCGCGCCGACCTTCGGCACCGCCAGCGCCTCGGCCTCTTCCGTGCTGCTGATGAGGCAGCCGGTCACGGTGGGCACCTCGTCGTCGGCAAAGCGGATGGTCGCGCCGAAGCACTCGGCCTCGACCGACAGATCCATCAGGCTGACCGCTGCGGCGCTGCGCGTGCGCTCGGCCACCGCCTGCATGCCCTTGGCCTGCGTCTGAGCGTCGTTGATCAAATCCTTGACGGTGCAATCGAGCAACTGGATCGCCGGAAAAGACAGCACCGGCAGCGGCTGCTTGACCGGCGCGGCGATCATATCCGACAGCCACTTCTTCATATCCCGCTTCATAAAAATTCCCCTCCACGCAAGTATTTTCGCTGTGCCCAGCATAGCGCGTCGCCGCGCGGCTTGCTTGTGAAAAGGAAGTTTTTTTAGGTAAAATTCAACGGTATTGCTTGGGCGATAGACCGGTGTGCCGCTTGAACACCTTTGAAAAGTAGCTCTGGTCGCCAAACCCCATCGCCATCGCGATGTCCACGATGCCCAGATCCGACGAGGACAACAGGCGCTTGCTCTCCTCGATGCGCACCTGCGTGAGAAAATCCTTGAAGCTGACGCCCGCGCCGCGCCGGAACAAGCCGGAGAAATACGACGGGCTCAGCCCGACATGGGCCGCCACCTCCGCGAGGCCGATCGGCTCGGCATAGTGCTGCGCGATGTAGCGCATCGCCAGGCGCACGGCGGTCGGCTCGCCCTGCCCCCTGCCGCTGAATGCGATATCGACAAAGGCCTCGACCACCTCCTGCATGGTGAAGCACATCTCGTCCAGATCGTTGATTTTTTGCAGCGCGGACAAAAACTGATCGCTGAGCCCCAGCGCGCGGTCGGGCGCCGCGCCGCCCTCGATGGCCACGCGCGACAGCAGCGTGCATAGCTCCATCGCGCGGTGGCGCATGGTGTCCATTCGCCCGCCCTCGCTAAAGAACACATAGCCCAGCAGCTCGTTGAGCGTGCCCTTCGCGGTGGGCAGGTCGCCCTGGCGCACCTTGTCGAGCAGCTCGCGCTCATGCTGGTAGATCGACCCGCCGTGCGCGGTGACGCCCTGCTCCTTCACGCGCTGAATGCTCTCGGAAATGCGCGCCTGCTGGTAAAGCTTGCCCTGGTTGTGCAGGTAGCGCTGGCGCTCGCCGGGGATCAGCGGCGCAAAGAGAAAGCCCAGCAAGCGGCTGATCGGATGCACGCGATCCGGCGGCATCACGGCGATGCCCGACAGCGCGTCGTAGAGCTCCAGCAGCGTCGCGGGTTTGAGGGCATCACCCGACGGCAGGCCGGACACCAGCGTGGAATCCGGCGCATCCATCAAAAACGGCCCCACCGCGATCGCCCCGAGCAGCACGCCCTTGTCGGACAGCGGAAACAGGATATGGTTCAAGTTGGCGTGGCAGCTGAATATGTACGCCTCGCCCAGTGCCTGCGCCTGGCGCATCGCGCGCTGATACACCGCCTGGCACGCGCCGTCCACGAATACATGCTGGCGCAACAGGCGGCAATAGCCGTTGTCCGCGCC
>JAVBUY010000020.1:0-12146 GCA_031554855.1 Eubacteriales bacterium
CAGCCGCTCCGGCGCCCGCGCCCGCTTCGGGTGGAGAACCGGCAGCCGCTCCGGCGCCCGCGCCCGCTTCGGGCGGAGAACCGGCAGCCGCTCCGGCGCCCGCGCCCGCTTCGGGTGGAGAACCGGCAGCCGCTCCGGCGCCCGCGCCCGCTTCGGGCGGAGAACCTGTCGATCCTGCGCCCGCGCCTGTGCCGGGCGAAGAGCCTGTCGATCCCGCGCCCGCGCCTGTGTCGGGCGAAGAGCCTGTCATAGCGTCCGCGCCTGTGCCAGCGCCTGTGCCGGGCGGAGAGCCTGTCGATCCCGCGCCAGCGCCTGCTTCGGGCGGAGAACCGGCAGCTTCAGGCTTGCCGGAAGGGCGCGAACCGATGACGGAAGTTCCTGTATCAAGACAGGAATTGAGCTTGGTCAGTGGCATTGCTGCCATCACAGCGGTGCCTCCGGTGGCTTCGCTGGAAGTTGTGTGTGTATTGTATGGTGATCAACATCACTGGTCTGTGGACCGTGTGTGCATCGATCCTGGTTCCTGTACAACGCCGTTTACTTCCGCGAAAGTATGTGATTGCGGCGCAACGAAAGACATCAAAACTGGAGTATTTAGCCATGACTTTGGCCCGCAGACACTGGTGCAAGAGCAAACCTGCACGCAACAGGGCATTAGCAAGAAATTTTGCCAACGAGAAAACTGCGACGCGACCACCAGCGTAAACACCTCTCCGGCATTGGGTCACGCCTATACCAAAGTAGACATAAATCCCGTACCTACCTGTACCACCGACGGCCTGAAAACCGAAATCTGCACGCAGAAAATTGGCGTAGATAGGCGGGTTTGCGGCCATGTGCAAAAGACAGTGATGCCCAAGCTGGGCCACGCTCTGAGCGAGCGCTACATTTACAAGCCCGGCACCTGCACCATCCCCGCCGAGAGCGGCCGCATCTGCGCGAACTGCAAGGAGATATTCGAGGTTCGGATCGGGTCGGTCAGCCACGACTTTGATACGAATGGCAACGGTGCTGTGACCGAAGCCGATCGCGTGATGATTTCCGCCGGGGATTGCGATAATCCGAGCCAGAGCGCGTATGAGTGTCAAACCTGCGGACACACAGAGGGTGTCAAGATCGGCTCTTTTGGTCACGATTACGACCAGAACGGCGATGGCAAAAAAACAACGAAGGACCGTGTCCTCATCCAGAAGGGAGCCTGCGGCAAGGACAGCATAAGCGGATATGTGTGCACGGTGTGCGGCCATAAGGATGGGATAAAAGTCGTCGAGAACCCCCATCAGTTTGACCAAAACGGCGACGGCCAAGTAACCGGCGCGGATCGCGTGACGCTGAGCGCGGCAAATTGCACCCAAGGCGCGACGACCGCCTATCAGTGCACCAATTGCTCGGCTTTGAGCGATCAGCAAACCGGCATAGAGTTGGGCCATCGGCACGTCATGACCACGGTGCATCCCACCGAGACAGCGGGCGGGTATGACCTGTACGAATGCCAGGATTGCGATGACTCCTATAAGGATAATCACAAGGATCCGACCGGCGGTGGACAGACCGGCGGCGGAGATACCGGCGGTGGACAGACCGGTGGCGGAGATACCGGCGGCGGACAGACCGGCACAGGGACTGCGACGACGCTGCAAGCAGAAGCGACTGGCGTCTTGGGCGCTTCCGATGAAATCGGGGAGACCCGCAATGATTTGATCATCGACCGTGCTGGGAATTTCTATCCTTGCCAGGCAGGGATGGAGATTACACCAAATGGCAGAAAGGTTTTCCGCGTCATTGCGGAGCCTGATAGCGATGGAAGTTATAGTGCGCGCTATCTGCTGGTGACCCCGGCGCTGCTAGAGACGCTATACGCGGAAGGCGTGCGGGAAATCTGGTTTGAGATGGAAGACGTCTGCCTGCGCGTGCCGGTAGCGCTGCTGCGCACCAAAGTGGCGAAACAGCTGCTCGGCGATACGGCGGGCGAGGAAGGGCAAGCGGCCTTTGCCTTGCTGCTGGCCCCCAGCCCCAGTGGGCAGAGAGTCGGCACGCACGGCAATGCGTATCAGACAGGCTTGTTCGTCAAGCAGGGCACCCAGATGGTGGACGTTGCCAAGCGTCTGTCTGGTTTCCGGCTGTGGCCTAAGCAGTAAGCGATGTATCCAGTGCCCTGAAGAGGGCGAGTGCCTGAAACGAAAACCGCTTCCATCACTTGATGGAAGCGGTTCTTTCTGTTATGAAATTCTGAAATGCTGAAATTCCGCAATGCGTTCGCTCTGGCTTATAGCTTCATCACGTCCACGCCCAGCGCCTCGCCGATTTTCAGCAGCTCCTCGTAGGTGCGCGGCGCGACGGGGATGCCTTGCGTGCGCAGCTTTGCCTGGCTCTCGCGCTCCTTCTCGCCGTGGGTGTAGATGCGCGCGTGGCCGTCGGCCTTGGCGCTGCCGCGTAGCTCGGCCAGCAGGCGGCTCATCTCGGCGCGCATCGCCGCCTTGTCGCCGAAGATGCCATAGTCGATCGCCCAGAAGCAATGCGAGGTGCGCTCCTGGCCGCTATCCTTCATGTGCGCGGAGGGCGGCCCGCCGGACAAGATGGCGGTGCAGATATCGACGATCAGACCCAGGCCGTAGCCCTTGTGCCCGCCGGTGGCCTCGTCCGCGCCGCCGATGGGCAGGATGCCGCCGCCGACTTTGCGGTCGATATTGCCGCACAACAGCGCGGCGTCGCGCGTCGGACGGCCACGCTGATCCACCGCCCAGTCCTGGGGTGTCGGTTCGCCGCGCTTCTTGTAGACCTCGAACTTGCCGCGCGTGACCACCGTGGTGGACGCGTCAAAGTTGAAGGGGATCGGATCGGCGGGCATGGAGAACGCGATCGGGCTGGTGCCCAGCATCGCCTGCTTGCCAAAGGTCGGCACCATGATCGCCTCGGTATTGGTCATGCACACGCCGATCATGTCGCGCTGCAGCGCCATGTCGGTATAGTAGCCCGCGATGCCGTAATGATTGGAATTGCGCACTGTGACCATGCCGATGCCGACAGCCGCTGCCTTATCGAGCGCCATGCCCATCGCGCGGTGGCTGGTGAGCTGCCCCATCGCGTGGTGCGCGTCGATCACCGCCGACACCGGCGTCTCGTGCACGACCTCGGGTTGGGCATGCAGCTGCGTTTCGCCGCAGAGCAGAGACTTGTGGTAGCGCCACATGCGCTGCACGCCGTGGCTCTCGATGCCCGACAGATCGGCGGCCAGCACCACATCGGTGATGATGCGGCTCTGCTCCGGCGAAAAGCCGTGCTCAGTAAACGCGCGCGTGCAGAACGCGTCCAGCGCTTCAAAGGGAACGAGGCGATAGCTCATCTTGCGACAACTCCATTTCGTAGGGCATGGGCTCAAACCCATGCGCTGCATATAGCGGGCGCCCAGCGGTGGTGGCCTCCAGCGTGATGGTCCGGATGCCGCGCGCCTGCGCATGCGCCACCAGCGCAGCCAGGATGCGGCTGCCGATGCCCTGTCGGCGATAGGCCGGGCGCGTGTACATGTTCATGATGTATGCCTTTTGACCGGTCGGCGTGTGGCAGGTGGGCAGCACGCTATAGAAGCACACCGCGCCGCAGCCGACATAGGCCTCGTCGTCGAACGCGAGATAGGTCGCCTGCTCGGCGGCGGGCAGCGCGCGCAGATAGTAGCGGCGCGCGGCCTCGGCGATGTGCGACAGGTCGGCGGTCTGATCCAGCCCATTGGTTTCCAGCAGCGTTTCCACGCGGCAGGCAATCAGCAGCTCCAGGTCGGCCAGCGTGGCCTCGCGAATGATGATGGCCATGCGATTAATCCTGCGCCGCTTCGGAAGCGGCAGTTTTGCTGGACGCCCAGGCGCGCTTTACCCACGCCGGGTGCCCCAGCGCGATATACGCAGAGACCAGGCCATAGCGGAGCATGTCCGCCCAGGGCTGGGGCAACAGCGCCTTCAGCGGACTGCGCAGGCCATTGAGCAGGGCCAGCACCACCGCGATGCCGATGGCCAGCTGCGCGACCATCCGCGCCGGATGCACCCGGAACATCGCCGGATCAAAGCGCACCCACCGCTGCTCGATATACCAGCCGACCGAGAACGCCAGCATGGTCGCACCCGCCTTGTACGCATCCAGCGAGAGCACCGGGTCCGCGCTGCCCGGCGCGAAGCGCGCGCAGCCGAGGGTGAACAGCGCCAACAGCGAACTGACCAACGCCAGCAGCCCTGCTCCGTGCGGCTTGTCCTGCTCGGCGCGGTTGATCAGCACACTGGACAGCAGCAGCAGACCCAGGCCGATCACCAGCGAAGTGAGCACATCGGTGGGCGTGTGCACGCCCAAATACAGCCTGGATATACCGACCACCGCCACCACGACCCAGCACAGGGCCTTTTGCCAGCGCTTGCCCGCGGCCATCGCCAGCCCGCCATACGCGGCAGCGGCTTCGGCGGTGTGCCCACTGGGGAAGGAATAGCCGCTGGCGCCCTCAATGGCCGATGGCACAGGGTGCACGCCGTCCGGCCAGCGCACCCAGGGGCGCGGCACACAGCAGAGCACCTTCAGACTCTGGTTGACGCCGATGCCGATGATCGACGCAAACGCCACGCGCAGTCCCAGCCGCTTGCCCAGGCACCACAGCAGGCAGCAGAGCAGCAGGATGATCACATCATCTGAGCCCAGAAACGTGAGCGCCGACAGCAGGAACGTCAAAACCGGGTTGCGGATGCTTTCGAACCATTGCAAAACAGGCAGATCAAAGGGCATGCGGGAACCTCCTAAATCAGTGCAAATGCAGGGTTAGCGATAATAGCGGTTCTTGGGCGTGGGGATGCGCTGCTTGCGCGCGCGACGCGCCACCGTGCGGCGGTGCACCCAGCGCAGCAGGAAATACAGCGCGACCAGGATGATCGCGGGGAAGATGACGAACTCCGGCTGGAACGGCGGCAGCGGATTGGGATCGGCCAGGGTGTACGCCTCAATCTCGGCCAGCGTCGGCGGCGCGTCCTTGCGCGCCTCGATCGATCGCGTGGCATACAGCTCGTATTCGATGGGCTGCTGGTCGTTGGGGTAGAAGGTCAGCGTGCCCATGGCCTCGCCCTCGGTGACCGGTGCGCGCGCCTCGCGCGTCCAGCTGATGTGCGAGAGCTTGCCGAAGTCCTGCTTGAGCGCGGCGATCTCGTCCTTGGTGCCGACGACGAACGCCTCGCGGTCGGCATACTCCGGCTTCATGCGGATGCCCAGTTCCAGGCGGCCCAGGTTCGTGGAATCGGACATGTCGAAGCCCGACACATTCAGAATGCGCGGGTTGGCCTGATAGAGCGTGATGGGATCGACGCTCTCGTATTTCGTGAAGCCGTAATCCATCAGGTGGCGCGTATCAAACCAGCGGCCGGTGTCCGACGTATAAAGCACGACGCTGATGAACTCCACGCCATTCCTGCGCGCCGCGCCGACAAAGCAGTGCATCGCGTCGTTGGTGAAGCCGGTCTTGATGCCGATGCCGTCCTTGGAATAATATTGGTTGTCGCTGTCGCGGCGGATGTACTGGTTGGTGGTGACCAAGCGGCGCGCAGGGTGCGCATTGGTGGCGGGCATGGTGTATTCGAACGTCGCCGCCAGATCGCGGAACTGCGGCACGTCCCTCGCCGCGCGCGCGATGATCGCCAGGTCGCGCGCGGTGGAGTAATGCTGCGGGTCGGTCATGCCGGTCGCGTTGTTAAAGTGGGTATTGGTGCAGCCCAGGAAGGCGGCGGTCTCGTTCATCTGCTGCACAAAGGCGGCCTCGCTGCCCGAGACATACTCCGCCAGCGCCACCGCGCCGTCGTTGCCCGAGCGCATCATCATGCCGTAGATGAGGTCGCGGATGTTGACGGTCTCCCCGGCGGAGACCGGGATGGTGCTGTCGCCCTCGCCCCAAACGGCGGCGGTGGGGCTGACGGTGGTCGTGGCGGTCAGGTCGCCGAATTGCAGCGCCAGCAGCGCGGTCATGATCTTGGTGGTGCTGGCCGGATACATGGGCTGATCGGGATTCTTCTCGAACACGACGTTGCCGCTGCCCGCTTCAATCAGAATCGCGGCGGACGCGGTCAGCATCTCGGCGTTGAGCAGCTCCGGGTGGTCGGGGTCGTAGGTTTCGCCCTCGGGGTTGGGCGTAGGCTGCGGCGGCATCGTCACCTGGGGCTCACCCTCGGTCGCGAACGCAGCAGCGCACGGAATAAGCGCCATCAGCAGGCACAGACCTAGGCAAAGCAGCGCGCGCGGCAGGCGGCTCACAGATGCATGCAACCGTTCATCCCTCCGAGGTCATTAGGATTGCGATTTTAGTATAATATCATACTTTTTTTGCTTTGTACAGGCATGCGCGCCACCCCCAAATGCAGGAAAGTTTTCCGCAATGCGTCGGATTATTACGAAATAAAAGAAAAAATATTGCATAAATATGGCTTTCTACTTGATTTTTGGGGGTAGACAAGGGTACAATAAGGAAGATAACATGCCCGTCATGTCGACGCGGCTCTATATACCCTCCACGTATGGAGCAAATGAAGCGGAAGCCCACAGCCGTGGGCGAGAGGTGGAACGATGGCCAACAAGCGCGTATTGCTAGTAGACGACGAGCCCCTGATCGTGAAGGGATTGCGGTTCAGCCTGGAGCAGGATGGATACGACGTCGAATCCGCCGCCGATGGCGAGGAGGCGATCAACGCCTTCTTTGGCGGGCAGTTCGATCTGGTGCTGCTGGACGTGATGCTGCCCAAGCTGAGCGGCATCGAGGTGTGCCAGCGCATCCGCGAACGCTCCACCGTGCCGATCATCATGCTTACCGCCAAGGGCGAGGATATGGACAAAATCCTGGGCCTGGAATATGGCGCGGATGACTACATGACCAAGCCATTTAACGTGCTGGAGGTCAAGGCGCGCATCAAGACCGTGCTGCGCCGCAGCGGCGCGTCCGGCGCCGCCGAGGAAAAGCGCGTCATCCGCGTGCGCGATATGGAAGTGAACCTGGTCAACCGCTCGGTGACGCTGGCCGGCAAGGAGGTCAAGCTGACCGCCAAGGAGTTTGACCTGCTGCAACTGTTCATCACCAATCGCGGCAAGGTGTACAGCCGCGAGAATATGCTCGAGACCGTTTGGAAATACGATTACTTAGGCGACATGCGCACCGTGGACGTGCACATCCGCCGACTGCGCGAAAAGATCGAGCGAAACACCGCCCAGCCCGAATTTATCTTCACCAAATGGGGAGTGGGTTACTATTTCACGGACAAGGACTAACCCCTTTTCCAGCGTACGCACAAAAATCGTGCTCGCCTTCCTGCTGATTGTCGTGCTGTCCTTTGTGGCGATCGCGCGGCTGTTGACCGGCTTGGTGAGCAATTCTCTTTTCTCTGAAAAAACCCGCACTGAGCAGAGCCAGGTGGAGACGCTGGCGACGCGCTTTGCGGCGCTGATGCATGCCGGTGACGGCGACGAGCTGTACGAGGCGGTGATCGAGGCCGGGCGTCCGTTGGGCGGCCGGCTTTTGGTGCTGGACAACGACGGCAAGGTGCAGGCCGATTCCTTCTCGGCCTATAACGGCATGCGGTTGGAGCTGGCCGAGGTGCTCAGCGTGCTGGCCGACGGCAAGAGCGCGGACTACGGCTTCCACCTGCTGCCCGGTGGCGCCGCGAAGCAGCGCGCATCCTGGCTGGATGCATTCGCCCCGCGCGATCTTTCGCGCGTGTGGGTGGGCTACTTCACCGCCGCACTGGAGCACGAGGGGCAGCGGCTCGGCTTGGTGCTCTATTCCTCGCAGGTGCAGGATGTGGTCGATTCGCTGACCGTGCTGAGAGAGCGCATGATGCTCTACTTTATTGCGGCGGCGCTGGGCGTGGTGCTGCTGAGCCTGTTGGTGTCGCGCTGGATCACGCGGCCCATCGCCGCGCTGACGCAGGGCATCGAGCAGATGAGCCACGGCGACTTCACCAGCCGCGTGCACGTATCGGGCGGCGGCGAGATCGCCAAGCTGGCCGAGACCTACAACCTGATGTCCGAGCGGCTGGAGAACCTGGACAATTCGCGCAATCAGTTTGTATCCAACGCCTCGCATGAGCTCAAGACGCCGCTGTCCACGATGAAGATCCTGCTGGAATCGCTGATCTACCAGGACGACATGGACCCGGAGCTGCGCCGCGAATTCATGCAGGACATCAATAAGGAAATCGACCGGCTCAACATGGTCATTGGCGACCTGCTGACGCTGGTGCACATCGACAGCCATAAGATGAAGCTGCGCCGCGAGATGATGACGCTGTCCTCCTGCGTGAAGGAAGCGGTGCGCCGCCTCGCGCCGCTGGCCAGCGACCGTGGGCAGGAGATCGAGGTCGCGCTGCACGACCCGTGTGAGATGTTCGCCGATCCCGCCAAGCTGCAACAGGTGCTCTACAACCTGATCGACAACGCGATCAAGTATACGCCGGACGGCGGCAAGGTGCGCGTCAGCCTGGAGCGGCTGGGGCGCGACGCGCTGCTGAAGGTCGAGGATACTGGCGTGGGCATCCCCAAGGAGGATCTGCCGCACGTGTTCGAGCGATTCTACCGCGTGGACAAGGCGCGCTCGCGCGAGACCGGCGGCACCGGCCTTGGCCTGTCGATCGTGCAACAGATCATCCGCCTGCATGGCGGCAGCATTGATGTGCAGAGCGAGCCCGGTGTCGGCACGAAGTTTATCATCCAGCTTCCGGTGAAGTAAAGGAGCAGAGCATGCGCAAGATTCTGACAGGGGTGCTGGTGCTGGTGGCGCTGTGGGTGTTCTTGCCGTGGGAGGCGTGGCCCGCGTGGGACGACACCACCACCACGACCGAGCCGGTGGCCACGATGGTGCCGGTGACGCCCTATGCCGAACAGCAGCAGCAGGACGAAGTGGCGGTAACGCTGTACTTCCGATATATGTCCATCGGCTATCTGGCGCAAGAGCGGCGCGTGATCGCCGTGCCGCGCGACCAGACCATCGAGATGTGCATCCTGCGCGCGCTGATGACCGGCCCGAGTGCCGACCACACGGAGCTGGCGCCGCTGTTTCCGGCGGGGGTCAGCGTGCTGCGGGCGCAGCGCGAGGGCGACATGCTGACCGTCACGCTCAGCCACGAGTTTTTAGAGCCACCGCCCGACGCGCCCGCCGACTGGAGCAACTACGCGTATTGGCGCACCGAGGTGCCGCGCCGCCGCTACCTGGCGGTGTGCGCCATCACCAACGCGCTGACCGAGGACGGGCGCTTCTCGCGCGTGGAGGTGCTGATCTCCACCGGCCCGGACGACACACTGGGGCAGCGCATGGTGCGCAGCATGTTTGACGCGGAGGAATCCGATCCGATGCGCCTGATGGAGCCGCAGCCGCGCACCGAGGCAGTGGTGCTGACGCCGCAGCGCGCCGCGCAGGTGGCGCTCGGAGCCTGGCAGCACAAGGACTGGGTGACGCTCTACGCGCTGCTCGCACAGAACAGCGGCGAGGCGCTGCCTGCGCAGACCGACTTCATCGCGAACATGGCGGCGGTGGACAAGTCGCTGCTCAACTACAATGTATCGGTGGGCACGGTGACCATCGACGGCGCTTCGGCGACAGTATGCATCGACGTGCAGCGCATGTAGCGCGACGGCAAGCTGAGCGAGACAAAGCAGCTGCCAGTGCGCATGGAACGCGAGCGCGACTGCTGGAAGATCACCTATGCTACACTGCTGACGCTGATGGACGAGGCGCAGCCGTAACGAGGAGGAGCACGCATGCGCGCAGACAGGGCGAAGGAAAGACGCGGGTCGGCACCGAAGCGGTGGCGGCTGATTTGCCTGTGCGTCGCGGTGGCGCTCGCGCTGGGCGGCTGCGCGGGACAACTGACCGAGCGGCCCGCACCGGAAGCGGTGCTGCCCGATATCCAGATCGCCTATGCCTCGCCGGTGAAGGACAGCATCGAGGATCGCACCATGCCCGCGGTGTTGCACTACCTGAACCAGAATGGATCGAACCTGCGCACAGGCGTACTGGACGTACAGGTGCGCAGCAGCGAGAGCGAGGCACAGGCGTTGTTGCGCACGCTGCTGGCCGAGAAAGTACCCGATGGGCTGCAACCGGCTGCGCCCGGCGTGGCGTTGGACAAGGACACCGACAGGCCGGTGGTGGTCGCCAGCGGCGTCGCCACCGTCAGCCTGACCTCTGCCGCGCGCGTGCTGTCGCCCAAGGCGTTTTTCGCCGCGCGCATGGCCATCACCAATACGCTGACCGAGCTCCCCGATATCACAGCGGTCAATGTGCTGATCGAGGGGCGCGAGCCGGGCACCGTACTGAACGCGACCTATCCCTCGGGCACGATGTATCGCCAGGCGACCGGCGACGTGGACACGCTGTGGCGGCAGCTGGAGGTACAGCAGGAGCAGGTGACGCGCCAAGGGCTGGCGAAGGCCATGACCATCTATGCCCCCGCGCCGGGCGGCGCGCTGATGGTGCCGCGCGTGCGCAACATGACCTTTGCCAGTGTCGATCCCGCTGCGCTGATCGCCGACACACTGGCCGAGATGGGCGCGGGCGGGCTGCAAGTGCCCGAGGCGCCGGGCATCCCGGCGCTGCTGGACTACCTGATGGGTCAGCCCGAACTGCTGGCCGATACTGATGGCTCCGGTCAGCTCATCCGGCTGACCTTCCTGCCGACGCTGGAGCAGGCGCTGCGGCAAACCGGCCTGTCGAAAGGTCTGCTGTGCGCAATGCTAACACAGACGCTGACGCGCTTTGTGCCCAATGTGCGCGGGCTGCAAGTGCGCCTGGGCACCGAGCTGATCGAGATCCTGGCGGTGGAGGAAATGCCCGACGCGCAGTCGATGGAATTCGACGGCGGCATCATGCTGCCCAGCCACTTTGACAAGTACGTCGGCGCGGCCTGCCGCATCCCGCTGCCCACCGCCGACGCGCAGCGGCTGATATGGGTGACGCGCGTGCTGCCGCTGGCCAAGGCCGCCTCGCCACGCGCGCGGCTGGACGCGCTGTTCAAGGGGCCGACGGCACGGGAGGCACAGCAGGGGCTGACCGGCGCTGCGCCGGAGAATACCTCCGAGACCGATCTGCAAGCCATCCAGCTGATCGACGACGTGGCGCTGGTGCGGCTGTCGGCGCGCATGGCCAAGCGCTGCGAGGAAATGTCCGCCGACCAGGTGCGCAACCTGGTCTACGCCATCGTCGATACGCTCACCGAGATGCGGCATGTGCGCCGCGTCGCCTTCTTCGTGGAGGAGCGGCAGCAGCCGTCGATCGGCGGCGTGCTGGAGATGCGCGGCTTCTTCCTGCGCAATCCTGGCCTGACGCAGACGCTTTCGGACGGCGAAAACTGACCTTCAGGCAAAAATATGTATGGTTTGAAAAACAAATCGTGACAAAGGATACCAATGCATGGTATCCTTTTTTGGATATATAAGGGGGGAGTCGCTATGGAAACACCGTGGTACCAACAGAGCGCCGAGCAGGCGTTGGCCGCGCAAGGGGTTGACCCCAAGCGAGGCCTGAGCGGCGAGGAAGCCGCGCGCCGCCGCCAGCAGTATGGCGAGAATGCGCTCAAACAAGGCAAGGCGCGCACGATCTGGCAGATGCTGCTGGATCAGATCAAAGACTTTATGGTGCTGATTTTGATCATCGCCGCCGGTGTGTCCTTCGCACTGGGCGAGACCAGCGACGCGGTGATCATTCTGATTGTCGTGGTGCTCAACGCGGTGCTGGGCGTCATCCAGGAGAACCGCGCGGAGAAATCGCTGGAGGCGCTCAAGAAAATGGCCTCTCCGCATGCGCGCGTGCGCCGGGGCGGCAAGGTGGAGCGCATCGAGGCGTCCGAACTGGTGCCCGGCGACATCGTAGAGCTGGAGGCCGGAGACTCGGTGCCCGCCGACCTGCGCCTGATCGAGGAGCACGGCCTGCAAGTGCAGGAGTCCGCGCTGACCGGTGAGTCCGTGCCGGTGGAAAAAGGCGTGGCCGCCATCGCTGCCGAGTGCGGCATCGGCGATCGGCGCAATATGGCCTTCTCCAGCAGCATGGTCACGTATGGACGCGGGTTGGGCATCGTGGTGGAAACCGGCATGGGCACAGAGATTGGCCACATCGCCGGTATGATCCAGGAAGAGGAAGGCGTCAAGACGCC
>JAVBUY010000221.1:0-3189 GCA_031554855.1 Eubacteriales bacterium
ACCAGCCAATGCCTGTACGACAGCACCGATCTGTCGCTCTACGCGGTGGGCAAACAGCTCGACGAGCAGCGCGTCATCCCCGCGCACGACATGACCACCGAGGCGGCGGTCACCAAGCTGATGTGGGTGCTGGGGCAAACCAATGATTTGAACGACGTGGCGCGGCTCATGCTACAGAATGTGGCTGGGGAGATCGGTCCGCGTCCATAAAAAGATTCTATATCGAAAGGACTGTATCATGTACGACGTTGTGATCATCGGCGGCGGACCCGCCGGACTGTCGGCGGCCATTCAGGCGCGCCAGCGCGATAAGCAGGTGCTGGTGCTATGGAACCCCGATCAGCGAGGCTGGCTGCAAAAAGCCGAGCATATCACCAACTACCCCGGCTTGCCCGACGCATCCGGCGCGGGGCTGCTCGATGCGCTGCACGCACACGCCCTGGGCATGGGCGCGGCATTCACCGAAGGGCTGGCGCGGCAGATCATGCCGACCGGCGACGCGTTCGCGGTGGCGATCGGCGACGACTTTGTCGAGTGCCGGCGCGTGATCCTGGCGACCGGCGCCAAGCAACCCCATCTGCTGCCCGGCGAGGAGCAACTGCTGGGGCGCGGTGTTAGCTATTGCGCTACCTGCGACGGCATGTTCTATCGCGGCAAGCGCATCGCGGTGCTTGGCCAGAGCGCGCATGCCCCTGCCGAAACCAACTACCTGGCCTCATTGGCCGCCGAGGTGCTGTATTATGGCAAGCTGGGCGACGGCCTGGCGGACAATGTGCGCGTGATGACCGGCAAGATCGAGCGCATCTTAGGCGACACGGCACTGACCGGCGTGCACGCAAACGGCGAGGATGTCGCACTGGACGGGCTGTTTATCCTGCGCGATGCGATGGCGCTGGACACGCTGCTGCCCGGCCTCGCGCACGACGGCCCATTCATCCGCGTCGATCGCCAGATGCGCACCAGCATTCCGGGCGTGTTCGCCGCCGGGGACTGCACCGGCCAGCCGCTGCAAGTAGCCAAGGCGGTGGGCGAAGGCTGCGTGGCCGGGCTGGCGGCCTGCGAATAGCCCTCTATTTTTTCATTTTTTGGAGGCCTCATGTTAGACGTTCTGTCCAATTTTGCCGTGCTGCTGGCCATGATCGTGCTGGGGTATCTGCTCAAAGTCAAGGGGATCCTGGGCCCGCAATATCGCAAGCTTTTTCTGTGGCTCATCCTCAATGTCACCATGCCCTGCGCGATCATCGCAGGGTTCGATATGCAGCTGAACATCGCGTCGCTGCTGCCGATTTTTCTCATCGGTGCAGCGGCCTGCTTCGCGATAGATCTGGTCAGCATCTACGTATTCCGCCGCCGCGAGCCCAAAACGCGCGCGCAGGCGCTGCTGTTAAGCAACGGGTATCTGGTCGCGCCGTTCGCCATGCCCTTTGTGCTGGCCAATATGGGCGCAGCCGCGCTGATGGCGCTGGCGGTGTTCGATGTCGCCAACGGCCTGTTCAATATGGGTGTCAACTACTCGCTGGCGTCGTCACTGGCGTCAGACGATGGGCAGGGAGTCCGCTTCTCGCCGCTGAAGGTGCTCAAGACCATGCTGTCTTCCGCCGCACTGGTGGTCTATCTGGTGCTGATCGTGCTCAGCGCGCTCAAGCTGTCGATCCCGGCCATTGTCTTGAGCTTCGCGGGCAAGGTGGGCAATGCCAACCTGTTCCTAGCGATGACCTTTATCGGCATGGTGTTGGATTTCAATCTGGACGCGGCCATCGTGCGCGACCTTGCGCGCATGATGTCGCTGCGCTACATTGGCGCGCTGGTGGTCATCCTGCTGTGCTTCTTCGTGCTGCCAGTCGATCCGCTGATAGCCAAGGTGGTCACGCTGGCGCTGCTCTCGCCGGTATCCAATGCCGCGATGGCCTACAGCGAGTCTTTCGGCTGCGACCCGCGTCTCTACGGCGCGGCGTCCAGCGTCAGCTTCTTGGTCGCGGTGGCGGCGTACGCGGTGCTGTTCGTCGCGTGGGCGTAGACTCTCGAACAAAACGCATTCTGCGTTTTGTTGAGCGGCCTAGCGACAGCATTTCATTTGTCGCTAAGCATCGCCCCTGCGGAGGCCTGCGGCCTGTCCTCGGGGCTCGGTTCGCTTCGCTCACCCTTTCGGTTGCACTGCTTATGCCGCGACTCGCTTTGCTCGTGTCAGCAGGTATATTTTTCTAGCGAAACCCCTCCCGCCCGCGCGGCAAGGCCGCGCGATACGATAAAAAATGAAGGGGCCAAGGCCCCTTCATATATCCCCGAGTCGGGATTCTGACTTTTTTGACAGCCTGAGCCCTTTCGACCAACGATCGAAAGGGCTCTTCTGTGCGTTTTCCTTACTTCTTCGGCGGCTCTTTCAGCGACTCATGGTTCTTGCCCTCGTAGTCGCGGCCCCAACCGGAGAGCACCGCGAAGAGGAACACGCCAAACAGCGTCATCGCGTAGATCGTGCCGCCAGCCACCGCCACCGGCGACAGGCCGGTCATGGCCGAGCCGATGAATACGAACACCGACATGAACGGAATGCACGCCGGGATACTGTTGGCCACGCCGTCGAGCAGGTTCGCGCGGCGGTAGGGATGGATGTCGCGCGCTTCGCCGACCTTGTTGAGCACCGGGCCAAAGGTCAGAATCGACGCGCTGGTCACGCCGCCAAAGATGATGGTGGTCAGCGAGATGCCGATCAGCGAAATCAGCTCAGCGCCGCGCGGCGTCGCGCCCATTTTGCTGTCCAGGATCTTTTCGACCATGTAGTCCAGCATGCCCGACTCGGTGAGCACGCCCATGATGCCGAACACCGCGATGACCAGGCCAACCGTGCCCAGCATGTTCTTCACACCGCCGACCAGGAAGCCGACCGCCTCATTGTGCGCCGGATCATTGGCAAAGATCGCCGACGCCGGGAACAGGCCGAACGCCAGACCCGCGATGAGGCCCAGCACCAAGCCGACAAAGATGCCCAGGAAGATGTTGCGGCTCTTGGTGGCGACCACCAGCATGATGATCACCGGCACCAGCATCACTAGGCTGACCGGGTTGGCCGCGGCATCCACCGCGCCGCCCTGGTACGTGCCGCCGATGCCGCCGAGCACCAGATAGAGCACCAGCGCGATGGCGCTGGCCACCAGCGAGTACTTCAGGCGGCTCTTGACCACGCCGCCCACA
>JAVBUY010000170.1:0-3650 GCA_031554855.1 Eubacteriales bacterium
GCCCCGTCGCCGATGTGGATGCGCGCCGCGATGCACGCCGCCGGTATGCACAGCATCAACAACATCGTGGACATCACCAACTATGTGATGCTGGAGACCGGACACCCAATGCACGCATTTGATTTGAGCCAGGTGCGCGAGGGCAAGATCATCGTGCGCTGCGCACAGCCCGGCGAGAGCATCCGCACGCTGGACGGCAAGGATCGCGAGGTGACGCCCGAGATGCTGGTGATCGCCGACGGCGTGGGGCCGACCGGCGTGGCGGGCGTCATGGGCGGCGAAGAATCCGAGATCACCGAGCGCACGAAGGACATTCTGTTTGAGTGCGCCGCGTTCGACCGCACCAGTGTGCGCCTGACCGCGCGCGCGCTAGGATTGCGCACTGAGTCGTCCGGCCGCTTCGAGAAGGGCGTGTGCCCGGCCACCGCGCGCGAGGCCATCGACCGCGCGTGCCAGCTGGTCCATCTGCTGGACGCGGGCGATGTGGTGGAGGGCGTGTTCGATCACTACCCGGACCCGGCGCCGGAAAAGACGCTGACCTGCTCGGTGCGGCGTGTCGCGCGTCGTACCGGCGTGGACATTCCTGCCGAGGACATGGTGCGCATCCTCACTTCGCTGCACTTTGGCGCGAAGGTTGCTGGCGATGCGCTGACCGTCACGGTGCCGATCTTCCGCCAGGATGTGGTGGGCGAGGCCGACATCAGCGAAGAAGTGCTGCGCATCTACGGCTATGAGCACATCGGCGCGACGCTGCTTCGCGGCGAGACCACGCCGGGCGGATACTGCCCCCGCGTGAAGCAAGCCAACCGTGTCAAGGCGCTGCTGACCGGCATGGGCTTCAGCGAGACCATCAGCTTCTCGTTTGTCACACCCAAGTGGATCGACAAGCTGGGCTTGCCCGAGGGCGACGCGCGGCTGAACCAACTGCGCGTGACCAATCCGCTGGGCGAGGACACCAGCGTGATGCGCGCGTCGCTTGCGCCGTCGCTTTTGAGCGCGCTGGCCTTCAACCAGAGCCACAATAATTCCGCCGCCTGGCTGTACGAGATCGCGCCGGTGTTCGACATCACCGGCAAGCAGCCCGACGAACTGCCGCACGAGCGCTGGACACTGTGCCTGGGCGGGTATGGCCCGCTGGCAGACTTCTATAGCATCCGAAACGCGATGGAGCAGATCCTCAAGCAGTTTGGCCTGACTGCGCGTGTGGAGGTCGGCGGGGAGCCTTACCATCACCCCGGGCGCTCGGCCAGCATGCTCGTGGGCGGCTGCCGCATCGCCACGCTGGGCGAAGTGCACCCCGATGTGGCCGACAACTTCGATCTGGGCAAGCGCGCGCTGATCGCTGAACTGGATATGGAGGCGCTGCTGAAACTCGCGCAGCCGATGGGCGCAGCCAAGCCGCTGCCGAGGTTCCCGGCGGTGACGCGTGATCTGGCGCTGGTGATGCCCGAGTCCGCGTTGGTTGGCCAGGTGATTGACACCATCCGCAAGGCGGGCGGCAACCTGCTGGAGCAGGTCGATGTGTTTGACGTGTATCGCGGCGCGCAGCTGATCACCGGCAAAAAGTCGGTGGCATTCTCGCTGGCGTTCCGTGCGGGCGACCGCACGCTGAGCGACGCCGATGTGTCGCCGGTGTTCGACAAAATCGTGAAGCGCTGCGCCGAGCAACACGAGGCCGAGATGCGCGGCTAAACCGGAGAGGAGGGGAGCGCATTGGCGTTCATTGATACGCGCGTCAGTGCCGACACGCGCAAGTTTGCGCTGCTGGGCGAGCGACTGCCGTATACCTGGTCGCCGCAGATCCACAATTCGTTGTTCGCTGCGCGCGCCATCGACGCGGTGTATCTGCCGATGACCGTCCCGCCCAGCGCACTGGCCTCGGCGGTGGATGTGCTGCGCTGCACCTTCTCGGGCTTTAATGTCACCATCCCCTACAAAGAGGCGATTATACCGTTCCTCGATGAATTGTCTCCGGCAGCCTCGGCGTGTGGCGCAGTCAATACGGTGGTCATAGGCGAGAGCGGCGAGCTGACCGGGCACATCACCGATGGCGTCGGCTTGGCGCATGCGCTGCAAGAGGCGTGGATGGACCACGACGGTGCGGACGTGCTGATTATCGGCGGCGGCGGCACTGCGCGCGTCGCGGCGTTCGAGATGCTCGCGCGCAAGAACCGCATCACCATCGCCGTGCGCGAGGAGAAGCGTGCCGGGAAGCTGTTTGCCGACCTCAAAGCGGCACAAAAGCTCGGCGAGCAGCGCGTGCGGCTGATTTCGCTGGCGACGCTGGAACAGGAGGATCAGCCCTACGACCTGCTGATCCATTGCACGCCGCTGGGCACCTTCCCGCAGAGCGACGCCTGCGCAGTGTCAGCGGCGGTCGTGTCGCGCTGCGCGTCGGTCTTTGATGTGGTATACAATCCGCCGGTCACGCCGCTCATAGAGTTAGCCGAGCGCGACGGCTGCAAAACCGCCAACGGATTTGGCATGCTATTCTATCAGGCGGTGGAGGCGCAGCGGCTGTGGTTGGGCGCCGTGCCACCGGCCAAGACGCTGCGGGAAATCCGCAAGGGCATTGAACAAATGCTATAGGAGAAAGACATGAACGAAGCCAAATTCTATCGCGGTACACGCATCGCCTGTTATACCGCGTCGGTGACGCAGGCGATCTGCAACAACCTCGCGCCGCTGCTGTTTATCATCTTTGCGACGCGCTATGGGCTGAGCTACGCGCAGTTGGGCAGCCTGGTGGTGGTGAATTTCGCCACACAGCTGACCATGGATGTGCTGTGCGCGCGCTATGCGCACCACTTTGGCTTTCGTGCGCCGATGATCGTGGCGCTGGGCGCGTCGGTACTGGGGTTGGTTTGCCTGGCGCTGCTGCCGCGTCTCATGACCGCCACCTATGCCGCGCTGTGCATCGCCGCGTTGATTTACGGCATCGGCGGCGGTCTGCTGGAAGTGTTGGTCAGCCCGATCACCGACGCGCTGCCCACGCCGGGTGGCAGCAAAGCGACGGCCATGGCCTTTTTGCATTCGTTTTATTGCTGGGGCTCGCTACTGGTCGTGCTGGTCAGCACGCTGATGCTGCTGGTCATCGGTCAGGAACTGTGGTTTGTATTGCCGCTGGGCTGGGCGCTGGTGCCACTGGCCGCGCTGGTCGCGTTCTGCCGTGTGCCGTTAAAGCCCATGGTGTCCGAGCAGCACCGCACAAAGCTCAAGCAATTGTTGATGCAGCCGGTATTTCTGGCCTGCATGCTGCTGATGATCTGCTCCGGCGCAGCCGAGCTGACGGTGACGCAATGGGCGTCGATGTTTGCCGAGCAAGCGCTGGGACTGAGCAAAACCTGGGGCGACCTGATGGGCCCCTGCCTGTTCGCACTGACCATGGGGATTGGGCGCATCGTGTATGGCCTGTGGGGCGCACGCATTGATCTGCGCCGCGCGATGATGGTACTGGCGGTGCTGTGTGTGGGCTGTTACCTGGCGATGTGCTTATCACCTAGTCCGCTCATGAGTCTGGTTGCCTGCGCGCTGTGCGGATTCTCGGTGAATCTGTTTTGGCCGGGCACGCTCAGCCTGACTTCCGCGCGGTTCCCAATGGGCGGCACGGCGATGTTCGCGATGCTGGCAGCCTGCGGAGACATCGGCTG
>JAVBUY010000055.1:0-19257 GCA_031554855.1 Eubacteriales bacterium
GCGTATTATGAGAAGAAGCACCGCGTCACCGGCGAGGCCGAGCAGGGCCCGCAGATCACGCGCACCGAGCTGGACAAGCAAAAAAAGCGCGACCGGCTCAGCCGCGAGCAGGCGCGCGCCGCCAAGGCGCGGGTGGGCGAGTTAGAGCGCGCCATCGCCGCGCTGGAGGACGAATTGAAGCAGCTCGAATCCCGCATGTCCGACCCCGATCTGTATGGCGACCAGGCGCAAGCGGCGGCCACCGCCCTGCGCTACCAAGAGGCCACCGACGCGCTGTCGGCGGCGTACGATGCCTGGGCCGAGGCGCAGGAGGCGCTGGAGGAGTAGGCGGGCGGTCCGCCAGGGCAAAGGCTCGGGTGTTCCCTCTTGCCAAAAAGGAGCTGGAAAGGCCTTTGCGCCCGGATTCACCCGCTGTCGCCATGGCTCGGCTGGCTCCAACGGGCGCAAAGACCTGCGCGACCTGGGAGGCTCGTGTTGTAGCATCAGCTTGTTCGTGGCTCCGCGCACATGGGAGCCGGAGTGCCCATGCGGCTGGATCTTTCGCAGCCGAACGCAGGATCAGCGCCGGACCGGAGGCGCGGGCTTCCGGCCTCGGCCGGATTCAAGCCCGCGACGAACGTTGGTAGGCGCCCGAAGTGAGGCAAGAATGGGCGCATGGGCACTCTACGGCGAACCGTGCGCTTACTTTTTCGGTTCCTTTTTGGCAAAAAGGAACATCAAAGCGGCTCTCATCGAGCCACAGAACTCCCCCCACCGCCCCAACAAAAAGAGCGCATCGTGCGCTCTCAGGCTGTCGAAAAAGGCCGGTCTGCGGGCTCAGCCCAGCGACCGCCTCGTCGGCGTACGTTGGGTACGCCTCTGTCGGACGGTCTTGGGTTTCGCCCACATCCAGACCTTTTTGGACAGCCTGCGGGTTTTTTGACAAGCTGAAAGCGCATCGTGCGCTCTTTATTTGATTTTGTACGAAATCCTGGTCGCCCACAGCCCGATCCACCGCATCGGAATCAGCCGCGCCAGCGCCGAGGTAACCCGGCCATATTTGCGATACAGGAAGTTGAAGAGCAGAAACGACTTGCGCTGCGCCTTGTGCTCGGGCAGGCGGCGCAGGATGTTGCGCAGCGAGTAAAACCGGCGGTACATCCACAGATACCCGTCGTACAGCTCCCGCGCGGTCATGCCCCTAGGCGCGAATACCACGTGCGCGGTGTTGTAGTTCGCCAGGTCGTGGTCTATGATGCGCCCCTCGGCCTGCATGCGCCGGTGCAGCGCGGTGCCGGGGTAGGGCGTTAGGATATGCGAGGTCAGCGTCTCGATTTTGCTGTCCACCAGCCAGTCCAGCGTGCGGCGGAACACGTCGGGGCCGTCGCCGTCCAGGCCGAACACCATGCTGGCGTTGATCATGATGCCGCGCCGGTGGATCTCGTGAATCAGCTGCCCGTAGCGCTCGAAGCGATTGTCCTTGTGCACGTTTTCCAGCGAGCCGTTGTTGATCGACTCAAAGCCGATGAACAGGCTCTGGCAGCCCACCTCGGCCATCAGGTCGAGCAGGTCGGGGTGGTCGGCGATGCGCGTAGTCACCGCTGCGTTCCATTTCAGGCCCATGCCGCGCATGCGCGTGAGCAGCGCCCGTGCGTAGTCGATGTCGCCGATGAAGTTGTCGTCGATGAACAGAATGTGCCGCGTGCCCATGCGCGCGATCTCGTCCATCACCGCGTCGATCGGGCGGCGGATGTACTGGCGGCTGGCCGCGCTGTTGTAGCAAAAGTCGCAGCGGTGCGGGCAGCCCCGGCTGGTGGTGATCACGTTGGCGTAGAGGTAGCGGCGCAGGTCGATGCGGTCGCGCGCCGGAAAGGCCAGCTCCTCGCCGGAAAAGCCCTCCATGTCCTGGTACACCGGCTGGAGCTGTTTGCGCTGCGCGTCGGCGAGCATGCGCGCCCACACACGCTCGGCGGGGCCGACGCAGATCGCGTCAAAGTGCGCGGCGCAGCCCTCGGGGTCGCAGGACACATGGATGCCACCGGCCACCACCGGCACGCCCATCGCGCGGAAGGTGCGCGCGATCTCGATGGCGCGGGGCATCACGTCCAGCGTCACGGTGATGCCCACCAGCTGCGCGCCGCAGGCGAAATCGACGGCCTCGGCGTTCTCGTTGACCATCGAAACGCCGTGCTCCGGCGGCGTCAGTCCGGCCAGCGTCAGCAGCGCCTGCGAGGGCGACATCCGCGTCTTGAGGTCGGTGTCCATGGGCCGCTTGCGCATGCGCGGCTGAATCAGCAGTATCTTCATCGCGCTATCTCCAGCGGGTGATCACGACATACGTGAGGTCGGCCAGCACCACGGTCACCCAGTGCACCGCGATGAACAGCATGAACTTGCCGGTGATGCCGGTGGGATCGGCCAGCACGATCAGGAAAAACGCCGCGATGGCCAGCATGGTGAGCAGCAGCGCGATCACCAGGCATTGGATGAGCAGCTCGGTGTGGTATTCGTCGTACGCGCGCTTGCGCACGATCAGCAGGCACACCGTCATGGCGGTGGCGGCCAGCATGGCAAAGGGCAGCGCGGTGTACCCGGCACCGCCCGGGTCGGCCAGCCAGAATACCACCGCGTAGAACAGCGAGAACGCGCTCAGCCCCACCGCGTTGGTTCGCGGATTGCGCAGCCATTTCTTCATGTGCGGTCCCCTCTCTCAAACTGGAATAGCCCCTCGATGGTCATCCCAAAGAAGTGTGCCAGATCGTGCGCCAGCCATACCGACGGATCGAACTTGCCGGTCTCGATGGCGTTGATCGCCTGGCGCGATACGCCCACCTGCTCGCCCAGCTCTTTTTGCGTCAAGCCGCGCTGCTCGCGCAGCTCCCGGACTCGGTTGCGCATGCGATCTCCTCCCCCCTCAGCGTGTCATGTTTACCTTACACGCTCATCATACCACGCCCCGCGCACCGTGTCAAGCGTACCTTACACGACATGCACAAAAAAAGCGCGCCGATTGCTCGACGCGCTTGGGGGAACGATGCATCACTTCCGCGTGAATACAGCACCTTGAAGGGACAGCGTATCTCCGTCGATGACAAACGGCGCAGTGGTCTTTTGGTCTAGCTGCACCCCGCCCAACGCCCCGGCATCCATGATGAGGCTGTTGCCCTCGACGGTGTATTCGCCGACTTCCAAAGTCTGGCCAGCGGAATGCATGACGATCTTGCCGTCGGCGGTGAATTCCAGCGCCACTTCCGGCGCGTTTGCCGGATCTACATCGGCGCTTTTGAGGATTTCGGTCATATCCAGCACCCAGGTGCCGACGATCGCGCTATCCATTCCCGGCGCAGCGGCATCGAGCGCGGGCGCCTCAGTCGGTTCGGCCGGCTGCTCCGGCGCCTCGGTCGGCTCGGTCGGCTGCTCCGGCACCTCGGGCTGCTCCGGCGCGGCGGTCGGCTCAGCCGACGCCTCCGGCGCAGGGATCACCGGGCCGGGCGCGGTCTCCCGCCGGGGCTGCGCGAATTCCTCGTTCATCATCTTGCGGAAGGTGCGCAGCACGCTGGCAGGCATCGCCGCCATCATGCGCATCCCCGCCTGCTCCATGCCCGCCTCCAGGTCGCTATCCAGCGCGTTGCTCTGCTCCGGCGTGATGGTGTGCATGTCGATCACCTCACCGGCGAACTCGTTGCCCGGCTTGTACGCACCGGAGGAGGCGGTGTAACGCACGCTGGCCATCGGCGTGCCGCCCGCCGAAATCTCGGCGGTATACTCGGCCTCAAAGTCCAGGTCGCCGATGGCGCGCACCGATCCGGTGTAGTGCGTGGTGGTGGCGCTCATCGCGTCCTGCATGGCCTGCTCTTCGGGCGCCAGCACCGCGCTGTCGGCGGCCGGATCGATCTGCTGGGCCTGCTTAGTGGTGATGTCCATGGTCTCGGCGTCCTCGGTGCGGGTCACCGTGCCCTGGGTATTGCTCACCATGCTATAGAGCTGCTTGCCGTCCTGGTCGATGAGCTTGAGTGTCATCTCGTTGCCGATGGCGGTCTTGCCGCCGTCCGGCTTGCCCAGGAAGGTTTTCATGTCGCCCTCCAGGCGCTGGCCCTCGGGGAAGTCGATCTCGCCGATCGCGTGGCCGTGCTGGCCATCGTCCAGCGTCTTGCGGTCGTAGTCCAGGATGGCCTCCTTGAACGGCGACTGCGCAAAGAACGCAGGCATCGTGCCGTTGAATCCGACCGTGCCGCTCATGTCGTCCATCGCCCAGGCGAACTCGGTGGGCTTGTCGGTGGCGGTCAGCGCGGCGATGGAGAGCGGCAGCTGGTCGGCGAACGTGCGCACCATCTCGCGGGTCACGCCCTGCTTGGCCATCAGGTTGACCACATGCTGCTGCAATGCGCCGTCGGCATAGAACTTGTCGGCCAGGCCGCGGATCAGCGTCTTGAGATCCTCGGGGCGGATGCGCGCGTTCATGATGATCGCGGCGGCGTCGCGCGTATCGGTGGCGGGTTCGCCCTCGGCGTCATAGGTGTACAGGTCGCCGCGCTCGATCTGCCATTTCGACACCCAGCCGGCCACCTGATCCTCGAAGTAGGCGTAGATCGCCTCGAACACGGCCTGCGCGTCGGGGTTGTCGTCCAGGCCGGAGAAATACAGATTGCCGCCGGAGAACTGCTGCAGCGCCATGGCGGGCAGCGCGGTGGGGATGAACAGCGTCTTGCCGGGCAGCGGGCTGAGCGCAAAGGACACGCCGTCCGCGGCGACGCGCGCGGCGATGTGCATCACCGACACGTCCTGCATGCGCACGTCGATGTTGGCGATGGCCTGCTCTTCGTGCATCACGACCGACACGTCGAACCGCATCGCCGTCAGCACCGCGCGCACCATCTCGGCGATTTCCTTCGCTTCCGGCTCGGTCATCACCGCGGCGGGCATGGCAAAGTCCTGCACCTGCATGCTAAATGTCACTTCATGCCCCTCATAAAGCGCGGCATAGAACCGCTCCTGTAGCATCGAACCGGGTACTTCCTGATATGCGTCGGTCAGCGTGGCGTCCGCGCCCTCCACATCGACCGGCACCGCCTCGGTCGCATAAGCCAGCACCGGCACGCACGCCATCATCAGCACGAGCGCCATCGCCAGCAGCTTTTGCATCCATTGTTTCATATGCTTCATCGTGTTTCCCTCCATTTCATGCGATCCACGTTGGGGTAGTCATCCGCGTTATTATACCGGAAAAGTATTCCGGATACAATCCAGTTCTATGCGAAGGCCATGCCGCACAAAGGCGTGCCACGGACATCGCGCCAGATTTTCGTGCTGCTCGATAAGCCTGTGCCTGTAGGAAGCCGTAGCGGCGCGGAAACATCTGCGAGGGCAGTGCGCACGATGTGTGCGGTGTTGCCCTAAGATCCGGCGAGGCGCGGCCAGAGCATAGCCAGCGCCGCCCAAATGCCGTCCTGGGTGTGCTGGCGCAGCGCGTCGCGATCTTCGGCAGTCATGGCCGCCCAGTCCGTCGTTGGCGCGGCGGCGGGCAGCGGCGCGGCGGCGGCGGTGTGCATCCGCCAGGGCACCTGCCCCTGCCAGAACACCTTGCCCGCGCGATACATGGAGATATCGGCCTGCCCGTCGAAGCTGGCAGGCGCGTCGGCGGCCTGGGCACTGTGCAGCGTGCCTTTCTGCCGCACGTTGACCGCCCAGCGGTGCATGTCGCCCTTTTGCCAGCGCGTGTTGTCGGTGTTGCCGCTGGCCTTCCATTCCTGCGTGAGCTGCTCGACCAGCACGCCGTTCTGAAGCGCAAAGGCATTCTCGCTGGCCTCGCGCACCTGGCCGCGCACCGTGCTGCCGCCCAGCACGCCGCTGAAGGCCAGCACACTGTCCTGCTTGTGGATGTCGCCCGCCAGCGTCTGCACCTGGCGCGAGAACTCGATGACCAGGCGGTTGTCCTTGTCCTGGCGCAGCGACAGATCCACGCGGAAGTTGTATTGGCGGTTCGTGTGGCTCTGGCGCACGTCAAAGCCCACCACCCACGGCGCCTGCTCGCCGCGCGCCATGGGCAGCTCGCCGCGCACGCGCTGCCAGTCGCCGTCTTTTTCCCAGGTGGTTTTCAGCGACAGGTCTCCGGCGGCGCGCCAGGCGGCGCACGCCTCGCGCAACATGCCTTCCGGCACGCCCTCGGCCAGCAGCGTGTCGAGCACTTGGTTGATCTGCGCGGCGGGCAGCGCCGTGCCCTGCGGCACGCTGCGCACCAGCTCGATGAGCGAGCGCCCCAGCTGCTCCGGCGACTGCTTGACCGCGCCGATGGCGAACAGCGCCTCTGCGCCGGTGCCCATCACGTCGCCGCCGAACAGCTCCGCCCACACGTTGACCCCTTTGGGCGCGGTCACGCCGCCCGGCCAGTACGCGCTGCGCCAGGTGGCGCTGTCGCCCTGCGCCGTGCGCGTCAGCGACCACACCGGCTGACCCAGCACGGTGACCGCCGCATCGAACAGCGCCTGTTCGCCGGTCTGCTGCGCCACGGTGACGCGCATGCCGCCGAGCATGGCTTGCAGCACGCCCGCCGAGGATTCCTTGCCCAGTGGCAGCGCGCCGGGGATCAGCGAAAACTCCGCCTCCAGCCTGCGCCCGGCGTCGCTGTGCGCCGCGATGCGCGAGAAGCCCTGCGCAAAGACCAGCGGCTCGGCGGCGCGCACCGGTGCGGCGGTGCTCACCAGCGCGAGCAGCGCCAGCGCCCACGCCATCCCCCTGCGCATGTATCGGCTGTGCATGCTGCCTCTTTTCTCCGGTCACACCGGATCGTATTGCCCGTCCACCTAGCAAACGAACGGCACGCGCCATTCCCTGCGTTTGGCTCGTGCTCCAGTATAGGCGGCGCGCAAAATCCTGTCAAGCGCGCCGCCGGTGTGTTTGCCATGTATGCGATCCTGATGTATAATGAAGTGTTGATTGCTTGAAGGAGCGTGTGCCTATGAAAATCTCCCGCATGCAGGGCGTCTGGCTGGCGGTATCCGCATTTTTCTTGTCCGGCGTCGCGATGCTGGCCGCGTACATCGCCTTTGGCGTGTATCCGTTTGGCGAGATGACCATCTGTGTCGCCGATATGAACAACCAATACATGCACTTCCATGCGACCCTGCGCGAGCTGCTGCTGGGCGGGCACGGCGTGTTCTACTCGTTCGTCACCGCGATGGGCGACAACTTCCTGCCGCTGTACACATACTACCTGGCCAGCCCGCTGTCGCTGCTGGTGGCGCTGTTCCCGGCGCATGCCATCCCCGAGGCGCTGATGGTCATCACGCTCATCAAGGTCGCGCTGTGCGGCGCGGCATACGCGCTGTTCGCCCGCCATGTGCTGGGCGAGCGCGACCGCACGGCGGTGCTGTTCGCGCCGTGCTATGCGCTGTGCAGCTATGTGGCCAGCTACGCCAGCAACATCATGTGGCTGGACGCGCTGGCGCTGCTGCCCATCGTGCTGCTCCTCACCTACCGCCTGCTGAAAACCGGCAAGTGGGTCGCGCTGTGCGTGGCGCTGGCCGCGCTGTTCTATACGCAGTTCTACATCGCGTACATGGTGGGCATCTTCACGTTCCTGTGCTTCGCGGGGGCGCTGTGGGTGCTGCGCGTGGAGCGGCCGTTCCTGCGCTTCCTGCAGTTCTCGCTGGCCACCGGCATCGCCGCCGGGCTGTGCGCCTGTACGCTGGTGCCCACGGCGCTGCGGCTGTTCTCCACCAGCGCGGAGCTGGCCAACATCACCGTCAAGGTCTTAAATCCCGGCGCGCCGCTGGAGGGACTGATCTCGCGCCTGTTCTTCGGCGTGATCGACAGCATCAAGGGCGCGGGCGCGGCGCCGCTGTACGCGGGCACGATTTCGCTGATCCTGATGATCGCGTACTTCACGAACAAGCACATCCCGGGCCGCGAGCGCATCGCAATGGGTGTGATCACTTTGTTCCTGTTCGTCAGCACCATGGTGCCGGAGCTGACGTACTTCTGGCAGGCGTTTGATTTCGCCGCCTGGTTCCAATATCGGTTCACGTTCCTGCTGTGTTTCCTGTTTGTGGCGATGGCGCACCGCTGCCTGATGCACATCGACGGCGTGCGCGCATGGGTGCTGCCGCTGCCGCTGGTCGCGGGCGCGGTGTTCCTGCTGTTCGTCCATCCCATCGAGTACGCCAGCACGCAGCGCTTTGTGCCGACCGCCATCCTGGTCCTGCTCGCGGTGTGGACGCTGCTGCTGCTGACGTATCGCCTGCGCCCGACGTGGCGCGGCGCGCTCAGCTGGGTGATGATCCTGCTGGTGTGCGGCGAGATGGCGGGCAACATGGTGCTCACGATGCGCGGCATCGACTTCGACGAGCCCTATCGCCGCCACGCCGAGCTGAGCGAAAGCCTGGGCAACCGGCGCGCGCTGCTGGCGCAGCTGCCCGACACCGCCGATGCCCCGTATCGCGTCGGCGACAACACCACCATGCACCCCAACGACCAACTGTCGCTGGGGTATATGGGCATCCAGCTCTTCAGCTCCACCAGCTCCAGCCCGCTGTGCGCGTATCTGTCGCGCTTCGGGCTGCTCAGCCGCGGCGTCAGCTCGCACTACCTGGGCACCAACATCGCGCTGGACAGCCTGTGGGGCATCCGCTATACCCTCAGCCATGCGCCGCTGAACGCGTATTACTATCCGCTGGACGAGCAGCACGGCATGGTGCTGGCCGAGAACCAATACGTGCTGCCCATGGCCTTTACCGCGCCGAGCAGCATGCTGGGCTATCGCTCCGAGCCGCTGAAAACCGCGCAGCGCAACGAGGTGTTCGCCGTGCTGCGCGACGACTTCTTCCAGATGGAGAACGGCCTGTACCGCGCGCTGTTCGGCGAGCAGATCGGCGAGCTGTTCACCCCGGTAATCCGCGAGGAGGTCGCCTATCAGGCGGTGACCGCCAAGCCCGCCGACCATGGCTCCACTAGCCTGTCGTGGGACGGCAGCGAGCAGACCTCCACCGTGCACTACACCATCCGCACCGCGCAGGCGGGCCCGCTGTATATCTACTTCACCGGCATGCCGCAGGTCGGCGACGCGCACGTGGAGTATGACGGCCAGACCATCGTCGAGCTGCCCAAGTACGACCTGTCGTGCGCGGTGTACGTCGGCGACTTTGACGCGGACGAAACGGTGGAACTCGATCTGGTGCTCGACGGCGAGCAGATCATGCTGGACAGCGACTACATGTACTCGCTGAACATGGACGCCCTGGCCGACGCCAGCGACATCGCCTACGCGGGCGAGCTGCGCGATGTGCGCTGGCACGCCACCGGCATCACCGGCACGGTCGAGGCGGGGCCAGATCAGGTGCTCTATCTGTCCATCCCCTACGACACCGGCTGGCGGGCTACGGTGGACGGCGCGCCCGTTGCGGTCTCCCGCGCGCTGGATGTGTTCACCGCAGTGGCCGTGCCCGAGGGCACGCACCAGGTGTCGCTGCGCTATACGCCGCCAGGGTTTGTGCCCGGGGCGATCGTGTCGGCGGTGTCGCTGGCCGCGCTGGTCGCGCTGGCGCTAGTGGGCCGCCGCCAGCATAAAGGAGCGAACGCATGACCAAGCCTGCCTTCCTGCGGCGCGCATGGATGCCCGCGCTGGCCTTGCTGCTGCCGATGATTGGGTTCTGCATCGCGCTGGGCGTCACCGGCGTGTTTCCCTTGGGCGCGCACAGCATGACCGTCGGCGACATGAACAGCCAGTACCTGCACTTCTTTGCGCACCTGCGCCGCGCGCTGACCGAGGGCACCAGCCTCACGTACACGTTCGACGCGGGCATGGGCAGCAACACGCTGCCGCTCATCACGTATTATCTCGCCAGCCCGCTGTCGCTGCTGGTGGTCGCCTTTCCGGCGGATCTGCTGCCCACCGCGCTGCTGACCATGACGGTGCTCAAGGTCGGGCTGATGGGGCTGGCGTACGCCTTGTTCGCGCGCCACGCGCTGCAATCGCCGGATCGCTTCTCGCTGCTGTTCGCGGTGTGCTATGCGCTGTGCAGCTACGCGCTCTGCTACGCCACCAACGTGATGTGGCTGGACGCGCTGGTGTGCCTGCCGCTGATCCTGTGGGGGCTGACCGCGCTGGTGCGCCAGGGCCGCTGGCGGCTGTTCACGCTGGCGCTGGCCGCCTCGTTCTTCACGCAGTTCTATCTGTCGTATATGACCGGCCTGCTGGTCGTGCTGTGGCTGGTGTGGCTGCTGGTGTCCGAGCTCCCGGCGCGCATCGGGCGCACGCTCGCGCGGTTTGCCGGCAGCGTCGCGCTGGCCGCCGGTCTGGCGGCGGTGCTGCTACTGCCCACCGCGCTGCGCCTTCTGTCCGATGTGCTCAATCCCAACGCGGTGTCCGGCGCAGCGCCGCTGCCCATGCCGGATGTGCCCACGCTGCTCGCGCGGCTGTTCTTCGGCGTGCACGACACCATCCAGGGCGACACGCCGGAGATCATCGGCGGCGCGCCGCTGTTCTGCGGCACGGTGACGCTGCTGCTGATGGCCGCCTATTGCTTCAATAAAGAGATCCCGCTGCGCGACCGCCTGGCCGCGCTGCTGCTCAATCTGTGCATCCTGCCCGCGCTCATCGTGCGCCCGCTCACCTTCGTGTGGCACGCGTTCGACTACGCCGCGTGGTTCCAGTTCCGCTTCTCGTTCGTGCTGGTCATGCTGTGGATCGTGATGGCGCACCGCTGCCTGCTGGCCATCGGCGGCGTACGGGTTTGGGTGCCCGCCGCCGTGTCGGCGCTGGCGCTGGCTTTTTTGCACCTCGCGCACCCGCTCCGCCTATCGGCCACGCATCCCGCCGTGCCCGCGCTGCTCACTGCGCTGCTCATCCTCTGGCCGCTGCTGCTCGCGCTGTACAGGCTGCGCCCCGCCGCGCGGCAGGTGCTGGCGACGGTGATGACCGCGCTGGCCGTTGCCGAGATGCTGGCCAATGCCGCGCTGACGCTGTGGGGCGTCTCGGTGGAGCTGCCCTTCCCCGCGCGCACCGCCATGCAGGACTACCTCGGCCAGCGCGCCGCGATCCACGCGCAGCTGCCGCCGGAGGGCGACGAGCCCTATCGCACCGCCGAGGACACCGCCTCGCTGCTCAACAGCGCGCTGTCGCTGGGGCAAAAGGGCTTCAATTATTACGCCACCACCGCAGATCGCGCGTTTGTGACGTATCTGAATCGCCTGGGCTTGAAGTCCGAGAGTGTGGTCGCCAACCACCAGCACAGCACCATCGCGTTGGACAGCCTGTGGGGGCTCAAGTATGTGCTGGCCAAGCAGCCGCTCAACGATTATTATTACGCCACCGCCGCCGATGGCGACCTGACCGCCTACGAGAACCAGACCGTGTTCCCGCTGGCGTTCACCGCCCCGGCCAACGCGCTGGACTATCAAATGCAGCCGGTGCGCACGTACACCGCGCACGGCGAGCGCGTGCTGCTGCGCGACGACATCTTCGCGCTGCAAAACGCGATGTTCCGCGCGCTGTTTGGGCAGGATGTGTTCGTGCCGATGGCGCTGGGCGAGCCGGTGTATGACGCACTCGCCTCGCACGAGACCGCCGACGGCGAGCATGTATTGCGCTGGATCGAGGACTCGTTGGGCGTCCCCTCGCTGTCCCGCCAGGCTACCGCGCAGGTCGACGGCCCGGTCTATGCCTACTGGGCCAAGGCGCACGGCGACGGCAGCGGCACGCTGACCATCGACGGCCAGCCGGTGCTGTCGGTCGATCTTTACGACGTGTCCGAATCGCACTACGTCGGCGACTACGCGGCGGGCGACATGCTGGAGGCCGCCTTCCTGCTCGATGGGCTGGAGGTCGCGCTGACGCAGGAGCGGCTCTACTCGCTGGACATCGCCGCACTGGAGGCCATGAGCGACGTCGCCTACGCGGGTGCGATGACCGACGTATCCTGGCGCGACGGCGACGTGCGCGGCAGCGTGCATGCCGGTACAGACCAGGTGCTGTTCGCCACCATCCCCTACGACGGCGGCTGGCGCGCCACCGTCGATGGCCAGCCCGCCCAGGTGCTGCGCGCGCTGGATGTGTTCACCGCCGTGCGCGTGCCCGAGGGCGAGCACACCGTGCGCTTCACCTATTCCCCGCCCGGGCTGACCGCCGGGTGCTGGGTGTCGGCGGTCTCGGTGCTGGCGTTTGTCGCGCTGTGCCTGCGCTGGCGAAAGCGCGCGCAATAACCCCACCCCAAACGCCTTCGGGAGACAAGATCGTCCGCTCGGACCGTCCTGTCTCCCGAAGGCGTTTTGTTTATGCTCTTGCGCTCGCATGCGCACGATCGCGAAAAAAACAAATGAATCTGCTGATTTCAATTGACATGCGAACAAAATTAGTCTACTATAAATTATCGTTCGTTATATTTCGGGGAATCGCAAGTAAAAACGCGAGTTGAATTTCAATCACGCACCATTTGATCGATCCCCCATCAAAAACACGAACAATCGGAGGAATCCCCATGAAAAAAGTAGCGGTCATTATGGGTTCGGATAGCGATCTGCCTGTGCTCAAGCCTTGCTTTGAGCAGCTCAAAAGCCTGAACATCCCCCTAGAGGCGCATGTCTATTCCGCGCACCGCACGCCGGAAGCCGCCGCGAACTTCGCGCGCAACGCGGCGGAAAACGGCTTTGGCGCGATCATTGCGGCGGCGGGCAAGGCCGCGCATTTGGCCGGCGCGCTCGCCGCGCAGACCGTGCTGCCGGTCATCGGCATCCCGGTGAAATCCTCCACGCTGGATGGGCTGGACGCGCTGCTCTCCACCGTACAGATGCCCGCCGGGCTGCCGGTAGCGACCGTGGCCATCGACGGCGCGCAAAACGCCGCGCTGCTCGCCGCGCAGATCCTCGCCGTGTCGGATCGCGACCTGTACGCGAGGCTGCAAAACATGCGCACCGAGATGCGTGAGACCGTGCTGAGCAAAGACGCGGCGCTCACGATTGAATAACACATTGCATCATGCAATCATTGAGGAGGCATCCCATGAAGAAAATGGAGCAGCTCTACGAAGGCAAAGCAAAAAAGGTGTATGCGACCGACGACCCTGCCCTGGTGCTGGTGGACTACAAGGACGATGCCACCGCCTTTAACGGCGCGAAAAAAGGCACCATCGAGGGCAAGGGCGCGATCAACAACCGTGTGACCAACCACCTGATGAAGCTGCTGGAGCAGCACGGCGTGCCCACGCACCTGGTGCAGGAGCTCAGCGAGCGCGAGACGCTGGTCAAGCGCGTCTCCATCGTGCCGCTGGAAGTGATCGTGCGCAATATCGCGGCGGGCAGCCTCAGCAAGCGCCTGGGCTTGCCGGAAGGCACCAAGATGCAAAAGACGGTGCTGGAATTCTGCTACAAGGACGACGAGCTCGGCGACCCGATGGTCAATGAATACCATATCGCGGCCATGGGCTGGGCGACCGAAGCCGAGCTGCAAAAGGTCTGCGCGTACAGCCTGAAAGTCAACGACGTGCTCTGCGCCTACCTGAAGGACCTGGGCATTGAGCTGATCGACTTCAAGCTGGAGTTTGGCAAGACGGCGGACGGCACCATCGTGCTGGCCGATGAAATCAGCCCGGACACCTGCCGCTTCTGGGATTCCGCCACGCATGAGAAGCTCGACAAGGATCGCTTCCGTCGCGATATGGGCGGCGTGGAGAACGCCTACCACGAAATCATGAAGCGTCTGTTGGGGGAGTCATGAGTATCGATATGTTGGAGAAACTGCACGAGGAATGCGGCGTGTTCGGCATCTTTCGCAAGGATGGGCAAAAGGGCGTGGTGGCCGAAGCGTACCACGCGCTGTATGCCTTGCAGCACCGCGGACAGGAGAGCTGCGGCATCGCGGTCAACAACGAAGGCGTCATCGATTACTACAAAGACGTCGGCCTGGTCAACGAGGTATTCACGCGCGAGGCGCTGCAAAACCTCGCGGATGGCAGCATGGCCGTCGGGCACTGCCGCTACGCCGCCAACGGCACACAGAGCCGCCTGAACGCCCAGCCGCTGCTGGTGCACCACCGCAAGGGCGCGATGGCGCTGTGCCACAATGGCAGCCTGGTCAACGCCCACGAACTGCGGCAGGAGCTGGAATCGCGCGGCGCGATCTTTCACACCACCAGCGATAGCGAAGTCATCGCGGACATCATCGTGCAGGAGCGCCTGAATACAAACTGCATCGAAAGTGCCGTCGCGCGGTCTATGGCGCGCATCGAGGGCGCGTACTCGCTGG
This sequence comes from Eubacteriales bacterium, assembly GCA_031554855.1. Lineage (GTDB taxonomy): Bacteria > Bacillota > Clostridia > Christensenellales > Aristaeellaceae > JAVBUY01. Next base: position 14,213 of record JAVBUY010000055.1, read on the forward strand.
TGATCATGAGCCCACAAAAGCTCATCGCCGCGCGCGATCCGCATGGCTTCCGGCCGCTGTGCATGGGTGAGTTGGACGGCGGCACGGTGTTCGCCAGCGAGAGCTGCGCGCTGGACGCGATCGGCGCGACCTTCGTGCGCGATGTGGAGCCCGGCGAAGTCATCGTGGTGTCTGCGGACGGTATGAGGAGCCTGAAAGCCGAAAAGAAGTGCCCCAGCAGCCTGTGCGTGTTTGAATTCATTTACTTTGCCAGGCCGGACAGCCTCATCGACGGCAGCAGCGTGCACACTGCGCGGCTGCGGGCTGGCGCGTTCCTGGCGCTGGAGCATCCGGTGCAGGCCGACGTGGTGATTGGCGTGCCCGACAGCGGCATCGACGCCGCCGTCGGCTATGCGCGGCAAAGCGGCATCCCCTACGGCATCGGTTTCATCAAGAACAGGTATGTTGGCCGCACGTTCATCCAGCCAGAGCAGACGCAGCGGCAGAGCGCGGTGCGCATCAAGCTGAATGTCGTGAATACCACCGTGCGAAACAAGCGCGTGGTGCTGATCGACGACAGCATTGTGCGCGGCACGACCAGCGCGCGCATCGTCAGCCTGTTGCGCGAGGCGGGCGCTTCCGAGGTGCACATGCGCCTGTCCTCGCCGCCGTTTATCCACCCCTGCTACTTTGGCACGGACATCGACAGCACCGATCACCTGATCGCCGCGCAGCACAGCGTGGCGGAAATTGCGCGCATGATTGGCGTGGACAGCCTCGGATTTTTGAGCGTCGGATCGGTGGACAAGCTGGCGGATCAGAGTACCTGCGGGTTTTGCAAGGGCTGTTTCACCGGCGAATACCCCGTGCCGCCGCCCCAGTACGCGCAAGCATCCAAGTATCAAGCGCCCCTTTCTAAAAAAGAGCGTTGAGGTTTTGTCATGAGAAGCGAAAGCGAAAGCTATAAGGCGGCCGGTGTCGATATCACTGCCGGATACAAGGCCGTGGAACTGATGAAGCGCCACGTGGCGCGCACAATGACCACAGGCGTGCTGGAGGGGCTGGGCGGCTTTGGCGGGCTGTTCGAGCTGGATCTGACCGGCATCGAAAAACCTGTGCTGGTCAGCGGCACCGATGGCGTGGGCACCAAGCTCAAGCTCGCCTTTCTGCTGGACAAGCACAGCACGGTGGGCATCGACTGCGTGGCGATGTGCGTGAATGACATCATCTGCTGCGGCGCCAAGCCCCTGTTTTTCCTGGACTACATTGCCGTGGGCAAGAACGTGCCCGAGCGCGTGGCCGAGATTGTCAGCGGCGTGGCCGAGGGCTGCGTGCAGGCAGGGTGCGCGCTGATCGGTGGGGAGACCGCCGAAATGCCCGGCTTTTATCCCGAGAACGAATATGACCTGGCCGGTTTTTCCGTCGGCGTGGTGGACAAGGCAAAGATCCTGGATAAAAACAGCATGCGCGCGGGCGACGTGCTGATCGCACTGCCCTCCAGCGGCGTGCACAGCAATGGCTTCTCGCTGGTGCGCAAGGTGTTTGGCCTGCATGATGGCGGACGGCTGGACGCGTCGCTGAGCGAGGCGCTGCTAACGCCCACCAAGATCTATGTGAAGCCGGTCCTGGCGCTGCTGGCCAGCGGCGCGGCGGTGCGCTCCATCTCGCACATCACCGGCGGCGGATTCTACGAGAACATCCCGCGCGCGATGGGCGAGGGCATGCGCGCGAAGATCGAAAAGCGCGCTGTGCGCGTGCCGCCGGTCTTTGACGCGATTCAGCAGGCAGGCAACATCCCCGAGCGCGACATGTTCAACACATTCAACATGGGCGTGGGCATGTGCGTCACCGTGGCCCAGGCGGACGCCGACCAGGCACTCGCCGCGCTGCGTTTGAGCGGAGAGGATGCCTACGCCATCGGCGAAGTGGAAGCAGGCGAAGGCGGCATCGTGCTATGGTGAGGATTGCGGTGCTGGTGTCCGGCGGGGGCACGAACTTGCAGGCGCTGCTCGACGCCCAGCAAAGCAGTGCCCTATCCAGCGGGCATGTCGCCCTGGTGGTCAGCAACAAGCCGGACGCGTATGCGCTCTGCCGGGCAAAGGCCGCGGGTGTGCAGGGCATCGTGCTGGAGAGGCAGCCGAAGGAGTCGCCTGCGGCCTATGGCCAGCGGCTGCTGGCACTGCTCTGCGAACACCGAATCGATATGATCGTGCTGGCGGGCTTCCTACTGATCCTGGATGCGTGCGTGATCCGCGCGTATGAGGACCGCATCGTCAACGTGCACCCCAGCCTGATCCCCTCGTTTTGCGGAGCGGGGTTCTATGGCCTGCGGGTGCACGAGGCCGCGCTGCAAAAGGGCGTCAAGGTCACCGGTGCAACGGTGCACCTGGTCAATGAGGTTCCGGACGGCGGGCGCATTCTGGCGCAACAGGCCGTGCTTGTGCTGGAAGGCGACACACCGCAGACGCTGCAACAGCGCGACATGCAAGAGGCGGAATGGACGCTGCTGCCCGAACAGACCGAGCAGCTGGCGGCGGCGATATCCCAAGAAAAGCAGATGCAAAACCACCGGGAGGCGCCATGAAGATACTGATCGTTGGCGGCGGCGGCCGCGAGCACGCCATCGTGCGAAAGCTAAAGGAAAGCCCCGACGCGCATGATCTATATTGCGCGCCGGGCAATGGCGGCATCGCGCAAGACGCGATCTGCGTACCGATCCAGGCGACGGATGTCGAAGGAATCGTCGCCTTCGCGGCAGAGTTCGCGATGGACTATGTGGTGGTCGCGCCGGACGACCCGCTCTGCATGGGGTTGGTGGATGCGCTCGCGTCGCGTGGCATTCCCGCCTTTGGCCCGAGCAAGGCCGCCGCGCGCATCGAGGGCAGCAAGGTCTTTGCCAAGGAGCTGATGCAGACATACGGCATCCCCACGGCGGCCTACCGTGTGTTTGGTGATGCCGAGGATGCGCTTTCTTATGTCGCGTCGGCCGCCTATCCCCTGGTGGTGAAGGCCGACGGCCTGGCGCTGGGCAAGGGCGTGCTGATCTGCCCATCCGCCGACGAGGCGACACAGGCGATCCAGGACATCATGCGCGGGCAGAAATTCGGCGCGGCGGGCGCCCGCGTGGTCATTGAGGAATTTCTCCAGGGGCCGGAGGTGTCCGTGCTGTGCTTTACCGACGGCACGAGCATCCGTCCCATGGTGTCCAGCATGGACCACAAGCGCGCGCTGGACGGTGACCAGGGCCTGAACACCGGCGGCATGGGCGTGATCGCCCCAAATCCCTACTACACGCCGGATATCGCGGCGCAGTGCATGGAGCAGATTTTCCTGCCCACGCTGGCCGCCATGCGCCAGGAGGGCTGCCCGTTTCGCGGGTGCCTGTACTTTGGCCTCATGCTGACAAAGGACGGCCCGAAGGTCATCGAGTACAACTGCCGCTTTGGTGATCCCGAGACGCAGGCGGTGCTGCCGCTGCTGAAAAGCGACCTGCTGCCCATCCTGCGCGCCACCACCGATGGGACGCTCGATGCGGTGGACTGCGCCTTCTCCGATGGCACGAGCTGCTGCGTGGTATTGGCCAGCGGCGGCTATCCGGAGCACTACGAGGTCGGCAAGATCATCGGGGGCATCGATGCGGCGGAACGCACCGCGCAGGTATTCCACGCGGGCACGCGCCGCCAGAGCGACGGCACGTTCCTTACCTCCGGCGGGCGCGTGCTCGGCGTGTGCGCGACGGCGGAGGACTTGCCGTCGGCCATCGCCCAGGCGTATGCCTCCGCCGATCGCATGCATTTCGAGGGCATGCACATGCGTCGGGATATCGGCGCGGCCGCGCTGAAAAACAGATAGCACGAAGGAGACTTCTCATGGCTGTATATCGCGTCTATGTGGAGAAAAAGCCCGAGTTTGCCGTGGAGGCGAACGGACTCTTGCAAGAAATCCGGGATGTGCTGCTGGTGAAAAGCGTGACCGGCGCGCGCGTCCTGGACCGATATGACGTGGAGGGCATCGACCGGGCGCTGTTTGACCAATGCCTGCCCATTGTGCTGATGGAGCCGCCGCTGGACAACGCCTACGACGCGCTGCCTGAGGGGCGCTATGCGGTGATCGCTTCGGAGTATGTGCCGGGGCAGTATGATGCGCGGGCTGCCAGCTGCGAGGAGTGCATCCAGCTCATCAGCCAGGTGGAGCGGCCCACGGTGCGCACCGCGCGTGTGGTGCTGCTCGCCGGTGATCCCTCCGCCGACGAGCTGGCGCGCATCCGTGCGTACCTGATCAATCCGGTGGAATCCCGCGCGGCAGACCTGGGGGAAAAACAGACGCTCCAGGAGCACTATCCGCAGCCGGACAGCATTCAGACGCTGTCGGGCTTCATCCAGATGGACGATGCGCATGCCGCCGATTTTGTGCGGCAGCACGGCCTCGCGATGGACGAGGCCGATCTGTTGTTTTGCCGCGATTATTTTCGCGACGAGCGCCGCGACCCCACGCTGACCGAGATTCGCGTAATCGACACGTACTGGAGCGACCATTGCCGCCACACCACGTTTCTGACCGCGCTGGACGAGATCCATATTGAGAAACCCGCTGTGCAGGCGGCGTTTGACCGATACCTGGCGCTCCGGCGCGATGTGCACGCCGGGAAGCAGAAGCCCATCACGCTGATGGACATCGCGACCATCGGCGCAAAGGCACTCAAGCGGCAAGGCCTGCTCTCGAACCTGGACGAGAGCGAGGAAATCAACGCCTGCTCCATCAAGGTGGACGTTTCGGTCAACGGCCAAAAAGAGCCTTGGCTGCTGATGTTCAAGAACGAGACGCACAACCACCCGACGGAAATCGAGCCGTTCGGCGGCGCGGCCACGTGCATCGGCGGCGCGATCCGCGATCCGCTCTCCGGGCGGACATACGTGTATCAGGCCATGCGCGTCACCGGCGCGGCCAATCCGCTGCTGCCCGTGGCCGACACCATGCGGGGCAAGCTGCCACAGCGCAAGCTGGTGCTGACGGCGGCGGCGGGCTACAGCGCCTATGGCAACCAGATCGGGCTGGCCACCGGGCTG
>JAVBUY010000224.1:0-15184 GCA_031554855.1 Eubacteriales bacterium
GGAGTTTTCGCTGGACGACGGCAATCTGTTTGTGCTGCACCACAGCTGGGTGCCGCGCCGCAAGGTGGAGCTGAACAACGAGAAGATCGACTACTACGAATGGGCGATGCAGGGATTCCTGACGATCTGCGACGGCGACTATGTGCCGCAGGAAGCGGTATTCGAGTGGTTCAAGGCCCAGGCGGAAAAATACGAAATCCTGGGCATCGGCTACGACCCCGCCAACGCCGTGTGGCTCACAAGGATGCTGGAAGCGAAGGGTTTCGCCTGCCACATCATCCGGCAGGGCCCGCTGACGCTCAATGATCCGATGAAGGACATGAAAGAACAGCTGGTCGCCGGGCGCATCATCCACAACAATGACCCGATGCTGCGCTGGTACATGCACAATGTGCGCCTGCGCAACAACTACAGCGACCGCGAGAAAGAGAACTGGATGCCGGTGAAGAAGAACCGCTACCGCAAGATCGACGGCTTCATGGCAATGCTGGATGCACACACGCTGATGATGCAGCAGCGGCCCATGGCCAACGAGGACGCCAGCATCGGCATCACCGTGCTGCCGCTGTGGTAATGCCCGGCAAAACCGACAACGTTGTCGGTTTTGATCGCGCCGAGAGGGCGCTTTTTTTGTACGTATTTTGAGGGGAGGCCGACACATGCCGTTCATCTGGAACCGATTGATTCGCCCCCGGTCGCGGGACAAGCCGAAAAACGAGAGCGGGGGCACCCAGCTGCCCGAGGACGCCACCCGCATCAACCGCGTGCGCGCCGACGTGAGCATGACCGGCAGCGAGGCGATCTACGCGGCGGTCAGCCGCATCAGCAACACGGTGGCCAGCATCCCGCTGCACCTGTACAAAGGGCGCGAATTGCAGCGCGACGACCCGCGCGAGCAGATGGTGGCCTTTGCGCCGGGGCCAGGCAGTACGCCGTTTAGCTTTTTGCAGACGATGGAAGCGTTCCGCAACATCGAGGGGCGCGCCTATGCGCTGCTGGTGCCGCGCGAGAGCGGCCTGGGCATCGTGCGGCTGGATGTGCTGGATCCCACACGGGTGACCCCAAAGCGCGACCCCATCACGCGCGAGATGTGGTACTTTTTGCAAGGCGACAAGGGGCCGTTACCGCCGCTGCATGGCAGCCGGGTGATCGCCATCAAGCACATGAGCGCCAACGGTGAGCTGGGCATCCGTCCGCTGGACGTGCTGCGCGACACGCTGGACTACGACAAGCAGATCAAAGAATGTTCGCTGCGCCAGCTCGAGGGCATCAACAGCGGCGTGGTGCTCAATGTGCCCAACACCGGCCTGGGTGAAAAGCAAAAACAGACCCTGATCAAGCAGTTCTACGACGCCTACCGCGAGAGCGGCGGGCGCATTGTCGTGATCGAGGGTGGCATGACCGCCACCACGCTGACACAGAGCGCGGTCGATGCCAAGCTGCTGGATGTGGAGCGCGTGACCCGCAACCGGGTGGCCACGGTGTACAACATCCCGCCCCACCTGCTGGGCGACTACAGCGACACGAGCTTTTCCACAGCAGAGCAGCAAATGCAGGAGTTTTTGCAGCTGACCATCCTGCCGATCCTCACACAATGGGAGCAGGAGCTCAACTGCAAGATGCTGACGCCCAAAGAGTATAGCCAAGGCTACCGATTTCGCTTTGACCTGAACGCGCTGATCCGCGCCGACATCAAGACCATGGCCGAAAAGAACCAGATGGCCATCCGTGGCGGCTGGAACACGGTGAATGAGGTGCGCGAGGACGATGGAAAAGCACCTCACCCCGACGGCGATCACCTGATGTGCGCCCGCGACATGATTCCGCTGCACATATCGGTGAACCACCCTGAACTGCTGCTGGGAAGCAAGGCCACCGAGCCCACGCAAGGAGGTGAGAACAAGCAATGACAAAATTTTGGAGTTTTGCTCCGAGCGTCGGCAACGCCGGTGCGTATGAACTGCGCATCGACGACATCATCGACAGCCAGCAGAGCTGGTGGGGCGACGAGGTGACGCCCAAGCTATTCGCCGCCGACCTGGCGGCCTGCCCAGGGCCGTTGACCTTGTGGATCAACAGCGCGGGCGGCGATGTATTCGCGGCGGCGGCCATCTACACCATGCTCATCGAGCACAAGGCCAAGTACGGCACGCTGACCGTCAAGGTTAGCGGTGTCGCGGCCAGCGCCGCATCGCTGATCGCTATGGCCGGTGACAAGATCCTGATCTCCCCGCCGGGCGAGATCATGCTGCACAATCCCTGGGCGCGCGCGATCGGCGACAGCCGAGAGATGCTGCACATGAGCGAGGTGCTGGACGAAATCAAGGCTGGACAGATCGACGTATACGCGCAGCGCACCGGCAAAAGCCGCGCGGAAATCGCCGCGCTGATGGACGCCGAGACCTACATGGGCAGCGCCACCGCCGTGGCCAACGGTTTCGCGGATGGGATCCTGTACCAAGACAGCGAATCGACCGAGCCGATTTTCGCCCCCAGCATGTTGGGACGCGCGGCCATCTATGCACTGGACGCCAAGGCCGCCGAGGCCATGGCTGGCGCGCGCAACCAACAGCAACCCATCGCGCCCGAGCCTGAACCTGCACCCCAACCGAACACCCCAGATGAACCGCAGCCGGATCCGGAGGCGGACACCGACGAGCCCAACATCGAGGCGATGGGCCTACAAGCCCTGTCGCTCGCCGAGGGACTCGACTAAAAAAGGAGGATACCAACACATGTTTAGCCAGCACTTCAAGCGCGCACAGGCACTGATTATGGCCAACGCGATGCTGCAAACGTACCTGTACCGCAGCGAGGCGACCATCACCGAGATGCGCGCCGAGCTGACCGACCTGGGCAATACGATCCGCGAGCAGAGCCGCGCTGTGTATGCCCTGACTCGAGATACCAAGGCCGATCCGGAGACTGTCAAAGCCAAGCTGGGCGAGCTGCAAGCCAGCCGCGACCGCTATGACGCGATCCAATCCGCATGCACCGCACTGGAGCAGCAAGAGGGCACGCGCATGGCGCAGGAGAACCCCAACGCGGGCAATCCGCAAAGCGCCGTCGGGCGGCTGTTCCGCAGCTCCGGCGACTTTTTCCGCGCTGTGTCCAGCCTGGTGCCAGGCAGAGCGCCCGACCCGCGCATGGCGCAGGTGGCGCAGATTCACAGCGCGGCCACCGGCCAAAACATCGGCACCGACGCCGACGGCGGCTACCTGGTGCCGCCGGAGTATGCCGAGGGCATCCTGCGCCTGACCTTCGAGCAGGCGGTGATCGCCTCGAAAACCGAGGAAATTCCGGTATCCGGCAACCGCCTGATCATCAACAAGCTGAAGGACGAGAACCGCACCGACGGCCAGCGCAACGGCGGCATTCAGGCATTCTGGACGGGCGAGGCGGGGCAATACACCGCCAGCAAGTCGCAATTTGAGCAAGATCAGACCGACCTGCACAAGCTGACCGGCCTGTGCTACGCGACCGACGAGATGCTGCAAGACGACGCCGCGATGGGCGCTTTCCTGCAACAGTCGTTCGCGGAGGAATTCTCCTTCAAGGTCAATGACGTATGCTTCTGGGGCACCGGCAACGGCATGCCGCTGGGCGTCCTGGACAGCAAAAACGGTTCGCTGGTGAAGATCGCCAAGGAGAGCGGCCAGGCTTCTGGCACCATTCTGCTGCAAAACATCCTGAAGATGTACAACGCCATGCCCGCCGCCAACCGCGCCAACGCCGACTGGTTTATCAACCAGGATATCGAGCTGCTGCTGATGCAGCTATTCCTGACCAACGAGGTAACCACCGGCACCGGCGAGACCGCTGTCACCCATGTGCACGGCGTGCCGATCTGGGTGCCCGCCGGCGGCATGGCCTCCGCGCCCAACGGCGCACTGCTGGGCCGCCCTGTGGTGCCCACCGAGCACAACGCCGCCGTGGGCAGCGTGGGCGACATCGTGTTCGCAGACATGAGCCAATACCGCCGCATCACCAAGGGCGGCCTGGACGCGCAGACCAGCATGCACGTGCGCTTTGACTACGGCGAGCAGGCATTCCGCTTTACGCTGCGCATGGGCGGTAAGCCCAAGTGGACGCGCCCGATCACGCCGTACAAAGGCAATACGGTGCGCAGTCCGTTCGTCGCGCTGGCGGCACGCTAAATCCCATCACAACCGGGCAGCCGTGCATCGCGGCTGCCCGGCATCATGAAAGGGGCATCTCTATGCCGATTATTGTGGAAACCAGCGAGAACCCCAGCCTGTCCGTCACCGTGGTGAACGAAAAAGGCGAGCGCATCATCGCCGCCTATGTATCGTGCAGCATCCGTGCCGGACGCGGCGTGAGCATCAACGTGGACGTACAAAATCCCACCGCCTGCAACGCCAGCGAGCCCGAGATCAGCGAGCAGGTGATGGCCTTTGTACGCGGCTGCTTCTTCACCGCCCGCAATACGGGCATTCCCGTGGCGGCATCCTTCCCGACGCCCTAGAAGGGAGACATGCCCATGCGCTATACCTACATCATCCGAGACGACTGCACCATACGCAGGCGCAAGTACAAGCGCGGGGACACCTACACGCCGGAATCGCCGGAGGACATCGAGCAGCTGTTTGCCATGCACATGATCCGCCGCGCGCGTGCGCCCAACCATACGCACAGGGAGGTGCCGCGACATGGCCGACATCACGGGGTTTAAGCGATACGCCTGCCTGGATCCGGACACCGATGACGTGCTGCCCAAGCTGTGCCTGGAGGCAGCCATCGAATGGGCAGCCGACGCCGACGTGCCCAAGCGGGAGGACAGCGCCAAGTACGACCTGATGGTATACTGCCTGGCCACGCACATGCACGAGGCGCGCGGCAATGTGGAGGCAGCGCTAGCCACCATACCGCCGACGGTATTCTCCATCCTGCATCAGCTGCGCAACACACCGACACCGGAGAAAGCCGGTGATGCGCCATGATCCCCCTGAACGAGCTGCGCCATCCGGTGCGCATTCTGCGCGCGGTGACATGCAAGCCGGACAGCCGGGGCGTGCGCCCGGTGCGCTACTGGAAGGTATGCGACACATGGGCGGGCATGAAGGACGTCGGCGGTCGCGCTTTTTTTGAAGCGGCGGCACACCAGATGGAGGACGTGGTCACCTTCACGATCCGCTGGCGCGAGGGCCTGGACAGGCTAGGCCCGCTGCGCATCGTGCTGGGCAAAACAGCCTACGACGTGCTGCACATCAACCACCTGGGATACCGGCGCGACTTTCTGCAACTGAAAGCACGCCGCGTTGAGGCGGTGAGATAGCGTGGGATTCGAGATCAGCGGCGTCGAGCTGCTCATCCAGCAGCTGGATACCCGCGCCAAGGAAGCTGACGAACGCGCCGAGCGTGCTATCAAAAAGGGCGGGCAGTTTATCGCCGAGCTGCTGCGCCGCAATGTGCCCTGTCACATGGGACACTTGCAGCAAAGCATCAAGGCGGGGCCGGTGAAGTTTAGCGCGGGCGATGGCTACCATTGCATCGTTCGGCCCGTGGGCAACGACCCCGAGACCGGCGAACCGCTGGCCAAAATCGGCAACATCGTGGAATATGGCCATGGAGATGTGCCCGCCAATCCCTGGATGCGGAACACGCTCGAATTGTATGGCGACGCCGCCAAAGATGTGATCAAACAAGAATATGAGCGGGAGGGGTAGCATGGACGTGGATCAAGCCTTTGCGGCGGCACTTTCCGCGCTGCCCTATCCCAGCACACAACTGCCCTCCGCTGGCAAGGGCCGCATCTACCTGGCCTGGCAAGCGCTGCTGGACACCCCCGCGCTATACGCCAGCAACACACCGCTGCGCACCGAGCACATGGTGCAGGTGACCGTATACAGCGAGAGACCGCTGACCGGCGATGAGCTGCGCAGCATCCAGCGCGCGCTGACGCGCGGCGGCATCCGCGTGGGCAGCGTCGGCCCCAAGCTATACGACAGCGACCTAAAGCGCCACTACCGGCCCATCACCTGCCGGTGGAGCGCGCCAAACGACGGGTAACGCCCGGCAGCCCGCCTGCGCGGGCAAGAGAAAGCGAGGAATCCCACATGCCCACCGAGCAGCAAAACATCGGTTACTACTACGGTGTCCTGGACGTGCACATCGCCTTTATGAACAAGCGGGACACCAGCACCAGCGCGCCGGAATACGGCGATGTCGAAATCATGGGCGCGTCCATCGAGGTGAAACTGACGCCCCGATACCGCGATGGCCGCCTGGACGCCAGCAACCGCGTGGTGCGGCGCACCAAGCGCATCGACGGCTATGACGTGGAAGTGAACCTGGATCAGATCCGCGCCGCCGTTCGCGACCGCATGTTTGCCCGCAAAAAAGACGCCAACGGCGTGCAGATGCTCGGCGCAGGCGGCGATCCCAACCCCTGCGCGATCGGCTTCGCGCTGACCAAGGACAACGATGCGCAGGAGCTGTGGTGGCTGTACAAGGGCCAATTTTCGGAGCAAGAGATCTCCGCGAAAACCGCTGGCGAAAAGATCGAGTACCAGACGCCCAAGATCAAGGGCAGCTTTGATAGCCGCATGGACAACGGCCTGCCCGTCGTCGTGGTGGACACCGACGATGCCGCCATCCCGGTGGCTGTGATCGACGGCTGGTTTGCCAAGGTGTACGAGCCCTCGAGCACGCCTGCCCAACCGGAATAACCCTGATGCCCTGAATCAAACAGCAAGGGAGGCAAGCGGCGCATGGCTAGACTGTGCGCCGCATCCTTATGTCCAACAAGCACAAACCGCGCGTAGTGAACAACCAGAGCCCACAGGGCAGTCGGCCCATGCAAATGGGCCGCGACCTATCGAACAGCGCCCACAAACTTACCTTCAACGGCATCCAGTACCCCCTGAAATTCTGCAACCGCGCCGCGCGCATCACCGAGGACATCTACGCGAACGAGTATGGCCGTGACATCGGCTACTACAGCATCCTGACCGAATACGCCAACCATCGGCACAGCGCCATCACGGCCATTTGCTACGGCGCGCTGGTGGCCGCTGGCTGCGACATGAGCTGGGAGGACTTCGACAACATCTTTACGCTGGACGCCATCGACAACGCGGGCGACCTCTTGCACAAAGGGATCGAGCAGAGCCTGCCCACCCCTGACGAGAGAAAAAACTAGACGGCCACGGCCAGGAGGACGGCGACGAATGCTACCCCTGGGCGTGGCTGCTTTACCATGCGCTTGACCTGGGCGTGTCCGCGGCGGATTTCTGGGACATGAGCGCACGCGCCATCGTGAACCTACAGCGCGAAATGATCCGATCCCACGAAAAAGCGCAGGAAAAAGCGGCGCAGACGCCGCAGGAACAGCGCCTTTCGCGGCTGCCGCGACCATAAGGGGGCCCCGCATATGGCGAACGGCCAGGACGACGGAATCCAAACCAAGGTAAGCATGCTCGGCTCCAAAGAATTCAAGAGTGAGCTAAGCGACATCAGCCGTGGGATGGCCATACTGGCGAGCGACGCCAAAGTGACCGACACCGCCTTTAAGGGGCAGGAAAAAAGCGTTGAAGCGCTGACCGAAAAGCAAAAGAACCTGCAAAAGCAGTACGATCTGCACCAGCAAAAGGTGGCGCTGATCAACGCACAGATGGAAGCCTCGGCTGAAAAATTCGGCGAGAACAGCAAGCAGACGCAGAGCTTGCAGATTCAGCTGAACAACGCCCGCGCCGCGATGAATAGCGTGGGCAATGCGCTAACTGAAACATCCGCTGCCCTGACCACCGCCGAGAACGCGGAAAAGGGCCTTGGGACTGCCGCCGACAACGCGGGCAAAGCCGTAAAAAACGAGGGCGAAAAGGCCGCCGACAGCGCCAAGGAAAATAGCAAGTTCAAGGACATCATGGCTGCTGCCGGGGCGGTGATCGGCGCGGGCTTTGTGGCGACGGCGCATGCCGCCGCTGCCGCTGTCGCAGCCATCGGAACCGCTGCCGCTGGAGCGGTCGTCAAAGGGTTTGACTTTGCCAAGGGCGCGTCGGAGATGGCTGACAATGTGCTGACGCTATCCACACAGACCGGCGTCGGCACCGAAACGCTGCAAAAATGGGCGTATGCATCCGAGCTGATCGACGTGCCGGTGGAGACCATGACCGGCTCGATGGCCAAGATGATCAAGCAAATGGGGGCAGCCGAAAAAGGCAGCGCGGGTGCGCAGGAAAAATTTGCACAACTGGGCGTCAGCGTTACCGACAGCAATGGCAAGCTGCGTGACAGCGAGGATGTATTCTTTGACTGCATCGACGCGCTGGGCAAAGTAAGCAATGAAACCGAGCGCGATGCGCTATCCATGGAGCTATTCGGCAAAAAGGCGCAAGACCTGAATCCGCTGATTGAGGCGGGCAGCGGCACGCTGAAAAGGCTGGGCGACGAGGCCGAAGCCGCTGGCGCGGTGTTCTCCGGCAGCGCGCTGGCCGCCATGGGCAGCTTTGACGACAGCATGCAGCGCCTAAACAGCACCAGCAACGGATTGAAGGACACCGTGGGCATGCTGCTGATTCCGGCTTTTCAGCCGCTGGTAGACCTGGCCACCAGCTCGATGACCGACGTATCCAACGCGCTGAAAGACGGATTGCAGCCTGGCGAGATGGAGACCATCATCACCAACCTAACCACCAACATCGGCACGGCGATGACACAAGTTTCGAGCCTCATCACCGATGCGATCCCGGTAGTGACCGGCGCGCTTTCCGGCGTGGTTGGCCTACTGGTGGAGCAGCTGCCGGGCCTCATGGATCAACTGCTGCCTGCGGCATTTGGGCTGCTGCAATCGCTGCTGGACGCCGTAGTGGCCAACGTAGAACCGCTCACCAACATGGCGGTGAACCTGCTGACCAACATCGTCACCTTCCTGATCGAGAACGCCGACAAACTACTGGATGCGGCTGTGAGCATTGTGACCGGCCTGATGGACGGCATCATTGACAAGCTGCCGGAGCTGATTCCGCTGGCCATCACCATGATGGTGAAGCTGGCCACCAGCCTGATCGAGGCGCTGCCCGAGCTGCTAGCACGGCTGCCGGAGATCGTGACCGCCATCTGGGACGGCCTGGCCGCCGTGGACTGGCTGGGGCTCGGACTGAACCTGATACAAGGGCTGGTCAATGGCCTAGAGAGCGCGGTCAGCAGCCTGCTGGAAGCCATCAAGAATGTGTTCGTCGGCATTTGGAACGCCATCCTGGCCGTGTTTGGCATCGCCAGCCCCAGCACCGAGGCGCAGAGCGCAGCCGGTTTCATCCTGGACGGCCTTTTGCAGGGCTTTGAGAGCGCGGTGGACGCAGTATGCGACGCGGTCAAGCGCATCTTCGGCAAGATCTGGGACGCGATCAAGTCCATCTTCGGCTTTGGCGACCAGTCGGAGGAAAGCAAAGAGGCCAAGACCGCAGGCAAAGACATCATGACCGGCATGCAGAGCGGCATTACCGACAACCAGGACGACCTGAAAAACGCGGTGGCCAACGTGAGCAAAGTGGTGCTGGACAAGTTCCGGCTGGAGCTGGGCATACAGGAGGGCACCAGCACCAAGACCAAGCCCTACGGCCAGGCCACCGCGACCGGCATCAACGCGGGCATGAAGGACAAGGCCGTGCCGGGCACGTTCGGCGCAGCCAACGACCTGGCCACGGCGGCGGGCTCGGCGATGAACAGCGCATTTGGCGTGGCGGGCACCGGTCTATTGGGGCTGGGCGACAAGAGCGCCAGCAAGTTCGAATACATCGGCCAGGCCATCGCCAAAGGCATCGCGGTGGGCATCCGCGACAACGAGAGCACCATCACGGCGGCGGCCACAGCGGCGGCACAGGCGGCCTACGAAGCCGCCAAGGCCAAGCTGGACATCCACAGCCCCAGCCGCGTGATGGAGGACATCGGCCTGAACTTTGACCGGGGCTTTGCACGCGGCATCACCGGCAATATGCACGAGGTGGTGGCCGCCGCCAGCAGCCTAAGCGGCATGGCCGCGCGCGGCGTGACCGGCGGCAGCGACGCGCAAGGCGCAGGCATCGACTATGCGCGCCTGGGAGATGCCGTGGCCGACGCGATGGAGCGCAAGGGCGTGGCACATCCGCGCATTGCGCTGGATGGGTACGAATTCACCAACCAGCTGGAGCCGGGCGTCAGCAGAGCGGCACGGCGGCGCGGCGGGCAAAGTGCGGCCGGTCGGACGAGCCGCATGGTCACCGTATAGCGATAAAAGGCACCCGCCCAATGGCAGGTGCCTTTTTCGTGCCGCGCGGGGCGCGTTACGAGGTATGCAGACGATCCCGAAGCGTTTCTTGCAGCACCTTCGATAGCGATAATCCGGCGCGGTTTGCGCTCTCTGCCATCCAAGCGGGCAGCGACACGGTTTTTTGCACCGGTCGCTCATCCTGGCGGCGCAGATACGCCTCTAGATCCACGGTAATCGGTACCGCCATGTCCCCGGGCGCGAAGGTCAGCGCATCCGGCGGCGAAGGGGGCGCAACCGGCAATTTGACCTGTTGCGCGGCGGCAAGAAATACAGCCAGCGCGTCCTCGGCTTCCGGCACGATATCGGCGAGCGTTGCAGCCTGCGCATGCGTGCCCGGCAGATCCGGAAAAGCAATGGCATACCCGCCCTCCTCGCAGCACATGACCTGCGCGATGTAGGTTTCCTTCATTTCGATCTTCCTTTCTTTTTGTGGTGTATGGGTGCCCCAAGGGGCGGGGCTATTGCAGCAGCCCCGCGTCCTTGAGGATCTGTTTGGAAAGCAATTCGTTGATCTCGCGGTGTCTCGGCACTTCGATGAGCTTTTTCGCTGGGGCGGCTGCGTCTGGGTTGTAGTACACCGTGTGCTTGCTCCCCTCGCGCAGCAGATACCAGCCTGCCGCCTCGATCTGCCGGATGATGTCCCGCCGTTTCATGTTGTCCCCCCTTCCATGCTCTTATGATACCACAGCCATTACGTAAAGTCAAGTATTTTACGTAAATAATTATGTATTTCGGAGGTGTTGCCGGTGAGCCTGCGCGAGATCAACTTTTCCTTTGACGGCAAGCATTGCCTGCGCGACTTCGGATGCATCTATGTCGCCAAGAGCGGCCGCCCTGTCAGCCCCGCCAGCAGCTTTGAAACCCTCAAAATCGCCGGACAAAGCGGCACGCTGACCTTTGGCGACGACCGCACACACGAGCTGATGCGCCACAGCGGCATGCTGTACCTGATGGAGACGCCGCCCACGCAGGCGGCGGCGCAACGCATCTACCGCCGCATCACCGCATGGCTCAAAGCAGGCCGCCGTCCCCTGATCTGGGACTACGAGCCGGACAAATATCTGCTGGCCGAGGTACCGGCGGGCGTGCACTTCGACGAGGCGGGCTGGATCGACGGTGGCCTGGCCATCGAGCTGCTATGCCAGCCCTACGCCTACGCGATGCGGCCAAGTGAGGCGCGCGCTACCCTGGGCAGCAGCGGTACAGCCACGATACCGCTGCCGCTGTACACCGGAGAGCCCGCGCCGGTGTGCTGCGAATTGACGAACTCGGGCACGGCAGCCATCACCAGCGTCACGATCACCATCGGCGGCAAAAAAGCATCGCTGGCCGCCGGATTGCAGCTGCTGCCCGGCCAGACCCTCGCGATCGACATGGAGCCACCCATCGGTGCGCACATCGGCGAGGCAGACGCGCTGCCCTATGTGACACGATTCGAGCACCTGGTAGCCGCTGGCACGACGACCGCAATCATCACTGCGACCTATGGATCCGGCACCAAAAAGGCCGACGTGCGGCTGACGGCGCGAGGGAGGTGGATATGATGGCAAACAAACACAACCCGGGTGAAGCACCCAAACCCGCGCCTCGGTTATGCCCCCTGCGCAATATGCAACCCTGTAGCCCCGCCTGTGCCTGGTTTGGCGACGATATGTGCGCGATGCGAAGCCTGGCCAATGAGTTGTTCTATGCGGTAGAGGCTATAGCCGCCTCGACCTGCCGCAAAGACGACAAAGCATAAGGAGGGGCGCTATGGAGTATGTGCAGGTCTACGATCAGCAGCAGCGGCTGCTGGCCGTGCTGGAGAATGCCGACGCGGTGAGCTACCAGCTCAAGCACAACGATCTGTGGGTGGCAGGATTCCGGCTGCCCGCCGCAGACCCGAAAAACATCTATTGCGCGGCGCACAACTACGTGCGCATTGTCGATGGCAAGCGCAAGCTCGGGCTATACCGCATTCTGGCGATCCCCGACAGCGAGGGCAGCGGCTGGACAGAGTACCAGCTGGAGCATGTGATCGCCACGCTGCTGGACGACACGGTGTTCGGCTACTTTGAGATCGGCGGCACGGGCATCAAGACCGCCCAGGTGATCCGCAGCATTCTGGCCCAGCAGAGCACGCAGCGCTGGCAACTGGGCGACTGCGACTTTGCCGACGAATATGTCTACAAGTTCGAGAACGACCCGCTGCTCAAGGCAATCCTGTCGCTGGGCAATGTACTGACCACGCCCTACACCTGGGACTATGACACCGACACCACGCCCTGGACATTGCACCTGCGCCGCGCGGATACTGCGCCCGGGTGCGGCATCCACTACATGCGCAACCTGCGCCAGATCAAGCGCAGCATGGAGGCGAGCGCGCTGGTGACGCGGCTGTAGTGCCTGGGCTACGGCGAGGGCATCAACCAGCTGACCATTCGCGACGTCAACGGCGGCAAGCCCTACCTGGACGCCGACACCGTCGGCACATGGGGCGTGAAGTGCAGCGTGTTCGTGGATACGCGCATCGAAAATGCCACGGTGCTCAAAAAGCGCGGCGCGGCGCTGCTGGAGCGGCTGAAAAACCCCACCTGGAGCTATAGCGTGGCGGCGACTGACCTGCACAAGCTCACCGATCGCGCCTGGGACACCCACATGCCGGGCAAGATGGTGACGGTCAGCGACGACGATCGGGGCACGCGCTTCACGGCGCGCATTGTGGACATCAGCAAGGGCGATGTGTACGGCGCGCCCAGCGATATCCAGATCACCATCGCCAACGCGCCGCTGGACGTGGCAGGCAGCATCAATCAGATCGCCGACCGCGTAGGCATCGCCGAGCTCTACAGCCAAGGCGCGACCAACCAATATGCGCAGCAATTCGCCGACAACGCCGACACCGGCCACCCGGCCATCATGCGCGTGTATGTCCCCGCCGGTTGCGTGCGCATCAACCAGATGCTGCTATCCTGGCAGTTATCCGCGTTTCGCGCCTACGCGACCGGCGCGGAGGTGGGCGGGAGCGTCAGCACGACCACAGGGGTGGGCGGCACCACATCGGTCTCCGCGTCCGCCACGGTGACGCTGGACGGCGGGGTGGGCTTTAACACCGACGCCAGCAGCCTGACCGTCACAGAGCCGCCCAGCGGCAACTACGAGCAGACCACCGGCGAAGCCACCGCCGACACCGATGGCAGCCGCGACTATACCGGCAATACCGACGGCGGCGACAGCCACAGCCACTACATGTACCATTCGCATGATGGCCACCCCCATGCACATCCCATCGGCGCACACCGGCACTACATGAGCCATACGCACAGCCTGTATCACAGCCACACCATTCCTGGGCATAGCCACAGCTTTCCCGGGCACAGCCACACTGTGAATCTGCCTGCGCATGGGCATGAAATGGTGCACGGCATCTACGAGGGGGGCCAGGCCAGCTATATCACGCTGCGCATCGACGGCAAAACCGTCCCTGCGGCGCAGGTGCGCGACACCGAGCTCAATATTGTACCCTGGCTGGCGAAGGACGCCGACGGCAAGATCACGCGCGGCACCTGGCACACCGTGGAGCTGGTGCCCGACAAGCTGACGCGCATCGAGGCCAATCTGTTCGTGCAGACCTTCGTGCAGAGCGTGGGCGGCGGCGACTATTAGGAGGTAGACATGGACAACTGGACGATACGGCAAGAAATCGACTTGCAGCGCGGCGCGGAGGATGCCCCGGTATGGCCCTGCGCGCTGATGATGCAGGGCGATACCATGGCGCACACCTGGCGCGTGACGGTCAAGAGCGGTGGCACCGCCCACGCTCTGACCGGCATTGTGACAGGGTATTTTGAACGCGGCGACGGCAACACCGTGCCGGTGACCGGTATCATCGCGGGCAATGTGGCCAGCGTCACGCTGCCCCAGGCGTGCTACACGGTGCCCGGGCCGCTATTGGGCGTGCTGCGCCTGAAGCAAGGCCAAACCACAATGACGCTGGCGGTGCTGCATTTCTGCATCGGTGCAGGTACATCGAGTAGCTACGTAGATGCCGAGCACATCATCCCCAGCCTGGATGACCTGCTGGCCAAAATCGCCGATCTGGAGGCGGCTACGGTGGCGGCCAAGACCGCGACCACGGCAGCGACCGCCGCCACCGGCGCGGCCAACACGGCGGCGGGCACGGCCCACACGGCGGCCACAGCGGCCAACGCGGCGGCATCCGGCGCGAACGCAGCAGCGGCAGCAGCCAGCGCCGCCACGGCCAAGTGGGACACGGTGAGCGTGGATGTGGACATGCTGCCCCCAGACGGCGCGGCGGGCGGCAGCGTGACGCAGGGCGACCACAGCACCACCATCCACCTGGATCTGCCGCAGGGGCGGGTAACCAACGCGACGCTGTACATGGACGACGCGACCATGACCGTGATGCAGCGCATGCCGACGCTGCCACAGGTCGGCATCGACTGGGCGATCGACGAGCGAACCACCATGCTGTACCAGCGGGTACACGGATATTGAGGAGGGATGGAACGATGGGTGATTATGTTTCTACGGCGGCGGGGCGCGTGGGCTATGGCCTGCCCCAACCCTATAGCGCCACGGCCAGCTACGCGCTGCGTGACGTGGTGCAGTACCAGGGCGCGACCTATGTGGTGATGATGGACGGCGTACACGGCGTGACGCCCGCTGACGATGGGGTGCACTACCGGGTGCTGTGCACGCGCGGAGAGCAGGGCGCGAGCAATGCCGTCTGGTTCGCGGGCACGGCGGTGACCGGCACGAGCAACGGCATCGCGGCGGGCGTGGTGGGCAGCAAGGCAGGCGACATGTACCTGAACACAGACACCGGCGATATCTACCACGCCGTCGCGCCGGACACATGGGATTTCGCGCGGAGCATCGTGGGGCCGCAGGGCGCGCAGGGCATCCAGGGCGAGC
>JAVBUY010000042.1:0-10465 GCA_031554855.1 Eubacteriales bacterium
GTGGAGACACCGAAGCGGCTGGAGGTGTTGCGCCGCGTGTTTGTCCGGCGCGATGTGTACATGCCGGAGTATTTTTAGACGCAAAAAGCCGTCCATATGGACGACTTTATAGCAATAGCGAACGGGGTGGCATGGGTGGACACATTGCGATTGGCGCTAGAACAGCTATTTGAAACCACTATAGAATCTTACCAGTACGATATCATGCATCGCAAGGTGGTGATGCATTGCGTCAACCCATCGACGCATGCGCGTTATGCAGTGGTTATATTTGGCGTGGCCATGTTTGCGGGGATTGATGAAAAAGCAGATAGCGCTGACAGCTCTGTGGATCTGAGCGATGGATATTTGGAGTGCTCAGATGTATGCATACCCAAGGACAAAAATGCGTTTGTTGCGCGCATATCTTACCCTGAAAAAGTGGACACGCCTGTTGTTTCCATGGCGGCCAATCTGATCGTCGATATCTGGGGGTGTATGTATCTTTACATAAGGGCAAAGGGAATATCGATCAATGGAAGGGAGTTTTTGCTTTAATACTTCGACGCGTCGAACTCCATGGCTGGGTCATACACACGGTAGCGATCCCTGCCGTCGTGCTTGGCGGCGTAGAGCGCCAGATCGCTGCGTCGGGTGATGTCCTCGGGGTGCTGATCCTTTTCGTCGCGCTGGCTGACGCCAATGCTGATCGTCACCGGGATGGACAGATTGGAATCAACGTGGATCGGCGTTTGCCGGATGGATTGCAGGATGCGCTCGCTGACGCGCTCTGCCACCTCCAGAGAGGTATTGGTCAGCACCGCCAGGAACTCCTCGCCGCCGTAGCGGGCGAAAAAGTCGCGTTGGCGCGATTGCTTCTGGATGCGCTGCGCGATGGCGGTCAGCACCTGATCGCCCGCCAAGTGCCCGTGCATGTCGTTGATCTTCTTGAAGTGGTCGATGTCCATGATGAGCACCGTCAGCGGCGTATTGCCGGATTGCGCATTGTGGAAGGCGGTGTTGAGGAAGCGGTTGAGCGCCAGGCGGTTGGGGATGCCGGTCAGCGTGTCCAGGTTGGCCATGTCCACCAATTGGTTGGTCGCGTCGGCCAGGCGCGTGGTCATTTCGTTAAAGGCGCTGGCGATCTCGCCCAGGAAGTCGATGCGCTGCGAATAGTCGCCCTCGGCCACCTTGCGCGATTGCCACGCGAGGTGCTTGAGGTTCGCCTGGACGGACTTGAGGTTGGAGACCACAAATCCACGACTCTCCACCGAGTGATTCAATTCGCCGCGCCGCAGACCGGAGCTTAACACACGCAGGTCGTCGATTTGCTTCCATACTTCCCTAAATCGCGGGTTGCTTGCGATGCTGGCCGGGATGCTGTCCATGGTGGGGGGCTTGCTGGTGCACAGCAAGCGATAGATCAAATCAAACATTTGATCCGCGTTGCGCATGGCCTCGTTTGTCGCGTCCGTAGGGGCACGCTCAAGCTCTGGCATGGCGCCCACCGCCTTTCGTTGCATTTTGCGTTACGAATTTTCGCGCTGCGCGAGAAAGCGGCAAGTACGGTCGCCGGTACACCAACAGTCGATTTCCTTGGCGGTCCATTTCGCGCCCGTGCCACACTCCAGCAGTCCGGACACAAATCCTTCGTCATACACACAGATTTCGTAGTCCAGTTCGGGCAGGCCGGAGCAGTCCAGGTCTTCATCGACAGTCAGCACGATCTTGCCTTCTTCGGGCTTCACTTCCTCGATGCGCAGCACACCGATGCGCTTCTCGCGCAGCGCGGTTTGCGTCTTGCGTACAAAATCGTCCAGCGAGTCCACTTGCCCGATGTGCTGATGGTAGAATTCCACACCGGCCTGCTTTCCCGCCCGATAGAACAATTTGTCGGCCATTTCGGTGCCGAGCTCGGCTTCGATTGCGTCGCGCAGCGTGAATTGCATCAGCCGGTATACATCGATATCTACAGTAGCGCCCAGGTTGGGGCGGCCTTCTTCTACATTGCCAAGCAGTTCGGGGTGAAATGTGTATTTTCGCATATGTATAGCCCCCTTCACGTTGAAGAATCTTCCAACAGTATAGCGTATCGCGCGAGGCAAATCAACGAAATCGCACAAAGATTAAAAAAGCGTTCGAATTATGAAAAAAACTCCAGGCAGCGTTTTGCTCTGGTCACATGGAGATGGGCATGATATAATACAGATAAAGAAGAGAGAATATAGAAGAGCGCTGGGGAGCACCAGAAAATGCCACAAAGGAGGTTTTTACATGATCGTCCGAATGATGACCAAGGATGCCCGACTGACCGAGGATGTCCTCAAAACGATGGATAAGAAAATCCATCAGCGGTTGGATGCCTACTACCGCCATGAGCAGGAGGACGCCTCCGCACTGACCGTCAAAGTCTCTGAAAGCAAGCGCATGTTCAAGGTCGAGATCAATATGCCCTATGCGGGACACCAGTTCCGCACCGAGAATGAGGAGCGCGAAAGCGCCTTGCCTGCGCTCGATAAGGGCATCGATATATTGGAACGGCAAATCAAGAAGCACAAAACCCGCCTGAACCGCAATCTGCGCCAGGAGCCCACGCCCATTCCCGAACCGATGAGCATGGACGATGTGCAGGAGCTGGCGGGCGACGAGAGTGACTTCAAGGTGGTCAAGGTCAAGCGCTATGCCAGCAAGCCTATGAGCGTGCAGGATGCGCTGTTGCAAATGGATCTGCTCGGGCATAGCTTTTTTACATTCCACAATGCAGAGACCGGTGCGGTGTGCACCGCCTATCGCCGCAACGACGGCGACTACGGCCTGATCGAATTGATATCTATGTAACGGCACGCGCACCAACGCGCAGGAAGGAACTCCATGAATAGAGAACGCAAAATCATGTTGATTGTACTGGCTGCGCTATTGGTTATCGTCGTAGGCACGATCATCGCGCTCCACGCGGGGCGCGCGCCGGTGGCCGACCCGCAGCCTAATGAGCTGCTGGTGACCGCCACGCCCACGCAGCCCGGCGCCGCAGAACAATCGGAACACGACGAGAACGCGCTGGGCGAACAGGCGATGAGCGAAGAGGCCGGCGAGAGCGGCGACTACGGTGAGCTGGTGATCAAGGAAGTGCCCGCCGCCGCGCCGATCGATTGAGGGGACTTGGAAGCAAAACAAAGCCATCAGCAATGCTGCTGGATAAAAAGAACTATGTACAAGGCAAAAACTCTTTTGCACGATGCAAGCAGGTTTGGCAACCGACTTGCGTCAGCAAAGGAGTTTTTGCATTGAAAGACAAGCAGAGATCATTATGCAGCAATTAGCTAAGCTGAATGCTGCAAAGGACGAGAATGCTCCCCGCTCGTTGCATAATAGGCAAACCGGTTTATTTGCAGGGCAAGATTCTTGGCCTGTGGGCGGCGAAAACCGTTTACAGTGCCTTTTAGTGTGTAAAAAACTGGCAGCGGAACACCGGGGTTTCGAGGATATCTCGGGCGGCACAGACCCTGATCTAAAGTGGCCGACATGGTCGAAACTGCTTTTTCTTCGTCATCAGGCTCTCCGGGCGCAATGGGTTCGATCTGCCGTCAAAAACCTGGGGTGCCAAACCAGTCACAGGGTTTGACATCCAAATCATTTGCACCGATTCTGTAAGGCTCCCCGCGATTTCGTCGGCCTCGACCATTTCTGCAAACTTGGCGGCATAAGCCCTAGGGCATCAGCTTGCGGTCTAGAACCTAGTCACAGCATTGTTTGTAAAATTGGGCAGAATCAAATGCTTGGGACTGGGGGGGTGCTTCTCTAGAAAAAGCCGCCAATGGAAACCGCATAGCCTGAAACGCCCAGCAAGGAGCCTTGAAACTAGCGAATGTTTCCGTCCTCTCGTTCAGCTGCCACTTTGACCATGACAGCGCGATGGTCTGTTGCATACGGTATTTTGGACACCAGCTAGCTTTGGCGATACGGCTCTCGCCCTTGGACGTCCTTTTAACAAATGCTTCTTAGTCATTGAATTTGTTGTTTTCTGTCTTGCGAAAGATGATCTCACCGCATCTCTTTTACATTCGCTTTGTGTCGATGGTCTCGACCAGCACGGCGTGCACCACCCAGTACCAATCGTGTGTGCCCGACGTGCAGGTGACCAGCGTCAATAGCTTGTCGTCACGGCTGACCACCTGATTGCTCTTGAGCGCGGAGCGCTTGCGGATCGCCTTGATGAACGCCGAACGCGACTCGCCGTCCACCGCGCTATAGCCGATGAAATCCACCTGCGCGCCCTGCGCGGTGTACGCGGCGAAAATCTTGTAGTGCTTTTTGCTGCGCAGTTGCGTCAGGATGACACGGCTGTGCGCATCGAAATAGGATTGCTGGTCGTAGAGGCGCAGGCCGTTGAACATCGAGCCGTCCTTCATGTTGTGGCCATAGATGACGGTGTTAAAGCCCGACAGATCCGGACTGGTCGCGCAATCCAGAAAAATCGCGCCGCTGGCGCTTTTTTTCTTTTCGTAGGTGCGCGTCATGTAGTAGTCGTTGTCCTTGCCCTGCACGACCGGATACTGAATGGACGTGTCGGGGATGTCCAGCCAGCCGATGGTGTCGGGGTTGTTGTCGGTGAGCAGCTTCACCTTGCCGCTGAAGAAGGCTTGGCCTTGCGGCGGCGCATCGCTGACGACCGCGGAGAGAGCGGGCGGTGCGGCCTCAGCGGGCGGCGGTGCATCGGTGGCCTCGGGCAGATCGCGCAACGCGGCGTAGGCACGGCGCGCGTCGGCGTATTCCACCAGCCGCCAGCCGATGAGCGCGGCCAACACGACGCATGCCCCCGCCAACGCGAAAAACGCCACTTTGTAGCGGCGTTTGGGGTGCGGTCGGTAGTCGCGCGGCTTGGTGCGCATCAGCAGATCCAGCGGTTCTCGGCGGGGCATAGGCAGCCTCCTGGTGATGAAAAAACGCGAACGCCGAACGGCATCCGCGCTTGGCATGTGTACTTACGCGGCTTGGCGGGCTTTGCGCGCTACCCACAGCGCGGCGCAACCGAGCAGACCCAGCAGCAGCGATAGCTGCCACAGCGGGAAGGAGTCGCCGGTCTGGGGCAGCACGGGAACCGGAGAGGGGCCTGGGGGCACGGGCCCATCCGCCAGTACGAGCCATAGCTCGCTGCCGGAAAGCCGCATGGTGTACTGTTTACCGCTGCCATCGGTATAGATCGAGCCAACATTGCTCGGCGCGCCGTCGCAGCCGGTGATCAGCACGAGGTGGTCACCCTTCTGCATAGTGGGCACAGTGGTTAGTACGGGGATGATGGTCGAGCCCGCGATGTTCGCAGTGGTTGCCCGCAATCCACTATTCTTCTCTTTCATATCGAGCCCAACGCGTAGTGTGAGGGTGGAGTTGGAGGGGACGTTCAAGGTTCTCAGCCGAAACGCGACGCCGTTTGACACCTCCAGCGTGCCGCGCTGATTGGACGGCACGGAAAGCGCCTGACAGGTCAGTTTACCCAGGCTGTTTTCCAGGGCGAGCGTGTGGCCATTGGCGATCGTAGCGCTGGACAGGTCGATCGCATCGTAATAAGTAAGCACCGGAGTGATCAAGGTATCGCGGCCAGTCACATCGAGCATGCGGATATAGACGTTGGGCAAGCCGCTATTGATAGAAGAGCCCAGGCATTTGACCGTCAGGGAGTCGAGCGCGACGCTGCTGCCGTTGGCGCTGAAATCAAATACCGCAGCGCCGCCGGTAGTGGCAAAGCCGCTCACGCTTCCTGCATTTCCGGCTTCTACCAATACGTTGGCAAATGCGTAGGCGGTATCGGCTGCGCCTGTTAACTGCGCTCTGCCGCCAATACCGGGGTGGTTGCTGGGAATACCACCGCCAAAACCGCCGCCACCGCCAATGATGTAAATGTTATCGGGGATAGATGCGTGTGCCAGGACTTCGGCGAATCCACCCGTGCCGCCGATGTCTCCGGAAGCGGCAGTTCCATTGCCTGCCGTGGCATTTGGATAGCCATTGGCATTGCCGGAGCCTGTACCCAACGGAGGAGCGGCGACAGAGGATGCATTGCTGCTGGTATTAGACACCCAGCCACCGCCGCCGAGTCCGCCTTCCGCGAAACTATTCCCGTTATTGCCGCCAGGGCCGATGCCGCCAGCGCAGCTGTTGGTGCCATCGTGGCTGCCGCCACCGCCGCCGCCGAAGATATACAAATCGGCCAATGCCGAAAGCGGCAGCGCGCACACCAACAGAGCGCAAAGAAAGACGCGCAATAGCGTATGCGAATGGCGATGCGTCATCTGTACCCCTCATTTGCAATATATTTTCATCAGCATAACAGAATTTCCTAGACAGGTCAAGGCTAAATATGGAACGCAGCGCGGATAGCGCTCACTGCCGCCTGCTCTTGTGCGGCGGCGACGCACAGGCCGATCTTGGTCTCCGAGGTGGTGATCAGCCGCACCGCGATGCCCGCCTGATCCAGACAGGTGAACACGCGCGATGCCACGCCGGAGGCATGCGCCATGCCTTCGCCGGATACGGTCAGCTTGACCAAGCCGGTGGCGGCCTGCGCCTGTGGCCAGGTCGCGCCTGCCGCACCGACCGCTTGCGTGGCCTGCGCCAGCGCCGCTTCGGGCAGCGAGAAGGCCACTTGCACCTTGCCATCAACCGGCGCGGACTGGCTGATCATATCGATATTGATATTGGCGAGGCGCGCGAACAGCGTCGCGGTATCGTCGCAGGGAACGTCGTGCACCGACACCATTGCCACATTGCGCTCCACGCCGACATGCGTGACCAGCGATTGCTCCAGCAGCAGTTGCTGCATGTTGTACAGCCCGGGCTGCCTGCCCGCCACGTATCGCGCGGCGCGCAGCGCACCGGCGGCAAACAGGCGGCGGCTCTGCGCGGCGTGGGTCAGCGTAATGACCTCGTCCTCGCCATAGAAACCGATTTCATGCTCGCCGGGCACCGTGCCCCCGCGCACCGCGACGATGCCGATCTCGCGCACATCGCGCGCCTGGTGGCGCGCCGGGCGGTCGGTCACAAAGCGGCGCTGCTCGGGATACGCGGCGGCGATCGCCTTGGCCAGCATCAGCGCGGTGCCGCTGGGCGCGTCGATCTTGCGGCGGTGGTGTTTCTCTACGATTTCCACATCGAACGCGTCGCCCAGCGCGGCGGCCGCAGCCTCGGCCAGTTGCACCAGCACATTCACGCCATAGGACATGTTGGCCGACTGGAAGATCGCCACATCATGGCTGGCGGCGGTGATGCGTGCCTGTTGCTCGGGCGTGTAGCCGGTGGTGGCCAGCACGACCGGCACCTTGCGTTGCGCGGCAAAAGCCAGTAACAGCTCCAGCGCCGACGGATGCGAGAAGTCGATCACCGCGTCGGCCTGCGCGGTCACCGATGCGAAATCGGCAAACAGCGGGAAGCCGTCCTGTCCGCCATCGGCGCGCGGATCAATGCCGCCGATCAGTGTGATGTCGGGGCTTTGCGCGGCGAGTTCGGCGACGGTACGACCCATGTGGCCGAGCGCACCGGAGATCAATAGTCGTAGCATGGCGCATCCTCCTATGATGGGCTGACGATAAACGCCCTATCGCGGCGTCCAATCTATGCCAGCCGCATCGGCGTATTGCACGATACGCCTCGGTCGTCTGGCTTGATCTACCTAGCGCTAGGGCATTTTTTGTCAGCCCAGGGCTAGTCGGCGATTCAGATCAGTCCCGCCTTTTGCATCTCGGCCTTCAGCCGGGCCAGTGTGCCCTCCTGCATGGGCACCAGCGGCAGGCGCAGCGGCCCGGCGGCTATGCCCATCAGGTTCAGCGCGGTTTTGACCGGAATCGGGTTGACCTCGGTAAAGATCGCCTGCGCCAGCGGATTGAGCTTGAACTGCAAGGCGCGCGATGCATCCAGCTCGCCGCGATGGAAGGCGGCGACCAGCTCGTGCGTGTCCCGCGGGCAGATGTTGGACAGCACCGAGATCACGCCCTCGCCGCCCAGGCCGAGGAAGGGCACGATGTGATCGTCATTGCCGCTGTAAATCGCGATGCGGTCGTGGCACAGGCGGAACATCTCGGTGATCTGCTCGATGTTGCCGCTGGCCTCCTTCATGGCGACGATATGCGGGTGGTCGGCCAGGATGTTGAGTGTTTGCGCGGTCATGTTCAGGCCGGTGCGCCCCGGCACGTTGTACACCACGATGGGCAGATCCGTCGCGTCGGCGATCGCGGTATAGTGCGCGATCAGCCCCTGCTGCGTGGTCTTATTATAGTAGGGCGTGACGATCAGCAGCGCGTCGGCGCCAGCGTCTCTTGCTACTTTGGCCGCCTCAATGGCGCGACGGGTGTCGTTGCCGCCCGCACCGGCGATCACCGGCACGCGGCCTTTCGCGCGCCCCACAGCGTAGGCCAGCGCGTCGGCTTTCTCCTGGTCGGTCATGGTGGATGGCTCACCGGTCGTGCCCAGCACGATCAGCGCATCGATGCCATTGTCCAGTTGGAAGTCGATCAGCGCGCCAAAGGCGTCGAAATTCACGCCGTCCTCGGTAAAGGGGGTGACCAGCGCGGTGCCACAGCCACGGAACAGAACTTGCTTGGTTTTCATAGGCCCCTCCTTATTTCTGCGGGATGTAACCCTGCGCGCACAGCAGCTCGGCGGTCAGCACGGAGCCGCCGGCCGCGCCGCGAATGGTGTTGTGCGACAGGCCGATGAAGCGGTAGTCGAACAAGGAATCGGTGCGCAGACGGCCGATGGTCACACCCATGCCGCGCTCATAGTCGCGATCCAGGCGGGTTTGCGGGCGGTCCGGCTCGTCGAAGTATTTCAGGAACGGCTTGGGCGCGCTGGGCAGGCCCAGCTGCTGCGGGATGCCGGAAAAATCGCGCCAGGCAGCCAGGATCTGCTGCTCGGTGGGCTTCTTGGCAAAGGACACGCTGACCGTGGCCAAGTGGCCGTCGCTGGCCGCCACGCGCACGCAATGCGCCGAGATGGTGGGCGCGGCGGCTGGCACGATCGCGCCATTCTCCACCTTGCCCCAGATGCGCAGCGGCTCGAGCTCGCTCTTTTCTTCCTCGCCGCCGATGTAGGGGATCACATTGTCCACCATCTCGGGCCAGCGGTCAAAGGTCTTGCCCGCGCCGGAG
The DNA here is from genome assembly GCA_031554855.1 of Eubacteriales bacterium. Taxonomy (GTDB): domain Bacteria; phylum Bacillota; class Clostridia; order Christensenellales; family Aristaeellaceae; genus JAVBUY01. The sequence continues at coordinate 9,117 of JAVBUY010000042.1, forward strand.
ATCGCCTGATAGGTGCTGACCACCGCGCGGGTCGGCTCAAACGCCTTGAGCGCGTGCAGCGCGGGCACATAGCTCTGGATGGAACAATTGGGCTTGACGACCACAAAGCCGACCTGCGTACCCAGGCGTTCTCGCTGCTGCGCGATGACTTCGGCGTGCTCGGGATTGATCTCGGGGATGATCATGGGCACATCCGGCGTGGTGCGATGCGCGGAGTTGTTGGACACCACCGGCGTTTCGGTGCGGGCGTAGGCGTCCTCCAGCGCGCGGATCTCGTCCTTCTTCATATCCACGGCGCAGAACAGGAAGTCCACATCGCGCGTGACGGCGGCAATGTCCGCCGCGTCGAGCACCGGCATCGCCCGATATTGCTCTGGGATGGGCCAGGAGAATGCCCAGCGACCCTCCACCGCCTCGGCATAGGGTTTGCCCGCCGAGCGCGCCGACGCCGCCAGCGTCACCACCTCAAACCACGGATGCTCGGCCAGCAGCGACAGCATGCGCTGCCCCACCATGCCGGTCGCACCAACCACGCCCACCTTGCGCCTGAGTTCTGCCATGTTGCATGCCTCCCATTTGTTTTTCAAAAACACAAAACGCACCCGGGTGGGTGCGCGCATCAGGGCGATCCTGGCTGTCCCGATGAGGACAGTCCCGTCGCGTATCCTGTGCGCCAGCGCTCCACCGCCGCCATGGCCGGTGACAATCGCACACCTCTTAAGCGTACGACCAAGGCAACGTCTTTGGCAGACGTTCCTTTCGGCATCCAACCCTTTCGCGCGCGGTCAATGGGTGCCGCCCTCGCGCGCGCTACTCTTGCAGGATGCGCCTCTAGCTAGGATAGTCTTTTGAATTGTCCCCTATGATAGCATTGTCAAAGGAGGCTTGTCAAATGTTTTTGACGCGTGCAGGCGGACGTGGTATAATTTTTCCGCGCAATGCGACAAAAGACCGCGAAAGAGGTGAACGCCGTGCAGCCTGAGGAGAGTCGGGAACAGGTGCAAGCCGAGCGTCCCAAATACAAAAAGCGCTTAGAGAAGGCCATTGATGAGGCGCGCTATGTCGAGGCGACATGGTTATGCTATGCGCTGCTGAACCAGCGCGTGAATCGCCTGATCGAAGGGTATCTGTCCGCTTGCCCGAAAAAGCCACGGTTCAGCCCATCGGAAGCGCCGCTGGCTGTGCGCATCGACTGCGTGCAGGGCCTGATCGAGGCGGACTACGGCGCGCTGGCACAATATGACCCCACGCTGCTTGCGCAGGTGAAGCAATGGTGCGATCAGCGCGCGCAGCTGGTGCACGACCTGACCCGCCTGGATCGCTACGAGGGCATCGACGACGTGATCGAG
>JAVBUY010000158.1:0-5470 GCA_031554855.1 Eubacteriales bacterium
ACTCGATGGCCATCGCTTCCAGCGGACAATTGCCGGTGCGCTCGCCGATGCCCAGCAGCGATGTGTTCACCGACGCGCAGCCGTAGAGCCATGCGGTGGCGGCGTTGCACACGACCTTATAGAAGTCGTTGTGGCCGTGCCACTCGAGCTGCGCGGACGGCACTTCCGCATAGTGCATCAGGCCGTAGATGATGCCCTGCACACTGCGCGGCAACGCCACGCCCGGGTAGGTGACGCCGTAGCCCATGGTGTCACACGCGCGGATTTTGATGGGCATGCCGCTCTCTCGGGCAAGCTTCATCAGTTCAGTAGCGAAAGGCACGACAAAGCCATAGAAATCGGCGCGGGTGATGTCCTCGAAGGGGCAGCGGGGCACGATGCCCTGCTCCAGCGCGGCGCGCACGATGGACAGGTATTTGTCGATCGCCTGGCGGCGCGTCAGGTTCATTTTCTTGAAGATGTGATAGTCCGAGCAGGAGACCAGGATGCCGGTTTCTCGGATGCCGAACTGCTTGACCAGTTCAAAGTCCTTTTCGCTGGCGCGAATCCAGGTGGTGATCTCCGGAAAGCGAAGACCCAGCTCCTGGCAGGCAGTCAGCGCCTGGCGATCCTTGTCGGTGTAGACGAAGAACTCGCTCTGGCGGATCAGCCCCTTTGGGCCGCCGAGCTTGCTCATCAGTTTATACAGGTGGACGATCTGCTCGACAGAAAATGGCGATACGCTCTGCTGGCCGTCACGGAACGTGGTGTCTGTGATCCAGATGTCGTCGGGCATGTTCATGGGCACGACGCGGTGATTGAACGGTACCTTGGGCACGGCGCTGTATTCGTAGATCTCGCGGTAGAGATTGGGCTCCGGGACATCCTGCAACGAATACTTGTACTTGGATTGCAGCAGCAGATTTTTCTTCTTATCAAACTCCAGCATACAGAGTGCCTCCTTAATCCTTGAGCTCCGCCACGAATTCGGCGATACGGCGCACGCCCTCGTGCAAATGATCCATGCTCAGCGCATAGCTGAGGCGGCAGAAACCGTCGGCCTCGAACGCCGCGCCAGGTACGACGGCGACATGCTTGGCATTGAGCAGCGCGTCAGCAAATTCCATGGAGGTTTTGATCGGCTTGCCCGCGTAGCTCTTGCCCAGCAGCCGCTGGATGTTCATCATCACGTAGAACGCACCGTGCGGCAGCTTGGCCGACACGCCGTCTATTTCGTTGATGCCCGCAACCAGCGCCTTGCGCCGTTCATCGAAGGCGGCAACCATGTCGGCAATCGGCTGCTGATCCCCATTGAGCGCGGCAATGGACGCGTATTGCGCCATCGCGTTGGGGTTGGAGGTGGCGTGGCTCTGGTGCGCGCTCATGGCGCTGATGATGTGCTGCGGGCCTGCGGCATACCCGATGCGCCAGCCGGTCATCGCGTATGCCTTGGACATGCCGTTGACCACGATGGTTTGGTTGTAAATCTGCTCGCCCAGCGACGCGATCGACACGTGCTGGTAACCGTCATAGATCAGCTTTTCGTAAATCTCGTCGGCCAGAATATAGAACTGCTTCTCTACTGCCAGCGCGGCGATCTCTTGCAACTGCTCGCGCGTCCACACGCTGCCATTGGGGTTATTCGGGCTGTTGAGGATCAGCAGCTTGGTTTTGGGCGAGATTAGCGGCGCCATCATCGCGGCGGTGGCCACAAAGTCGGTGGCTTCGGTGGTGGGCACCTGCACCGGCACGCCGCCGCACATGCGCACCATCTCTGGGTAGCTGACCCACCACGGCGAGGGGATCAGCACCTCGTCGCCCGGATCGATGAGCGCCTGGCAGGCGGTATAGAGCGAGTGCTTTGCGCCGTTGGACACCAGAATCTGTGACGGCGCATAGGTTAGGCCGTTGTCGCGCGACAGCTTTTCGCAGATCGCCTTGCGCAGATCCAGCGTGCCGCTGACCGGCGTATAGCGCGTCATGCCGCGATCCAGCGCTTCTTTGGCGGCGTCGCGGATGGCGATGGGCGTATCAAAGTTTGGCTCGCCCACGCCAAAGCCAATGACTGGCTTGCCCTGCGCAGCCATTTCTTTTGCGCGGGCATCCATGGCGAGGGTGAGCGATGGTGCGATGGCCTGGCACAGGCGGGAGAGGTTCAGCGGCATAAGGGTGTCCTCCTCTTGCTCAATGGAGATCCTCAAAATGCAAGATCGAGCGCCTATGAAAAGGCGAAGTTGCATTTAGTTCCAGTCTATTCTACGAAACATCGCGTTGTTCCTGCTCTTTTTTCGAGAAGATAAAAATAAAATTGAAGGAAGATGAGACGAAAATTGCATATTGATATTCTTTTGCATGGAATTTGGAAACGCTGGAAGAAACCATCAGGGTCCTTCGTCTGATAGGGTAGACCGCCCATTCGGACGGTGGGCGCACAAAACGAGTGATATACTTGCGAAACTTGCGTATCTATAGTATAATTCACACGTTGTGTGTCAATTCTTACCGCTCGATCGTGGGCGGCATGTCACGAAGGAGGATCTCAAATTCATGAAAAATCAGTTGTTCAGAAGCGTTGTGTCGTTGGTGCTGTGCGCGCTGATGCTACTGGCACCCATGGCTGTGCTGGCGGAGCGCGAACTCCAGTTTCTGGCCATTGAGGGCGGCGAGTATTCCGCGAAGCCCAAGATGAAGGTGCCGCAGGGCGGCTTCCCGGAGAACGAGTGGGTGCAGGGCACCAACCCCTTTACCGGTGAGTCCTGGGAGGGCCAGTACCTGCCCGTGATGGTCAATATCGATACCGATCCGCTGGCTCGCCCGAACATGGGTGTCAGCCAGGCTGACGTGATCTACGAATTGCCGCTGCACCGCCAGGGCCACACCCGCAGCGTCGCGATGTTCATGGGCGATATTCCGTCGGCGGCCGGCCCGGTTCGTTCGGCGCGTATCCCGATGCTGGAGATTCGCGAGGAGTGGAATTCCGGCTACATCTTCTTTGGCAGCCAGGAAGCCAAGGGCACCTCGGTGAAGGAATACCTGCGCAAGATCCACAGAGAGCTGTGGGACAAGAACACCTTCATCTATCCGATCATCGACGGCATCACCGCGCGCTATGGCAAGTTCTTTGTGGCGCAGCGCGGCTATGTGTCGCCGCACAACCAGATGGTCGATGTGCGTGCGGTGCACGACGAGTTTGCCAAGGAAGAGCCGGCAAAGCGTCCGTGGCTGTTCACCACCGAGGGTCTGGATCACGGCGCCAGCGCGTTCTATATGAGCACCGAGACCCGCCCGGACTTCATTCCCTCCTATCGCTACAACGAGGAGACCCGCACCTATGACCGCTACTACAACGGCGAGGAATTCATCGATGGCGCGGACAACCGCCCGACGACCTTTGCCAATGTCATCTTCATGCGCACCAAGGTCACCTGGTACAAGAATGGTCCGGATAAGCCGGTGGTCGAACTGACCGGCGAAGGCACCGCGGACATCTTCCAGAATGGCCGCTACATCCGCGGCTCGTGGGTGCGTGCTGTGGGCAACACGGACAAGATCGAGGACAACCTGGCTGCCCGCACGATCTTCTTTGATGATCAGGGCAACGAGCTGAAGTTCCTGGTCGGCAAGACCTTCATCCACATCGTGGACACCACGGCGATCATCGCAGTAGGCAATGACCCGACCGAGGGCGATGCGCTGACCGGCGTCAAGCCGATGGCCACGCCGGAACCCACCAAGACGCCCAAGCCCACCAAGACCCCGCGCCCGACCCGCACCCCCAAGCCCTAAGGAATAAAGAAGAAGAGCTGTTGTGCTGAGAAGTTCAGTGCAACAGCTCTTTTTTGCGCGATGCTTCTTCGGCTTTGCTCCGGAATGCAATCCACTGCTTCGCAGATCGGCGCGAAGCGAAGTGAACGGCGGCTCAGCCGCCTGTTATCCCAGCAGCGGCTTGATCAGGTGCGTCCACACCATCGTGCCAAAGAGCAGCGCGAGCACCAGCAGCAGCATCCAGCGGATGATCTTCGCGCCACCGCGGATGGCCAGCTTGGTGCCCAGCAGATTGCCCGCCAGGCCGCAAACTGCTGCGGGCAGACCCAGCGCAAACAGCACATGTCCGGCAAATAGCTGCGTCACCAGCGACGCGACATTGCTGGCCAGATTGACCACCTTGGCGCTGCCCGAGGCAGACACCGCGTCCATGCCGACGATCAGCGTGAAGATCAGGATGAGGAACGTGCCGGTGCCCGGGCCGACCAGGCCGTCGTAGAAGCCAATCACAAGGCCGGTCAGCGCGCACACCGGCATCAGCCAGCGTGCGGGCAGCGCCAGCGCGGGCGTCAGTTCGCCGCGACGAAAGAGCACGATCGCGGCGACAATGGGCAGCAGGATCGACAGCATGGACAGGATCTGCTTGTCCTGCATGCTGTTGAACAGCAGGGTGCCCAGCCACGAGCCGGGCAGTGCCAGCGCGGCAGCAACCAGACCGGCGCGCAGCGAGATGTGCCCGCTCTTCATGTAGCGCGCGGTCGAGGCCGCCGTGCCAATGGCAGCAGACAGCTTGTTGGTGCCCGCCGCCAAGTGGGGGGGCAGTCCGGCGGCCAGGTAGGCGGGAATGGAGATCAGCCCGCCGCCGCCAGCGATCGCATCGACCAAACCGGCGAAAAAGCACAGCGGGCACACGATGGCAAACATCTGCCAGGTCAGCTGGAGGTGCATAGGGAGTTCCTCGCTTCTATATGACGGTGAGCAACAGCGCGATGAGTGGGATGGTGGCGATGCACATCAGCGTGGTCAGCGTCACCGCGCCGGTGGCGTATTCGTGATCGCCGCCGTAGGTGTACGCGATAATCGCCGACGAGCTCTGACAGGGCATGCTGGCCTGGATGATGTAGGCGTTGCGCCACAGCGTGGGCAGGCCGCCCATCAGCGTGGACACCAGCAGAATCATCAGCGGCGACAGCACAAAGCGCGCCAACGCCAGCGCGCCATACCCGCGCTGCCATGTCAGGCCGGTGCGCACCATGCCGTAGAGGATCGAGCCGATAAAGAACAGCGACAGCGGCGTGACCATCCCGCCGACATAGCGTGCGGAATCGAGGATCAACGCTGGCATGCGCAAGCCCAGCAGGATCAGCGCCGTGCACGACAAAAAGGTAATCAACGGGACGTTAAGGATGCGCTTGATTGTCGCCCAGGAAAAACCGGCGGGCGGCGCGCCGCTGTCTCGCTGCACGCCGTTGAGCGCCAGCGAGTAGAACAGCGTGGTGTTGGCCAGGTAGTACATCAGGATCGCGGGCACAGCTTCGTTGCCGAGCAGCGCGGTGGTGATGGGCAGACCGATGAAAATCACATTGCCGCAGGCGAACAGGCAGCGGAAAATGCCGCGCCGTCCGGCGGGAATGCGCAACAGCGCCGATACCGGATACGCCAATGCATAGAGCAGCAGCACCGATATCAGCGACATCGCCAGCGTGGGCATGGCGGCCAGCAGGCT
>JAVBUY010000089.1:0-14183 GCA_031554855.1 Eubacteriales bacterium
GGTGGCCTGACCATTCGCGGCCACATCAAGGGCAAGGACGGCGTATTCGCCGCCAGCCTGCTCATTGAGCTGTTGTGCATCACCGGCAAGCACCTGTCCGACCTGCTGGACGACATCCATGCGCAGTTCGGCGATTTCCACATGGAGGAGGGCAACTATGCCTTTACCCAGCAGGTGAAGGATCAGCTCTATGACAAGCTGTTTGTCAAGCGCGAGGTGCCGGACTTTGGCCTGGACATTGCGCAGATCCGCTATGACGACGGCATGAAGGTCTATTTCTCCGACGGAGGCTGGATCATCTGCCGCTTCTCGGGCACAGAGCCGCTGATGCGCATTTTCTGCGAGATGAAGGACAAGGCGCGCGCCGAAAAAGTGCTGGGCCTGATGACCACGTTCCTGGGCATCGCGTAAGCTGGCTGCGCAAAAAAATCTCCTAAAGATTCTCTGGAAACAGGGAATCTTTTTTGCGCGGGCAACGGTATCTGAGTCGGAACTTCATGGTGCGAAAGAGGAGCGGTGGCTATGCGGAGGATGCGGCTGATCGGATGCCTGATGCTGGTGTGGATGCTGGCGGTCATGCCCGTGCTTGCGGTCGAAGCGGCAGATATGTATCCGGGTGGGCGCACATTTGGCGTGGTCGCCAATAGCAAGCTGAATCTGCGTGAGCGGCCCAATACGTCGTCGCGCATTCTCGGTACGTACGCCTACGGCACCTGGGTGCAGATCACCAACACGACCTTTGATGGGCAATTCTATGAGGTCTTTACCATGGACGGCAAGCATGGCTACATGATGACCAGCCTGCTCAATCGGGATGTCTGCACCAAGGGCGCGCTGGCAACCGTCCAGGGCACCGGCACATACGTCAACCTGCGCCGCGCACCGACCACCAATGCGTCGGTGATCCATCGCGTTCCGCGTTACAGCCAGGTAGAGATCCTGGAATATGGGCTGATCTTCGCGCGCGTGCGGCTGGAGAACGGGAATGTCGGCTACATGTCCGCAGGCTTGCTGCGCATGCCCGGTCAGACCAGCTGGGAAGAGACCTATCTGACCTCCCGAAACGGCGGCAGGGTGAATCTGCGCAGCGGGCCGGGCGTTTCCTATCCGCCGATCGGCAGCTATGCACCCGGTACAAAGATGATTGTGCTGATTCGCGGCACCAATTGGCACAAGGTAGCGATCGGCAACCAGCTGGGCTATATGTCCGCCGACTTTGTGGGCAACCCGTATCGCTGGTAAGCAAGCAAATTCTTCTCCCAGAGGCCGCCTTTCGGCGGTCTTTTTGCTTGCCATGCGGGGCAAGAAAATGTACAATAAACAACTAAACCCAGAGAAGGAGGCACTATGATGCGTGACCCAAGCAAATGCCGCGCATTCCTCGCGGCGCTCAAGGCCTCCGTGCCGGTGCTGTGGGGATATCTGGCCATCGGTACGACTTTCGGCTGCCTGCTGGTGGCGACCACCGGCTATGGCTGGCCGCTGGCCGCGCTGATGAGCCTGACGGTGTATGCGGGCGCGATGCAATTCCTGGCGGTGCAGCTCATTGCCAGCGGCACGGGCCTTGTGCAGATCGCGGTGATCACGTTCCTGGTCAATGCGCGGCACATGGTCTATGGCCTGTCGCTGTTCGACCAGTTCGATCGCGTGGGACGCGGAAAGCCGTATGCGATCTTCGCGCTGACCGACGAGGCGTATGCGCTGCTGGTCGGCGCGCCGCCGCCGGATGGCAGCGACCCGGGTACGTATACGCTGTGCGTGTCATTGCTGTGCCAGGCATATTGGGTGCTGGGCAGCATATTGGGCGCGCTGCTGGGCGAATTCATTCCGTTTGACACGCGCGGCATCGACTTTGCGCTGACCGCGCTGTTCCTGGTGATCTTGCAGGGGCAGTGGCAGCAGTTTCATACGAAGATCCCCTTTGCGGTGGGCGCTGGCTGTGGGCTGCTCGCGCTGCTCGTCGCCGGGCCGCAGCGCATGCTGCTGGTGGCGGTGGCGGTGATCGCACTGTTGCTGATTCTGCTGAGGCCAAGGCTGGAGGCGCAGCTCAATCGCCAGGACGCGCCGCAGAAAAAGGAGGGCGCGATATGAGCGGACAGACGCTTTCCGGGGGGACGCTGATCGCGGCGGTCGCGATCATGGCGCTGGTCACGCTGGCTACGCGCGCGTTCCCGTTCCTGGTCTATCGCGGCGGCCGAAAGCCCTCTGCGTGGGTGCTGTATTTGGGGCGTGTGCTGCCGCCCGCGATCATTGCGTTGCTGGTGGTCTATTGCCTGAAGGAGACGCAGGTGTGGCGCTTTCCATACGGCATCCCCGAAGCGGTCTGCTGTGTGGCGGCGCTGCTCTTGCAGCGCTGGCGCAGGAATGCCATGCTGAGCATTGGCGTCAGCACGGCGCTCTATATGGTGTTGATACAATTTGTATTCGCGTAACTGCATGCGCGGGCAACTGGCGGGGCAGACTGCTGACAAGCATTGCGCTTGTTCAAAGTGCCAAAGTATGGTATGATATAGTGTCGAATTTTGGATTCGTTTGGAAAATCGCGCGGGGGCAAATGCCGCCCGGAAAGACGAGAGAGCATGAAGAAAGAATACTTACTGACCTGCGTGCCCGGCATGGAGCGGCAGGTTGAGACGCTGCTTCGGCGCGAGCCACGTTTGGTCGTCGGGCAGGTGAGTGACGGCGCGGTGCAGGTGAAGTGCGAGGCCGAGCCGGATTTTTCCTATATCCAGCACGCGTTCTCGGTGCTGCATGTGCTGACTGGCATCAAGAATCTGGATGAAGCAGTCAAGCGGCTGCTGCTGATCGGCGACTGGCTGGATCGCATGCCGTATGAGCGCATGGCAGGCAAGAGCTTCCGCATTGTGACCATGGACCGCGACCGGTTGGTGCCGGTGGACATGGAACATCTCGTGCTGCTGGAGCGCGTCATCGCGGAGCACACCGGCATGCGCGCCTCGCGCGACAAACCCGACGTGGAACTGTGGCTGTGGCGCAGGCCGGGCGGCGCGACAGTATTCGGATGGCGCCTCAAGACCCACAAGCGCAAGAAGGCAGAAGGCGCGCTGCGCGACGACCTGTGCGCCATCGCGGCGTCGTTGGCCAAGGCTGGAGGCAAGCGCGCGCTGTGCGCCGATGCGCAGGACAACGAGGGACTGCTGCGCGCGCTGAAGGCCTCGGGTGTGAAACAGCTAACCGCGCAGTGCGATAGCATCGAACACACGCGCACGGTGTCCGGCCGCATTCCCGGCTTGCGCGCGGTGGATGGCAGCCTGTCCAGCATGCCGGTGCCCGACGCGTCGCAGGATGCGGTGGTGGCTCGCTTGAATGCAGGCGTCGAGGCGTCGCTGCCCGCGTGCTTTGCGGAGATCGCGCGCGTGCTCATCGCGCATGGCCGCGCGGTAGTGCTCGCGCCGGACGGCATGATTGACTATGCGCTGGGCGGTGCCGAGGGCCTCGAGCCTATCGACCGATTCGACTGGCAGCACGGTGGCAAGCGTCACGCGCTGTGGGTGCTGGAGCGCACAGGCCACTAATACAGAAGCAATCTAGCGAAAGGAGGGGTGCGGATGCAGCGGGGTCAACCACCGCGTCCACCGCAGCGCCGTCCACAGTCACCGCAATCGCGGAAGAAACCGTCCGGTGTGCGCGTAAAGCCGCGCTTCTTCCTGTTCTTTGTGCTCATCATCCTGGTTGTCGCGCTGGTATGGCGCGGGCTGCTTATGCTGGGAACACCTAGCATACACAGCGGCTCGGCCACCGTGCAGGAGAATATCATCGGCAGTCAGTTTCAGGGCGAGGCGGTAATCGTGCGCGACGAGATGCTGACCGACGCGGAGAGCATCACGCGCATTGACTTTGTCGCGGAGGAAGGCTCGCGCGTGTACAAGGGCAATGTGCTCTGCCAGGTGTATTCATCGGGCTATAACCAGACCGAGATCAACCGCCTGGACAGCTATCGAGAGCGCATCAAGGAATACCATCGCAGCACGGTGATACACAATTACTCCGATCCGCAGCTTGAGCGGCTGGACGACACCATCGCGACGCTGGCGCTGGGCGTGCGCACGCAGGTGCAGGGCGACGGCGTGGGCAGCCTGACCAATACCGAGAAACAGCTGACCGCCACGCTGTCATCGCGGCAAACGTACCTGCGCCAGAAATACCCGGACGATCAGCAGCTTTCCTCGCTCTACGATGAGGAGACGCGCCAACTGCGCAAGATCGACAGCTGGACCACCACGTTTGTCGCGCCGCAGGAGTGCCTGGTCAGCTTCTATACCGACGGCTACGAGTTGAGCGTCAATGCGCAAACCTACGCCAATCTTTCGCCCGCCGAGGTGCGCACCGTGCTGGCCGGGCAAAAGCTGGATATCGACACCGTTTCGCGCGGACGCCAGCCGATCTACCGCACGGTCAAGTCCAATGCGTGGTTTGCGCTGGTCATCAGCCATGAAAAAAACTGGAACCCGATCGTCGGGCAAACCTATAAGATGCAGTTGGAGGGCTTCGAAAGCTATCTGGTCAATGCGGTGGTCGAGTCCTTCACGCGCGCCAGCGGCGATCTGCTCGTGCGCATGCGCATTGACTCCGAGGTGCGGCCGGTGCTGAACATCCGCACCTGCCGCGTGGTGGTCGGCGAGTTTGTCGATGGCCTGTCGGTCCCCATCAACGCGCTGCGCTACGAAAACGAGATGATCGGCGTCGTTGTGCGCAATGCGAACCTGCCCGGTGGCGGCATGTTTGTGCCGGTGGTGGTCATCAGCCAGGATGCAAGAACCGCATTCATTCGGCCGGTATCTGCGGGGTCGCTAAACTCCGGCCAGGAGATCATGACCTTTGATCCATAACGAAGGAGGCGAGCGGATGCGGCAGGAGAACGACGAGATGCTGCTTGCTGGACGCGTCGCCGCGCTGACGCAGGCTTTGGCCGAAGCAGGGCGGCCATGGGGTGCGCCGCCGATGCTGCTGGCGGTCACCAAGACACAGCCCGCCGAGCGCATCAATAGATTGGAAAACCTTGGAATTACCGCGATCGGTGAAAATCGCGTGCAGGATTGGCGAGAAAAAGAACATGAAATTTCCAATAAGTTTCAACTTCATTGGATCGGAAGGTTGCAAACCAACAAGATTAAATATATAATAGAACGTGTATGTCTGATTCACTCGCTGGATCGGGCAGAGCTTGCGGACGAAATTGGCCGTTGCGCGGCAAAGCTGGGACGAGCTGTGCCGGTACTTGTGCAGGTCAATATCGCGAACGAACCGCAAAAGGGCGGCATGCCGCCCGAGGCGTTGCTGCCTTTCCTACAAGTCTATGGGCAGCACCCAGGGCTTTCCATCCAGGGTCTGATGGCCATCATGCCGCAGGCCGACGACCCGGAGACGATCCGTCCGCTGTTTCAGCAGATGCGAAAGCTATTCGAACACACCAAAGAGCAAATGTTGCCCGGCGTGGAGATGCGACATCTCTCGATGGGCATGTCTGCGGATTGTATCGTGGCCGCGCAGGAAGGCGCGACCATCGTCCGCGTGGGATCAGCCCTGTTTGGCTGACAGCGCGCGCGGAACGCAGCTTAAAAGTAGGAGGAGACGATATGGCCTTTCGGGATACAGTCAAGCGCGTAGGCCAGATCATCGGCATCTTCGAAGAAGATCCGGCTGGTTACTACGAGCAGGACGGCTATTACGACGAAACGCAGGATGACGGCTACACGCCGTATGAAAATACAAGATCGGGCTATGGCGCGCAGCCTCGGGCCCAGGGCAATTCCCGCCAGCAGAACACCGGCCGCCAGGAATACTACGAAGATGAACCGTATGCCCAGCCGCAGCGCGGGCAGCAATCGCAGCCGGTGCAGCTCTTCAACAACAGTCAGCGCAGCAAACGTCCGCCGGACAACGTGGTGAACTTCAACCGAACCGATGAGGCCGGTCGCCGCCACAGCGAGATCATCCTGTGCGTGCGCCGCCTGGAGGATTGCCAGGAGATCATCAACGCCGTATTGGAGGGCAAGTCGCTGTTCCTGAATATGGAAGAGATCGACGATGTGCAAGTACAGCGTGTGATCGACATGTTGGGCGGCGCTGCCTTCGCGCTGCGTGGCACGATCGCCAAGATCTCGCATCGCACCTATCTGATCGCGCCGCAATCCGTCGATGTGGTCAATAACCAAGGCCTGAACGCGCGGGTGGATCACTCTTCCGCGTTTCGCCGCTGAGATAGAGGTATACGATGAGCGTTTGGTCGCAAATTATCTTTGGGGTACAATGGTTCATTCAGCTGGTGCAATGGGTGCTGCTGATATATTGCGTGCTGAGCTGGTTTGTCGCGCCGGATAGCAAGATCATGCAGTTCCTCGCACGTGTGACCAACCCGATCCTCGAGCCCATCCGCATGCTGATGTTCAAGGGTACGCACAGCTACCGCTCCGGCATGTTTGCGCCAATCGTCGCGTACTTCCTGCTCAGCCTCATCAGCTCGCTGCTGTATCGCCTGCTGTAGTATGGATGCCGGCAAGCACGCCTACCTGGCCGCACAGCTGGGCAACGCAGCGCTGCGCGCCAGCCGAACGGGCAGCCCGACCTTTAGCAAGTTTCTGGATCCCGCCGAGGCACAGCTGGCCGAGCAGGCCGCTCGCAAGCAGCAGGCTTGCGTGACACTGTTCGGCGGTACGATCGATGCCGAACGGTGCGTCGCCGCCTTTACGGATGGGCCGCCCGATCGCATAGAGGATCTGGCATGGCCGATCGTGTGGCTGCGCTTCGCCTGGGATGCGCGCTATGGCTCGCTGGAGCACCGCGATCTGCTGGGTGCGCTGATGGCGCAAGGCATTGACCGCGCGAACCTTGGCGATCTGCTGATGGGCCAAGGGGAAGCATATTGCGCGGCGCTGCCCGATATGGCGCAATACCTGGCATCGGCGCTGACCACTGCGGGTCGCGTGACGCTGACATGCAGCATGTGCGATACGGCGCCGCAGCTGCCCGAACCTGCAGGCATGCCCCATCGTGACACCGTGGCCTCCCTCCGCCTGGATGCGCTGGTGGCCGCCGGATTCGATCGGTCGCGCGGCGATGCCGCAGAGCTGGTGCGCCAGGGCAGGGTGCGGCTGAATCACCGCCTGGAGCAGCGCGTGGATGCGCAAGTGACTGAAGGCGCGCTGATCTCCGTGCGCGGGCTAGGCCGCGTTCGATTAACCCAAGTGGGTGCGGAGAACCGCAAAGGACGTTTCCCGATCGACCTGATACGCTACGGGGTTCGGACATGACGCCGGGTTTCGGCGCCTGATGATACAAGCAAAGGAGTGCGAGAAATGGCCATTACCGTCCAAATGATTGAGAAGAAAGAGTTTCGCATCAAGGATAGCGGGTATGATCCCGAGGAAGTAGATGAGTTCCTCGACGAAATCTGCGACGAAATGGAAGCTTTGCAGCACGAGATTCAGACGCTGCGCAGCCGCGCCGCGCAGCAGCCCGCTGCCGCCGCGCCCGCGCCTGCGGCATCCTCGCGCGGCAACACCTCGTCCAATGCGTATCAGGAAGAGAACGTGCGCACCATGCTGGTCAATGCCCAGCGCGTGTGCGATGAGACCATGGCCAACGCCACCTCTCGCGCCAACGAGATGGTGGAGAAAGCCAAGGACGAGGCCGAGGGCATTGTGTCCGACGCCAAGCGCGAGGTGCAGTCGCTGCACGACACCATGTCCACGCTGCGCGCCGCCGCCGCTGATTACCGCGCGCGCTTCCAGCGGTTGGTTGATGATCAGGCGCATGTGCTCAAGGCCGAAACTGAGCTGTTCAAAAAGGGCAAGGATTGATTCCGATGCACATGTCGCGCATGTGACCGCGCCAACAGGGCATCCTAACTATCGCCTGTCATAGGCGGTGGGAGGGGTGTGCGTGCGGTCATCGAACAAAAGCGAATCGCGCCTGCACCGGCTCGTGCAGGAGCTGGCCGATACGCTCGAGCGCATGCAACTGGCCGAATACATGCGCTACCTCAACGACATATGGCGGCTACTGTGGGTAAACTTTCTGTCCGGCATGGCGCGCGGCCTGGGGATAGCGGTTGGGTTTACGATCCTCGGCGCGATCCTGGTGACACTCATCCAGCGCATCACGGTGGATAACATGCCAATGATCAGCGAGTTTCTCGCAGATGTCGTTCGCCTTGTACAGGAGAATCTGGGCAAGCACTAAAGCACTAGGGGGGATACGATGATCCGCACGATATGGGTATTCATTTTAGCATTCATCGTGGATCGTGCGAGCAAAATCTGGGCGCTGGAGTGGCTGGCGAAACAGCCTGGTGGGCAGTTTGCGCTGTGGCCGAACGTGCTGCATCTCCGCTATGTCGAGAACCGGGGCATTTCCTTTAGCCTGTTGGCCGGAAATCCCTGGCTGCTTGCCGCGCTTTCTCTGGCGGCGATGATTTTGGTCGTGCTAGCACTGCGCGCCGCGCTGAACAAGGGCGAAGGCGAGAATATGCTGCTGTGGCTGTTGTTGGCCGGTGGCGTGGGCAATATGGTGGATCGCCTGCTATATGGCTATGTCATTGATTTTTTTGAAATCCGCCTGTTCCGTTTTGCCATATTCAATGTCGCTGATGTGTGCCTAACCATCGCGGGGGTCATCCTCATCTTCTACCTATTAGGCGCGCCGCGCATGAGGCAGCGCGAAAGCGGCAGCGATGACGCATCGGACGATGACGATCTGACGCTGCTGAACGATGCGCAGGGTGCGTTTGTCGCAGACGCGACTGATGCGCACGTCGAGCCGGTGATTGCGGAGATTGTGCGTCAAGATGCGCAAGACTTGGCGGACGAGCCGGTCGCGGAGGTCGTGCAGGAAACGCAGCAGGACACAAGCGACGTTGCGGAGCAAGCGCACACCGTCGCAGCGCAAGCATCGGAGCCTGCCCTCGAGGCAAAAGCGCCTGTGCTGGAAGCCGACGACGTGCAGCCGATCCATCACGTAGTGCATAAGACCAAGCTGGTAATCGGCGACGACGAGCCGGTTGTCGAAGCGGCGCAGAAAGCCGAGCAGGCTGTGCGCGCCGACGCCGACGCTGCGAAGGAAGCAGTCAGCGTATCCGTGGAAAAAGCGGCGGAGACGGCCGAGCAGGTCGTGCACGCCGAAGCCGAGGCCGCGAAGGAAGCAGTCAGCGCATCCGTGGAAAAAGTAGCGGAGAAAGCGCAAGAAACGGTCGCCGAGGTCAAGGAAGCCGTTGTTGAGACGCAGGCTGTCATCAAAGAAGAAGCAAAAGAAGTCGTCGCGCCGGTAAAGAAAGCAACTGCCAAGGCGAAGAAATCCGCCAAGACGGCCAGTGCGAACGCCGCGCCGGTGCTGAAGCAAGTGGCGCAAGCGGTGGCCGCGCCGGTCGATGACGCGGTGGCCGATGTGGCCGCCATGCTCAGCGGCGTGATCGCCGAGGCAGATCCGGTCGAACAGATTGTCAAGCGCATTGTCAGCTCTGTCGAGCCACATGTGAGCTCGGTGCAGGAGACCGCCTCGCGCATCGTGCAGGAGGTCAAGGCCGCCGCTGTCGCCCCGGACCAGGCGCAGGAAATCATCCAGCGCGTGATCGAGGCCATGCGTCCGCGCATCATCGCCGCGCAAAATGCCGCCGCTGCCGAGGTCAAGTCGGTTGCGTCGCAGCTGGCGCCGGGTACGCAGGCTGCCAACAGCAAGAAAACCATTGAGTCCGCGAAACTCGCCCCGGCACAGAAATCCGCGAAGAAGCGCGCATCCAGCACATCGCGCAAATCCGGCGGCTCGGTGCGCAAGGCGGCACACAAGGTCGTGCGCGTCGAGGAAACGGTATCGGAGACGCCGGTCACGCTGGTCAGCGAACCGCTGGTCATCGCGGCCGATAGCTGGGCATTCCCCAGGAGATGGTGAGGAGCGCGCATGAAGCAGTTTGAGCAAACCGTATCGCCCGAGGCCAACGGCCAACGGCTGGACGTGTTCGCTTCGACTGCGGCGCAGGTGACGCGCTCGCGCGTCCAACAACTGATCGAACAAGGGCTGGTGTCGGTGAACGGCCAGCCGATGCAAAAGGCAGGGCTGAAGCTCTGCTGTGGGCAAACCGTGCGGGTGGCGCTGCCGCCGCCGGTCGAGGCCACAGTAGCGGCGGAGGCGCTGCCTTTGTCCATCCTGTACGAGGATGCCGATGTGGCGGTCATCGACAAGCCATGCGGCATGGTGGTGCATCCAGCGGCGGGCAACGCGCATGGCACGCTGGTACACGCGCTGCTGTATCACCTCGCGGATTTGTCGGGCATCGGCGGGGTGCTGCGTCCGGGCATTGTGCACCGGCTGGACAAGGACACCTCCGGTGTGTTGCTGGTGGCCAAGAACGACGCGGCGCATCAGTCGCTGAGCGCGCAACTCAAAGCGCGCTCCATGCGCAAAACCTATGCGGCGCTGGCGCAAGGCAACCTGCGTGACGATGCGGGCAGCATCGACGCACCGATTGCGCGCGACCCGAAGAACCGCAAGCGCATGGCGATCGTGTCCGATGGGCGCGCGTCGCTGACACGCTATGAGGTGGCGGGGCGCTTGCCTGGATCAACGCTGCTCAAGGTCGGGCTGATGACTGGCCGCACGCATCAGATTCGCGTGCACCTGCGTAGCATTGGGCATCCGCTGGTCGGCGATCCAGTGTACGGAAGCAAGGGTGGTGTGGCCGCGCCACGCCTCATGCTGCATGCGCAGAGCATTGCGTTTGACCAACCGAGCACCGGGCAGCGCATCGCGGTGGCCGCACCTTGGCCGCCAGAGTACCTGGCGGTGCTCGACAAGCTGTGTCGGCAGCAGGGTGCGGATCTCAAAGACATGCTGCAAATTTTCGATGAGGGATAGAATGAATCTTGTTTGAGGAATACAATGTAGGGCGCCAATCGATTGATTGGTGCCCTCGTATGCTTTGTGTTACCACTGACGTATATCGCACTTGGGAAGTGCCTTTTGCAGCACATCTATTTGATCGGCTGATACTTCAGAGTCGCCCAAGGATAGATCCCTGAGCTTCTTTAATCCATGTAGGGCGCTTAGATCGTCTAACTTTGTCTTGCTCAATAGCAGCAAGGACTCGAGCTTTTTCATATTGCTTAGAGAATTTAGGTTTTCTATGCTAGCTTTGAATAGCTCCAGATTCTTTACATTAGGCAAGTTACCGGCTATCAGATCCACGTCCTGTTGTGTGGCACCAAACACAGTAACCGAGCGAAGCTTTGGCGATGATTTTAGCTGTGCGATCATTTCAGCGGGTAACGGACGGATACAATCCACAGAGAGTGTCTCTAGCTTCGGCAACACAGGGAGCGTGGCATAGTCGGTGCCGATCGGGTTGTTGATTGTCAAGAAGCTCAGGCTCGACATCTCTGCCAATGGCGCCAGGTTTCCATCAACTTTTTCGATTTCCAGCATTTCAAGCTTAGGTAAGCTGGGCAATAACGCTAACCAGTCCTTATGCGTATCGCTATCAATCTGAAGGATCTTCAGCGTAGGGAGATCCGCCAGAATGCTAAGATCCTTTGCATGGAATTCTTTTAGCCCGAGATAGATAAGTTTCTGCATCCCGCCAATGGCACTGATGTCTAGGATAGGATTCCAACCTATATTCAGGTGTTCAAGTTGAGTCAGTTCGCTTAAAGCAGTGATATCGCTGACACGATTTTGGAACAAGCTTAATTCGACTAGATTCTTGTGCCCCTTTAGCGCACTGATGTCCGCAACCTGATTGCGCCCCAGTTTCAATACCTTCAGTTCAGTCAAACCGGCCAATGGGCTGATATCTCGTATCGTATTTAAATATAGATCCAAATCTTCCAGCGCTGTTAGTCCGGCAAGCGGAGTAAGATCTGTGAGATTGCAGTGGCTAAGGTCAAGTCTCTTCAGTTTTGTCAGATAGACCAATTCCGCGAGCGCCTCTGGGTTGGAGAGATCGACGCCAGGTAGGCTTAGTTCTTTTGTGGAAACAGGATAGGTTTCTCCCGCGATCACCACGGTGGTTTTCTTCGGCTCGCTGTTACTTTGCACCGCGCTTGGCAACACGGGATCTTGCGTTGTCGGCAGTTTTTCTTCTAGCGGCTTGGAAAGGGGTTGGCCACCGCCTGCCACGGTACGCTGATAGTGCGTATCCATCCTGCCATCGTTTCGCAATACGGTCATGTACGACTCGGCTTGAATATCGCTGGGAAAGTATTCAATGCCCACTTGCTGCATCCAAGGCTCGATTGCTTGCACGAAAGCATCTTCTGCTGGGACAGCATCCTTTTTCGCTTTCAGCTCCATAAAGAAGTCGAAAGCGATCTGATGGTCTTCGCGCGAGCATAGAAGCTTGCCGTCGTTGCGAACTTGCATTGTGACCGGCTTAAGTGGCGAAGTTGACAGCAGGATCGCATTTCTGTTGCCTGAGGCTGTGCCGCGATTGATCACTTCGCCATTGCTGTTCTCCGGCGGACATTCCATATGCAAGGCGATTGCCGCAGGAAAGCCCTGTGCCATACCGTTGGGGGCATTCCAGATGTATCCGGTTGCCTTTCCGGTCTGCGAAAGACCTCGGACAAACAAACCTTCGCCGTATTCTCCAATAGCGGAACCTTCATTGTGCAGCCAAACATCGCTGTCGCCCTTTACTGTGTCTCCGGCTAAAAAAATTGCGCCCGAGCCGCCGGTAACTGTTCCATAGTTATACGCATAGACGTTTGCCTTGCTGCTGCCCTGTGCCTGAATCCGCAGCAAAACGCCGAAACCTTGATCGCTGGTGATTGTGCCATAGTTGATGAGTATAATGCTGCTATCACCGCCAAATTTGTCCCAAGTGCCAATGGCGTCGCCCTCGACTGCGGCGCTATGAATTTCTGTGTTCTGTCCAACCGTCAGCTTGAGATGAACGGGCTTCTTTCCATTCTGGGGGATATAAATCGCGGACTGTCCTTTCTCTTCAACAAGTGCGGTTACATCTCTTAATTCAATATCGCCGCTTCCCAGTCGCATTGCGCCAAAAGTGCCGCCTTGGATGATCAATTGAACACCATCTGGTACATGCAAAGCTTTGTCGCTCTTTTTGCAGGAATCAACGCTTTCGCTGACTTCGTAGACGACCTCGCCTTCCGCATCTTTCGTTGCGGCGCAGACCGATTTAACAAAATCAGCCCAGCTCTCTGCGGACGCACATAACGGAAGAACTAAACATACTACTAACAGCGAGACTACCAAAATTCTCTTCATATGGATATAACCCCCTTAATTGGATAAATATGAGCACATGATATCACAACGGTTCAAAGTTGTCATCTGCTTTCGTTTGCGCATCCTTCGTTTAGCGCGTTAGTGCTTCAAAACCCACAGCGAGTTTTGCGCAAATTTTCCGGGCACAAACTGGCTGCATGCGCACCGCCGCGAAGGAAAGAATAAGCGCGTAAAGCAACGCACAGCGACAAAAAAGGGGGCATGGCGTGACCAGACTGAACCGATTGATCGGTCTGCCGGTGATCTGCGGCGAGAAGAAAATCGGTCGCGTGTCGGCGGCGATGCTGGCGCGCAACGGAGCAAGCCTGTCCGGCATTCTGGTGCAGAGCGGCCTGAAGAGCGCGCGGTGGATTCCCGCCGAAAGCATTGTGGTGATTGGCGACGTGAGCATCCTGGTGCGCAAAAGCTCGGGTGAAAAGCAAAAGGATCCGTCCTTTAAGCTGGGCAAGGTATGCGACACCAGCGGCATGCGCCTCGGAAGCGTGACGGATGTGCGACTGGACGAGCGCACGTTGGCGGTAGACGCACTGGAGATCACCTTGGGTCCGCTCGACGACCTGTTCACCGGCCGTCGCTGGGTGCGCAGCTTTACCATCCATCCCATCAGCGGGGACGTCGTCGTCCCTTGCGAACGAATGGGAACGGGCGTGAGCGAGGAGAGGGGGTAAACCATGCGGATGTCAACCTTTCGCGGGCTGGTATCGGGCAGCGTGCTGGGCATGGCCGTCGGGGCGAGCATGATGCTGATGCCACAAGGCCGCAAGATGAAGCGAATGCTGGACAAGAGCAGCGGCGTGCTGAAAAAACAGATGCTTGATCTCTGGAATCGTTAGCGTAGCGCGGGCCCCTCGGAGCAACCGAGGGGCTTTCGCGCAGAAAGGCGGGCGCATGCAAACGACGACACGGTGGACGTCGCGGGGCAA
>JAVBUY010000112.1:0-6987 GCA_031554855.1 Eubacteriales bacterium
TGGTCAGCACATACGGCATGGGGAATTTCGTCAGGCCACTGGCGCGCGCGGTCTGGATGATGCCGACATAGGTGATATCGTGTGAAGTCAGCGCATCAAAGCGAATGCGCAGCTTTTGCGGGTCGGACACGGTGTTGTGCGCCATCAGGATGCCGTGCGCGATGGTGCCCTGACGCGCCTGTTCGCGGGTGACCGTTTGTCCGGTCCGTTGGGCGAGCTTTTGCGCGGCGTTTCCGTCGTCGATGACAACCTCTTTCCCCTGGACAAGGTAGATTCCCTGGTCCTGCACATGCACCATGATGGGCTCCCCTTTCGGCGATATGATTTGGTCTATTCATTATACCTTGCGCCCGTGGGGGAAACAAGGCGCGAAGTGAAGCTGAACGAAAATTCAGAAAGGCGGCATCATGCCGCCTTTTACTTTGCTTCGCGCCGATCTGCCAAACGGTGCAGTCTTTCCGAGACGCGGTCAAAATTCTATCCTTGCCAGCTAGACAAAGGATTACTTCTCATTCAAACTCTTGCGCAGATCACCCAGTTCCTGGTTCATCTTCGCGCTGGTACGCGTCAGGTCGGCGATCTTCTCGCAGGAATGCATGACGGTGGTGTGGTCGCGCCCGCCGAATTCATCGCCGATGCGCGGCAGCGACAGATCGGTCATTTCGCGCGTCAGATACATCGCCACCTGGCGCGGCACGGTGATCTCGCGCGTGCGCTTCTGTCCCTTGATCTCGGCGACGTCAATGCCATAGTAGGTGGCGACCGCCTTCTGGATGCCCGCGCAGGTGATGCGTTTCGGGTCACGCACGCTCAAGATATCGCGCAGCGCTTCCTCCGCCACCGCCACGTCCACCGGCTTGCCGACCAACGACGCATACATCATCACGCGCGCCAGCGAGCCTTCCAGCTCGCGGATGTTGGACTCGATGCGGCTGGCGATCAGCTCCAGCACCGCGTCGTCCACCTGCATGCTCTCTCTCTCTGCCTTCTTGCGCAGGATGGCGATGCGCGTCTCGATATCCGGCCGCTGGATGTCGGCGATCAGGCCCCACTCAAAGCGCGAGCACAGCCGCTCCTCCAGCCGCGCGATTTCCTTGGGCGGCTTGTCCGAGGTGATGATGATCTGCTTGCGTGCGTCGTGCAGCGCGTTGAAGGTATGGAAAAATTCCTCTTGCGTGCGCTCGCGGCCCGCGATGAACTGGATGTCGTCGATCATCAGCACGTCCAGGTTACGGAAACGCTCGCGAAACTCCATGTTCTTGTTGTTCTGGATGGCGGCGATCAGCTCGTTGGTGAAGTTTTCCGACGTGATGTAGAGGATGCGCTGGTCCGGCCAATGCTGCTGCACATAGTGGCCGATGGCGTGCATCAGGTGCGTCTTGCCCAGCCCCACGCCGCCGTAGATAAACAGCGGGTTGTACGCATCGCCCGGCGCCTCGGCCACTGCCAGCGACGCCGCATGCGCAAAGCGGTTCGCATTGCCCACCACGAAGGTATCGACGGTGTACTTGGGATTGAGCGCGATGGTGCCGATCGGCGTCGGCTCGGGTTCACGCGTCACTGTAAACTGCTCGCGCTCCTCCGGCGTCAGATACTCAATGGTGATAGGCTTACGATACACGTCCATCACCGCACTGGAGATTAGCTGGTGGTAGCGATTGCGGATATTCTGGCGGAAGAAGTCGTTGGTGACCTCCAGATACAGCTGATCCTCCTCAAGCGCAAACGGCTTGAGGGGGTCGCCAATCCACGCTTTATACGAGAAAAAAGGAATCTCCTCGTGCAAGAGCGCAGTCGCTTTGTTCCAAAGGTCTTGATAGTCCATTGCGCCAGTTCCTCCTATATATGCGCGCCGAGCGCGTGCATACGCACAGCGCTTTGGTGCATAAATATGATGTGCCATCATTATTTTTTCAAAACAAACGCTGCCAGCGGCAACGGATTGGAGATGCGCAATGCCCCGGCGGGTTTTCCACAGGTTTGTGGATAACTTCGCCCGAGCACGCACCCATCATAGCAAAAAAACCCCATGGAATCAAGAGGTCTTGTTCGGCGCATTTTTCCACAGCCTGTAGTTTTACACAGGCTTATTTTCCCAGATAATTCACTGCATCTATCCATCTATGGTAGACAGATACCCTGTCACCCGCTAAATGTTGCGTTCGCGCCCTGTTTCACGCATGCGCTATCGACTATTTCCGACACGCTTCATGCATAATATGCGCAAAAACATTCACTCTAACAAAAATGTGGCGACCTATAACAGGCCACCACATTTTTCCTTCTTTTTTGTTACGGCGCGCCTAGGCGCCGCTATCCTCGACCCGGCGGCACAATCTCAAGCCAGTAACCATCCGGATCCTCGATGAAATAGATCCCCATCTTCGTGTTTTCGTAACAAATGCAGCCCATCTCCTGATGCAGCGCGTGCGCGGCATCAAAGTCCTGCGCGGAAAAAGCGACATGCGTCTCGTTGTCGCCCAGTGCATAGGGGCCCTGCTTGTCGCGCAGCCAGGTGAGCTCCACTTTGCAGCCGCCATCCGGCGCGGACAGGAACGCGATGGCAAACGCACCATCGTCGGCCTGCTTGCGACTAACCACCGAAAAACCCAGCGCTCGCTCATAAAACGCGATGGAGCGATCCAGATCGGTGACATTCATATTGACATGTTTCAGCGTAAATTGCATAGCCGCTTCCCTGCCCTCTCACGAAATGGGGTCATCCTCGTCTGGTTCGTCGCGGCCATAGGCCTGTGCCAGCGCGTGCATATCCATGGGCAAGCGCTTGCCGTCCAACCTGGGCGCGTCGCCGATCGGCGGCACATCTTCCCTGGGCTTGGGCAGCATCGCGTCCACTTCCTGCTTGGCCACCGCCGCCTGCGCTTCGCGTTCCTCCAGAATATTCTTGCTCATCATCTGGTAGTACCACATCGGCGAGGCGTCCTCGCTCTCTTGCTTCTTGCCGATCAGCACCGAATCGCCGCGATTGAGCAGCGCCACCATCTCCACGCGGCGGGTGCGGTTTTTGCGCACATATTCCTGCGCCACGTCGGTGCGCTCCTGCCAGTGCATGGGGATCAGCACCCGCGGCTTGACCGCCATGACAAAGTAATTTGCCCCGGCGTCGTACAAGCTGCCCTGGCGCGGATCGACCGGAAAAAATGCCAGGTCGATCTCCTGGCCCTCCAGCGGCCGCACCGCCTCGTGAAAGGCGCGTTCAGCCAACTCAATCTCCTGTAGCGTTGACACATCGCGCCAATGCCATAGATTGAGGTCGCCAGCGTGGAACACACGGTAGTCGCCCATCTCCACCAGATAGGACACGCCCAGGTCGGTGGAGTCGTAGGCTTCGATATTCAGCCCCGCCACCGACAGCTTATCGCCAGGCTTCATGCGCGCGCCCGGCCATTGCGGTGGAATCTCGTCGCTGAGCACATAGTGCACCTTGCCCGGCTTGGCCCAGTCGAAGATCGTCGGGTCGAAGTGATCGGCGTGGCTATGTGTCACCAGCACCACCACCTGCTGAAACGATTCCATATCCTGCGCGGTGATCATCCCAGGGGTACCCGGCGCATTCTGCTCGCCCGGCGCGTAGTCAAAAACCACCAGCGTGTTCTCGTATGCGACACAAAAGCCGCTATGATATAAATAGGTAACAAATAATTCTTGCACGCAATCATTGCCTCCTCGCGGGCATGCCCTGCGCTGCTCAGCCGTGCTCGCGCAGGTTCTATATTCATAGGGGAAATCCCTAGGATTTGCATTTTTTGTCGCGTCATGGAAGCATCATTTATTGTATCCATCTTTTCTCATCTTGTCAAGAAACACAAGGCCCGCGTGCGGCTTACTCTCCCCCTCTTCGGTGGCATGTGCGCGCTATTTTTCCCTCTTTCCACCACAGCATGCCTGCTGGAGCCGTGCAGAGGGGCTCCGCCCTCCACACTCGCTGCTTTTTGTGCATGCCGCCCCGGTTGACAACCCCCGAAGCACCATGTAAGATAAGAGCGGCCTTTTTGCAGGTCTGTTCTGTGTATCGATCTCGCGGCAAAGGAGGAAGCGACGTGGACCCCAACGGATACAAGACTCCCGCCGTTCGCACGATCCGTCCGGCCACCGCTCCGCCCGCCGCGCGCACTCGCCGTCGCCCCATGCAGCAAGGTTTGCGCAGTCACCGCCCGCGCTACGGCGCGCAGCGCAACGTGCGCCTGCTGCTTATCGCTCTGCTCGTCCTTTCAGCCTACTGGCTGACCGCCAGCGCACCGCTGTACGATGTGCCCGATGTCCAGTCACGCTTTGCCGATTGGGCGCAGGCCAGCAACGACAGCCTGGTGCAGGTGCTGCCCGGCGCGGAGAGCATGAGCGCCACCGTGCAGGATGTGTATCAGCCCACGCAGGACGACCACGCGGCGTTGCCGCAGCCCGAAGTCACAGTCTCCGAAGCGCCGGTCATTGCGCCCACCGACGCGCCGGTGCAGAACAAATTCCCGGTGTATGCGCCCGGTGAGCTGGACTACAGCAGCGACACCGTCGATCTGAAAGTCACCCAGCACAAGCAGGACGACTTTACCTATTATGTAGCCGACATCCAGATCAAGGATGCGTCGCAGTTCTCCTATGCGTTCTCGCACGACGCGTACGGCCGCGGCAACGAATCAGTCAGCGACATCGCCGATCGCAACGGCGCGCTGCTCGCGTTCAACGGTGACTTCTGCGGCTCGAACAAAGTCGGCATCGTCATTCGCGGCGGCAAGCTCTACCGCAAGCAGAACAGCGCGCGGCATCTGCTGATCGTCGAGGCGGACGGCACGATGCGCGCGCTGACCGACCGCAGCGGCAAGCAGGGCCAGGTCGCCAACAAGCTGGTGGACGAGGGCGTGCTGCACACCTTTGAGTTCGGCCCGCTGCTGGTCAAGGATGGTGAAGCCGTTCGCATGAGCGAAAATTTCTTCATCCGCACCGGCCGTGGCTATGTGGAGCCGCGCACCGCCATCGGCCAGCTCGGCCCGCTGCATTACCTGGTCATCGTGGTCGATGGCCGCACGCCCGGCTACTCGGAGGGATGCGACCTGCCCACACTGCAACAGCTGTTCATCGACCGCGGCTGCGACTTCGCCTTCAATCTGGACGGCGGCGGATCGACCACGCTGTATCTCGACGGCAGGGTCATCAATCACCCCTCCTCCGGCGATGAACGCAGCGTTTCGGATATCGTGCAATTTACAAACTAAAGCAAGAAAGAAGATGCCCATGAAAAAGTGTATTGCCCTGATGCTGCTCCTCCTGCTGGCCGCCGCGCCGGTTCTGGCCGAAGAAACCAATTCCTGGGTGCATGAATCGGACACGCTGACCATCTCGGTCACCGAGTTCCAGGAGAAGGACGGCAACCACCCGCTGGCCTACTATGTCGCCGACGTGCAGATCAAGAATCCGTCGCAGTTGCGCGCCGGGTTCGCGCTGGATAAGTACGATTCCCGCGCCAAGGAAGAACCTGAGGCGATCGCCGCGCGCAACAGCGCCGCGCTGGCCATCAACGGTGACTACTACAATGCTTTCGGCAAGGGCATCATCCTGCGCAACGGCGAGGTATATCGCGACCGGTTTGGCCTGGAGCGCGACCTGCTGCTCATCGACGCCAACGGCGACATGCAAATCATCTTTGGCAAGGATCGCGTCAAGGGCGCTCCCCAGGCCGACCTGACCGGCGAGCAACTCAAGGCCGACGGCGTGCTGCAAAGCTACGAGTTTGGCCCGGCACTGGTCAAGGATGGACAGGCGTTGACGCTGCCCACCAAGTACTTCATCTATACCAACGAGCGCACGTATGAGCCGCGCACCGCCATCGGGCAGATCGGACCGCTGCATTACCTGGTGCTGGTGGTCGATGGCCGCCATCCCAAGTGGTCGGACCGCGGCATGACGCTGCAAAACATGCAAGACATCTTCCTCTCCTATGGCTGCCAGACCGCCTACAACCTGGACGGCGGCGGATCCAGCCTGCTGTACCTCGACGGTCTGATCCTCAATACCCCGGCGGGCGCGCGCACGCGCCAGGTGAGCGACATTCTCTATTTCGTCGATTAATCTCCGGAAAGGAGTCTCCCATGCGCCATTTTTTCACCAAGTTCCGGCGGTCTATCGCGGTGTTGCTGGCCTGCTGGCTGGCCTTGACGGGATGCGCGTTGGCCTCCAGCGAGACCGGCGAACTGCTGTCGCCCGACGACTTGACGCGCCTGCAACCCGCCTATGAGGCATTCGTCAACGAGCTGGCCGATCTGATCATCGCGCGCGGCCTGCTGCCTGCCGACCAGCGCGACGCATGGTTCCGCTATCAGATGGGCGATTATTTCCAGAACGGCGGCTACGGCATGATCGCCGCGATGTATTCGCCGGATCTGCTGGAGCTGGCGCGCCCGCAGGACTCGCTGCTGCGCCTGGAGAAGCAGACACCCGAGGGCACGCTGCGCATCGACACGCTGGGCGCGTATGACCCGCTGGACGCGACGCTGCCCGGGCTCATGCTGGAGGCCAGCCTGACCGGCGCAGACGGACTGCCGGTGGCTTGCCGTTTCCGCTGGCACTGCGAGCAAGGCGGATTCATCGCGTGGGACAGCCTGAATAGCACCGAGGTCAACGTGGGCAATTCCTTCATCAATGACGGCCGCATCTGCTACTGGACTGACCAGCCGCCCGCGCCGGACAGCGGCGGGGTGTGGGTGATCGATCTGGACATCCTAAGCCCCACCGACGATGCGGTGGTGCGATCCACCGCCACGCTGACGCTGACGCAGCAGGGCACGGGCTGGGCGCTGGATTATCAGGCGCTGCAATAGAACAAAAAAACAAAACCACCCGCCAGCGGGTGGTTTTGCTTTGCGGTTCACCGCATGGGAAGCCCGTTCTGTTGCGCATACTGCGCGGCATAGCTGCCCGCCTGCACAGTGAGGACAACTTGCGGGCAGTTTGCAAATGCGTTGTTGCCGATGGATG
>JAVBUY010000032.1:0-13717 GCA_031554855.1 Eubacteriales bacterium
GGAAGGTTACGATATCGCGCTGTGGCACACCGTCCAGCGCCACCACCATGCGCGCATAAAGCTGCTCCAGCGTCCTGCGATATGCGTCGCCGTTGTCGGTTATCTGCTGCGCCTGATCGGGCAGCAGCTCCGCCAGCCCCACCGCGATATTCTTGGTCTCGATCGCCGCGTTGCGCGGATCGACCCACACATGCGCATTGTCGTCCAGCAGGGCAATGCCCGCGCTGGCTTCGATCACCGGCAGGCTCGGATACACCGCCTGCACTTTGTCCAGGAAACTCTCCATGCCCGCGCCGTTGATGACCAGCGCATCCGCTTGCTCCAGCGCGCGCAAATCAGCGGGCAACAGTTGGTAGTCGTGCAGGCAACCCACGTCGGGCGCAGCCATGTTGTGCACCGCGATGCCCGGGACATCGCCGACCACGTTGGCAGTCAGCAGGTACATCGGGTAGAACGACGTCACAATGGTGAAGTCGTCCTTTTGCGCGGCGGGTGGCGTGTCCGCGGCGCAGCCTGTCAACAGGCACGCGACCAGCGCCAACGCCACCGCCAACACCCGCTTTTTCATCAATATCCAGCCTTTCCCAGCGCGCCTGCCTGATCCACTTCTTGCAGCGTGCCCTCGGCATAACGCTTTTCGGCCTCTTCCATAATCGCCTGCGTGGCCGACACACCGCAGCGCGTCGCCCCCACTGCCCGGGCGCTCAGCACCTGATCCAGTGTGCGGATGCCGCCCGAAGCCTTTACCTGTACTTTGGCCGATACGTTGGCGCGCATCAGGATCAGATCCTCGATGGTGGCACCTGCGCTGCCATAGCCGGTGGAGGTCTTGACGAAATCCGCACCGGCGCGCTCGCAGATCTTGCACGCCTCGATCTTCTGCGCCTCGTCGAGGTAGCAGGTCTCCAGGATTACCTTCACGATGGCGCGGCGCGCGTGCGCCAGCGCGACGATCGCGCGAATCTCGGCCTCGACCTGATCATATTGGCCTGCCTTCATCCAGCCGATGTTGAGCACCATGTCCAGCTCTTCGCAGCCGTCGTCCAGCGCACGCTCGGCCTCGTATACCTTTACGTCGGTGCGGTGCGCGCCATGCGGAAATCCGATCACCGTGCACACCTTGATGCCGGTGCCGGTGAGCTCCTTGGCCACGATGTGCATGTCGCCCGGACGCGCGCACACCGACGCGGTCTTGTATTGCTTCGCGATCTCGCAGCCCTTGCGGATGTCCTCTTCGGTCAAAAACGGCTGCAACGTGGAGTGATCCAGCATCTTGGCGATCATTTCCGGTGTCAACATGGTATTCCCCTCCTGTAGTGTGCGGCCAGCGCCGCTTTTCATCCATATTCTGCCCCATGTGAACCCAAGGGGCAATTTGCTTTATTCGATTTTGACCAAGCGATTCCCTGCCGGTGCGCAGGAAAAAAGCGGCCCGAAGTCCGCCATGATTTGTGAAAAAGCGCTTTGCCCACAGGCTGATACACAGACTGGCCAAGCGTGCTCCGTCGCCAGCCCGATCAATGACCTAAGTAAGCCCTTCTGACCTGGTCATCGTCCATCATTTCCTTCGCGTCGCCACTCATCACGAAGCGCCCGGTCTCCAGCACATACGCGCGGTTGGCGATCGACAGCGCCATGCGCGCGTTCTGCTCCACCAGCAGGATGGTCGTGCCCGTCGCGCTGACCTCGCCGATGATGTTGAAGATTTCGCCGACCAAGATGGGCGACAGGCCCATCGAAGGCTCGTCGAGCATCAGCAGCTTGGGCTGGCTCATCAGCGCGCGCCCCATCGCCAGCATCTGCTGCTCGCCGCCCGACAGCGTGCCCGCCTGTTGCTTGCGGCGCTCTTTCAGGCGCGGGAAGCTCTTGAACACGTGCTCATAGGCCTCTTCGATGCCCTCGCGGTCATTGCGCGTAAAGGCGCCCATCTCCAGGTTTTCCTGCACGGTCATCTGCTGAAAGATGCGCCGTCCCTCGGGCACCTGCGCCAGGCCGAGCTTGACGATGTTGTGCGGCTCCACCTTTTGCAGATTTTGCTCTAAGAACGTCACTTCGCCGCTCTTTTGGCGCAGCAGCCCGGAAATGGTTTTCAGGATCGTCGCTTTGCCCGCACCGTTCGCGCCGATCAGCGTCACGATCTCGCCCTGGTTGACCTCAAACGACACGCCGTGGATGGCATGGATCGCACCGTAATAGACCTGTAAATCCTTGACAACTAGCATGCTTTTGCCTCCCTACTGCCCCAAGTACGCGCCGATAACCTTTGGGTCGCTGGCGACTTCCTGCGGTGTGCCGGTGCAGATGATTTGGCCATAGTCCAGCACCACCAGGCGCTCGCAGATGCCCATCACCAGCGCCATGTCGTGCTCGATGAGCAAGATGGCGACGCCGAATCGGTCGCGAATCAGGCGGATGGTGGCCATCAGTTCCTGCGTTTCGGTGGGGTTCATACCGGCCGCCGGCTCGTCCAGCAGCAGGATCTTCGGGTTGGCTGCCAGCGCGCGGGCAATCTCCAGCTTGCGCTGCTGGCCATAGGGCAGGTTCTTCGCCTGGGTGTCGGCCGATGCCTCCATGCCGAACACGCCCAACAGCTCTCTGGCGCGCGCGTCGGCCACTTTCTCGTCCTGCCAGTAGCGCGGCAGGCGGAACACCGCTTCCGCCGCGGCATACTTCATCTGGTTGTGGTAGGCAACTTTCACGTTTTCCAGCACGGTCATGTTCTTGAACAGCCGAATGTTCTGGAACGTGCGCGCGATGCCCACCTGCGTGATCTTGTTGGTGGGCATGCCCACGATGCTGCGCCCATCCAGCTCGATGGAGCCATTGGTGGGAATATACACGTTGGTTAGCAGGTTAAACACCGTGGTCTTGCCCGCTCCGTTCGGGCCGATTAGGCCGACGATCTCGCCCGGGTCGATCGACAGACGCACATTCTCCAGCGCGCGCAGACCGCCGAACTGGATTCCCAGATTCTTGACTTCCAACATCGCCATCGGGTGGTCCTCCTTTCACGCGCTACGAATGGATGCGCTCTCCTTTGGCCGACCGGTGCCTGAGCGCGTCGATTGCGCGGGTCAGCGAGAATTCGCCGGTACCCATCAGGCCGGACGGACGGAACAGCATCATCAGAATGAGCATCAGCGAATAGATCAGCATGCGGTAATCCGAGAAGGAGCGCAGCAACTCGGGCAGCAGCGTCAGCACGATCGCCGCGACGATCGAGCCGGTCACCGAGCCCATGCCGCCCAGCACCACCATCACCAGGTACTCGATCGACTTGGTGAAGGCGAAGTTCTTCGGATCCAGCACGCCGACGTAGTGCGCATACAGGCCACCAGCGATGCCCGCGAAAAAGGCGGCCAGCGTGAAGGCGAATATCTTGTAATAAGTGGTGGGGATGCCCGAGGCCTCCGCCGCCACCTCGTCCTCGCGAATGGAAAGGATAGCGCGTCCGTGGCGCGACCGCCCCAGCGTGAACATCACCGCCACGACCAGCACCATCACGATGAACGTGTAGGGGAAGTTGGTCAGGCGCGGAATGCCGCGCAGGCCGCGCGCGCCGCCGGTGATGCTCAGGTTGATGATGATAACGCGAATGATCTCGCCAAAGCCCAGCGTGATGATCGCCAGGTAGTCGCCCTTTAGGCGCAGCGCCGGAATGCCGATGACCAGGCCGAACAGCGCGGCGAAGATGCCGCCGATCAAGAGCGCAATCGGGAAGGCCACCGCCTCAGGCAAGCCGGACTTGATGGTGAACAGCGCGGCGGCATACGCGCCCACGCCCATAAAGCCCGCGTGTCCCAGCGCCAGTTGCCCCAGCATGCCGGTGGTCAGGTTCAGGCTGACCGCCATGATCACGCTGATGCCGATGGTCAGCAGAATACCCAGATAATACTTGGTGACCACACCGGCCGAGATCAGCGCAGCGATGATGCCATAGAGCACCAGCAGCGCGGTCATGTTGATGAGATAGGCTCGGATCTGTTTCTTCATCTGCGCTCACCTACACTTTCTCGCGGGTGCGCTTGCCGAGGATGCCGGACGGCTTGACCAGCAGCACGACAATCAGGATGCCGAACACCACCGCGTCGGCCAACTGCGACGATATGAAGCCCTTGGTCAGGCTCTCAGCGATACCCATGATGAATCCGCCCAACATCGCACCGGGCAGGATGCCGATGCCGCCCAGCACGGCGGCGATGAATGCTTTCAGGCCGGGCAGTGAGCCCATTGTGGGCATGATGCTCGGATAGGCCGTGCTGTAGAGCACCGCGCCGATGGCGGCCAGCGCGCTGCCCAGCGCGAAGGTCACCGAGATGGTTGTGTTGACATTGATGCCCATCAGCTGCGCCGCGCCCATGTCCTCAGACACCGCGCGCATCGCCTTGCCCATCTTGGTGGTGCGCACAAAGGTGGACAGCGCCAGCATCAACACCACTGCAATGACGATGGTCAGCATCGTGGTAAAGCCGATCTTCAGCGCACCGATCTGAATCGGCGGCACCTTGAACGCCTGCGGGAACGGCTTGGGGTTGGGCGTGAAGACAAGCTGCGACACGTTTTGCAGCAGCAGGCTGACGCCGATCGCGGTAATCAGCGAGGAAATGCGCGGCGAGCTGCGCAGCGGCTTATACGCGATGCGCTCAATGGTGACGCCCAGCACTGCGCACATCACCATCGCGGCCAGCACCGCGACCCAGAACGGCATACCCGCCATGGTCATCATGACCAGCGCGGTATACGATCCGACCATAATGATGTCGCCGTGCGCGAAGTTAATGAGCTTGACGATACCGTATACCATCGTGTAACCCAGTGCTATCAGCGCATAAATGCTGCCGACATGCAGTCCGTTGATGAGCTGACTGAGAAAGATCATCCTGACACCGTCCCTTCGCGCACCGACCCATAGTATCTTGATACATAGATCTTTATCTGTTATATCATATATTGCGCATAATTGGAAGATTGGAAGAAGGGAAGAGAGATTTTCTCTCTCTTCCCTCGTCAATTGCGTGTGCAACTTGATCCCGATGCATCGGCCAGGGCCGGTGCTCAGCGTTTCATTATTGCGGATCCTGCTGCTTGACGAAGGTCTGCTTGCCGCCGACGAACGTCATAATGAACGCGCTCTTGATCGGATCGTTGTGGGCGTCGAAGGTGATCTTGCCGGTCACGCCTTCGACATTGATGGCCTGCATCGCAGCCACGACGTTGGTGAAGTTCTCTTCCGAGCCAGCGGCCTTGATGGCCTCGCACAGCACCAGCGCGGCGTCATAGCCGGTGGCGTTGAACGCGCTGTAGGGCGCCTTGCCGTACTCTGCTTCGAAGTCCTTGTTGAACGCAACGACTTTCTCGGTGGTGGCGTCGGACGCAAAGTGATCGGTGTAGAAGAACTTGTTCTCCAGCATGGACACGTCGGAGTGCGCCGTCTCGATGCCGTTGTTGCCGTCAGCGCCCCTGACCTTGGTGTCCAGGCCGACTTCGACGGCCTGCTGCACGATCAGCGCAGCGGGGCCATAGTAGTACGCCACATAGACCGCCTCGGGCGCCTTGGCCGCGATGTTGGTCAGCTGCGCCTTGAAGTCCACATCGGCGGCGGTGCCAGCCTCGTAGGCCACCACTTCCATGCCGTTGGCTTCAGCCTGGGTCTTAAAGGACTCGGCCAGGCCGGTGGAATAGTCGTCCGCGTTGTCGTAGATGACCGCAACCTTGGTCGCCTTCAGCTCATCCTTGGCGAAGTTCGCCATGGTGGTCGCCTGGAAGGGATCGAGGAAGCAAGAGCGGAAGTAGAACGGCTTATCGGTGGTGACATCATAGTTGGTAGACGAAGCGGTGATCATCGGGATGCCGATTTCCTTCGCCTGATCGCCCACCGCCAAGCTGGGCTTGGACGTCACGTCGCCGATGACGGCGCAGACTTTGTCTTTTTCCACGAGCAGGTTAAACGCGTTGATCGCCTCGGTCACGTCGCCCTTCTCGTCGTACCACACCATCTCTACCTTCTTGCCATTGATACCACCGGCATCATTCACCTGCGAGACGTACAGATCCACGCCTTCTTGCACGGCGATGCCGTACTGCGCTACTTCGCCAGACAGCGGAGCCAAGCCGCCAATCTTGATGGTATCCCCAGCCAGAGCGGCGGGAACCAGCGTCAGCAGAGACATTACCACCAACAACATAGCAGCCACGATTTTCCGGTTCTTCATAGACCTTTTCCTCCCATCCTACTGTTGGTAGCTCCGGCGCTCATTCGCCGGGCCCCATTTTTATAGACAAAGGACGCAATGCTTTGTGTATGCGTCCTTTGGCATCCTTCTGTGATCCTTTGCGGTACATTATAAACGCACGCCTCTTCCAACGCAAGCATTATTTTCTCTTTTATACGATTTTTTTGCAGTAAAGCGTATCCAAGCCGTAAAAAGCCTATTTCACTAAGCAAATTCTGCCTTTCCTCTATTCAAAACCGCACCGCCGCAAGCTGTTTCAGCTGCGGCGGATGCATTTTTTTGCATGAAAATACTTTAGGAGTTCAAAGCAGTCCTTACAGGCTGACGCTCTGACCTCTCGCCTTGCGCTTGAATGGATTCACAAATACCGGCAGCCCGGTCTGCTTCTTGGAAATGACGTCGAATGCGACCGCAGCCAGCAGCACGAAGCCCTTGACGATCATCTGGTTACTGGACATAACGCCCAGGATGGACATGCCGTTGTTGAGCACGCCCATGATCAGCGCGCCGATCAGCGCGCCGCCGATGGTGCCGATGCCGCCGTACGCTGACGCACCACCGATGTAGCAGGCCGCGATGGCGTCCAGCTCAAAGCTCTGCCCAGCCTGGGGTGAAGCGGAGTTGAGGCGTGCCGAGAACACCAGACCGGCGATCGCGGCCAGCAGCCCCATGTTCACATAGGCGAAGAACAGCATCGCGTTGGTCTTGACGCCCGAAAGTCGGGCTGCCTTCTCGTTGCCGCCGATGGCATAGATATGGCGGCCCATGACCGTGCTGGATGTAAAGAACGAATACACCAACAGCAGCAGTCCCTTGGTCGCGATTTCAAAGAAGAAAATGATCGCGATCAGCGCAGTAAGAACTTGTCAATGCTGAAAGTGCCCTTTGAAAAAATTTGTGTGCTCGGACACATTATAGCGTTCGAACATATTCAAGATATCAATGCTTTCCCAGGCGTCTGTGGCCGACTTCCTGGCGATTAATGCTTAAAATGCCGCATGCCGGTACACACCATTGCGATGCCATGCTGATTGCACACGTCGATGGACTTCTGATCGTTGACCGAGCCGCCGGGCTGAATGATGCAGGTGATGCCCGCTTTCGCGGCGGCCTGCACGCAATCCTCGAAGGGGAAGAACGCATCGGAGGCCATGGCCGCGCCCTTGACCTTCTCGCCGCTGCGCTCGATCGCCGCCTCGGTCGCCCAGATGCGGTTGACCTGCCCCGGGCCGATGCCCAGCGACTGGCCGCCCTTGGCGATGGCGATGCCGTTGGACTTGGTGTGCTTGACGATGCGCCAGGCTAGCAGCAGATCGGCGCACTCCTGCTCGGTGGGCGCGCGCTCGGTGACCACCGTCCACGGCGCATCGGGCAGGATGCGATCATTCATGCTCTGCACCAGCAGGCCGCCTGCCACCTTCTTCGCGTCGAACGCACCGGCGGGGTACGCGCGGCGCGTGGTGTCCAGCTCCAGCAGGCGGATATTTTTCTTCTTGGTCAGGATCTCCATCGCCTCGGGCGTAAAACCCGGCGCGACGACGATCTCCAAGAAAATCTCGGCCATCTGGCGGGCAGTGTCGGCGTCCACCACCGCGTTGGTCGCCACGATGCCGCCAAAGATCGACACCGGATCGGCCTCGTAGGCCAGGCGATACGCCTCCGCTATCGTGCTCGCCAGCCCCACGCCGCAGGGATTGGCGTGCTTCACCGCCACCACCGCCGTCGTGTCAAACTCGCGCAGCAGATCCAGCGCGCCGTTGGCGTCGTTGATGTTGTTGTAGGAAAGCTCCTTGCCATGCAGCTGCTTAGCGGCGGGCAAGGTGCCCGCCACATCGCCGACCTCGCGGTAGAACGCCGCGGCCTGATGCGGGTTCTCGCCGTAGCGCATAGGCTGCACGCGCTCATAGGGCAGCGTCAGCGTCTCGGGGAACGCCTCGTGCTCCGGCAGATGCGCCCACAAATACTGCGCGATCATCGCGTCGTACTGCGCGGTGTGGGCAAAGACCTTGTAGGCCAGGCGGCGCTTGGTGTCCAGCGAAATGCCGCCCTGGTCCAGCTCGGCCAGCACGCCGTCATAGTCCGCCGGATCGATCAGCACCGCCACGTCCTGCCAGTTCTTCGCGGCGGCGCGCAGCATGGTCGGCCCGCCGATGTCGATGTTCTCGACCGCGTCCTCGAAGGTAACGCCGGGCTTGGCGATGGTCGCGCGGAACGGGTAGAGGTTGATGACCAGGATGTCAATCGGCGCAATGCCCAGCTCAGCGATTTGCCGCATGTGGTCGGCATTCGCGCGCATGGCCAACAGGCCCCCATGGATCGCCGGGTGCAGCGTCTTGACGCGGCCATCCAGGCACTCCGGAAAGCCGGTGACATCGCTGACCGCGACCACCGGCACACCGCCTTTTTGCAGCGCG
Organism: Eubacteriales bacterium; assembly: GCA_031554855.1. GTDB lineage: Bacteria > Bacillota > Clostridia > Christensenellales > Aristaeellaceae > JAVBUY01. The sequence goes on from JAVBUY010000032.1 coordinate 8,648, forward strand.
TCCATCGTGCCGCCGGTGGACAGAATCTCCATGCCCCGCTTCGCCAACGCCTGCGCGAAGACCACCACCCCAGTCTTGTCCGATACGCTAAACAGTGCGCGCGCCATGATGTACCTCCTGTAATTCAAATATCCATGCCCGGGCAAACCTGCACGGTGTCCAACCAGTCGAAACGCTGTGTTTGCATCATCGCGATGGCCGCGTGGTTGCTGCGCTGCGCTTTGACGCGCATCGACACCGCGCCACGCTGTATCAGGATGTCCTTGGCGTGTAGCAGCATCGCCGTGCCGATATGGTGGCGCCGCCACGCGGGCACCACGTATAGCATCTCCAGCACAGCTTCGCCGTCGCTGCCGGTCAGCAGGATCTCGCCCAAGCAATCTTTTCCACTATACACGCCGCAGGCGAGGAAGTATGGCAGCTCGATGGCCTCCTGCATCCACTCCAGCGCGTGCAGCTGTCCGCTCCATTTGTTCACGCGCATCAGCAGCGATTCCACATCGGCGCGAGTTTCCAGGAACGTGTCGGCGATCTGTGTGCCCACCGGCGGGAAGAATGGCCGCTGCGAAGGCGTCAGCTGCCAGCGAAACATGTCGATGCCATCGGTTTCGTCAAAACCCATCGCCTGGTAGAAATGCATCATCTCGATGTCCTGCGGGTGGCACTGCGCCAGAATGCGCCCCGGCAGATCGGGCCGCAGCGCACGAATCTGCTTGGCGCGCGCAACCGCCGCGCCAAAGAGCATCTCCCTCGCGGCCGGGTGCGCATCCAGATGCAACAGGATGCGCAGCGGGCGCTCGGGCCAGCTTTCTTTGTCGATGGCGACGTGCAGCCAGCTCTGGCCCAGCTCCACACCGGCCATGTCGTGCACAATATAGCTATTTTCCCGCTCGGCCCCATGCAGGGGCATCGGCGGATGGTAGATCCTCATGCTGATCTCCTGTCGTTGTTGGTACGATAGGGGGATAACCGATTCTTATTGTATCACGACTTTCCGCTGCCAGCTACCGCCAATTTAGCATGAGGCACAAAAAGCGAAACGATGGGGTGGGCGAACGCAGCAAGATTCCTCGGCTATGTCCCGCCATGACGGACGGCTGAGCCGCCGTTTCCTTCGCTTCGCGGCTATCCGCAAAGCAGAAAGTAGTCATTTCGGGCAGAGCGAGGAATCTTTGTTGCGCTGATCATCCGCCGGGCGCCAGATCGGGTCAGCGCCATGCGGCGTCGGCGTGTTTGGTCCGCGTGATATCGTACACAATGCGGCTGATGCCCGGCACCGTCTGCGCGATGGCATCCACCGTGCGATCCTGTAGGTCATAGGGCAAGCGCGCGGGCATCATGCCAGCAGCGGTCTCGGTGACCGCGCGCAGCAGCACGACCCATTCCTCCGCAGGCGCGCCCGGCGTGGAGGACAGCGCGGCATAATACTTCCACAGCTTGCGGTCCAGTCCGGCGGCCACAATCTCGCGCTTAAAAATCGCGTCGGCAGCCATCAGCGTATCGACGCGCTCGGCGGTTACCTCGCCAAAGATGCGCGCGGCCAGTCCGGCGAGCGGGAAGGGTTGGCGATACCGCAGATCTTCGGGCAGCTCCAGCAGCGCGCCCAGTGCACGCACCTCGTCCCGGAAAAGCTCGCGCAGCGGCTCTACGATGCGCATGCCACCCAGGCTGGCACCCTCGTTCTGCGCCTGGCGTCCACCCACGATGATATCGGTATAGGTTGTGCCGCTGAGCAGCAGCTTGCATCCGCCCTGCGTCTCGGCTGCCTCCGCAAGCGCGTGCATCACGACCTCATGCACGGCGTTTCGTTTCGCTTCCATATCGGTTAGGCCAGACAACGCACCCAGCGTCTCGGCGCGTTTTTGCACGCAATGGATCGGCAGCCCCAGCGCGCCCAGCTCGGCGCAGGTCGCCTCTGCCTCGCCCTGGCGGAACAGGCCAGTATCGACAAACACGCAATGCAGCCGGTCGCCCAGCGCGGCATGCGCCAGCAGCGCGCACACCGTGGAATCCAATCCGCCGCTGACCGCGCACAATGCTTCGCTATTCCCGGCGGCCTTGTGGATTTCTGCCTTGGCGCGCTCGGCAAAAGCCTCGGTAAACCACCAGGGCGTGCAGCCCGCCACCTTGAGCGCAAAATTGGACAGCACCGCCAACCCATCCGGATCATTCTGTTCAATCTGAAATTGCAAGCCATACACCGGCTTGTCCTGGGGCGCAAAGCCCAGCGTAAATCCCTCGGCTTCCGCGATAGGCGTCACGCCATCGGGCAATGCCAAGTCATGCACGTGTTCCAACCAGCGTTCGCCGGGCTCAACGCCATCGAACAGCACGATGTCAGAATAGCTGACCCGTGCGGCCCGCTGCGCGATTTCTTCGTCTCTTCGGTGACCGCCCAGCACCTCGCATACCGTGCGTGCCGCGCTGCCCAGTGCCAGCACCGGCAGGCCCATCTCCAGGATGCGCGCGTCCAGCGTCTGCGCCGCGCCGCGCCGCGCGGTGACGCCGCCCGCCAGGATGATGCCGGACGGGTTCTCCTGCTGGACGCTGGCGAGGTCGGTCTGACTGGGAACCACCTTGCAATAGATATGCTCATTGCGCAGCTTGTGCGCGATGATGCGGCTGAAATCGTGATCTATATTGACGATCAGAATCAAATCCCGCATTGGATCCCCCTCTCGCGTCAGGTAGGCGGTTGTTTGCGTCATTTCCCCTACTGTGCTCAGGCGCGCTGCACACGATGCACACGCACGCCACCAGGCCCCGCATGCGCCGCCAGCAGCTTGGCCAGACTCCCGGCCTGTGCGGGCAGGCATTGCGCGGTCACCACGGATGCGCGGTTCGCCTGCGCGTCGATCGCATCGGTGCGCCAGGCGTCCTCCGCACCATGCGCCATGAGCTGCGCCGCCAGCGTCACCCAGGCCGCTTCGCCCAGCGCCGGGCAGGTGGTTTCCACCAGACAAAGCCCGACCGCGTCCGCTGGCAGCATGATCGGCTCAGCGGCATGCACTTGCTCACCCAGCCAAATGCGCACCGTGCGCTGGTCATTGTCCACCCCATAGGCGGCCTGCTGCCCGCGCAGCATGGGCAGCGTGGCATACTCCGCGCTGCTCGCCGTCAGAATGGCTGCGCCGATCGCGCCAACCTGGGCGGCGGCACTGTCCTCGACGCACAGCGCGTCGGTCATCAGCACGCGCGCGGTCGCGGCCAGGCCACTGGTTCGGATCGGCCCGCACACCACGCGTGCGGCATGGAGCAACTCCAGGCACACCGCGCAGCCGACGATGTGTAACACATCGCGCAGCGTCAGCCATTGCCGCTCGCGCACCTCGCGCGGCGCGATGCCTTCGGCCTCTGCGCTGGCTTTCTCCAGCAGCATCAGTGCATCGCGCACGATGCGCTGCGCGCCATCGGAAAAGCCCGCGTTTTCCGCCATGCGCAGTGTCTGGCGGATGCTCCAGGTCGGCTCAGGCGCGTCGTCGCTCTGCTCGTCCGCGTCGTCGCTCTCCAGCCCGGGATGTTCGTGCAGCTGCCCCAGCGTGGGCATGTACTCCACGTCCAGCGACGCAAATTCGGCATCGCGCACGGCTTGCAGCATCACCTCGTGGTCATGCTCAAAGCTGAACGGCCCTCGCTGGCTGTGTTGATCTCTCCCCGTCGGCTGCGCGTTGGTGGCCTGCATAGCATACACATGAATGCGCGTGCCGGAAGTGCCTTCACGCACGCCGCGCTGCACCTCCAGGCGGAAGGGCGGCAGCCCCTCCAGCTTATAAAGTGCGGCGCGCAGCGCGCGCTCCTCCGCGCCCGCGTCGAGCAGCGCGCCCAGCATGGCGTCCTCGCTGGCGCCCGCGTAACAATCCCAGCACAGCACTCGCATGGTATCCCCTCGCAATCGTGATGATGCGCAACATGAGCCTATTTATAGAACAGTAGCATATCACATTTCCATGGAATTGGCAAAAAGATTCCTCCGAGCAGCGACTGCGCGCCCAACCACAAAAAAGCCGCCCGAATGGACGGCCTGCGAGATGCGCACAAGTTCTGGCTGGCAAGGAATGCCCTATTACGAGAAGGTCGCAAGCCCATCCGTTGGAGGCGTATGGGGTCATACGCCGACGAGGTGGGCGCCGCGCCGACACCACAGATGGGTGTTTATCGGCGGTTTGCGCACTACCGCATGTAGTTGGGCGACTCCTTGGTGATATGTATATCGTGCGGATGGCTCTCGATCAGTCCGGCAGAGGTAATGCGCATGAACTCGCCCTCGCGGCGCAGCGTCTCGATATCCGGCGTGCCGCAATAGCCCATGCCCGCGCGCAGACCGCCAACCAGCTGATACACCGTCTCGCTGAGCGCGCCTTTGTAGGCTACGCGGCCCTCGACGCCCTCGGGCACCAGCTTCTTCGCGTCGTCCTGGAAGTAGCGATCCTTGCTGCCCGCCGCCATCGCGCCCAGCGAACCCATGCCGCGATACACCTTGAACTGGCGTCCCTGATACAGCTCCAGCTCGCCCGGCGCTTCCTCCGTACCGGCCAGCAGACTGCCCAGCATCACGGCGGTGGCGCCGGCGGCGATGGCCTTGGGGATGTCGCCGGAATACTTTACGCCGCCGTCGGCAATGATGCTGCGGCCGTGCTTGTCGGCCTCCTCGGCGCAGTCTGCGATAGCGGTGATCTGCGGCACGCCGATGCCCGCCACCACGCGTGTGGTGCAGATCGAGCCCGGGCCGATGCCCACCTTCACGCAGTCCGCGCCGTGTTCGATGAGCGCGCGCGTGCCCGACGCGGTGGCCACCTTGCCCGCGATGATCTGCGCGTTCGGGTACGCCGCCTTGATCTTCTCGATTTGCTTGAGCACGCCCACCGAATGGCCGTGCGCGGTATCGATGGCGATGACGTCGGCCTTGGCCTTCAGCAGCGCATCGACGCGCTCCATCACGTCCTTCGACACGCCGACCGCCGCGCCGCACAGCAGGCGTCCGCCCGCGTCCTTGGCGCTATTGGGGTACTTGGTGGCCTTTTCGATGTCCTTGATGGTGATGAGGCCGCGCAGGTTAAAGTCCTTGTCCAC
>JAVBUY010000209.1:0-3091 GCA_031554855.1 Eubacteriales bacterium
ATCAGCAGCGTCGCATTCAGGCGCTCTTGAAAGCTGACAGCTACCGAAGGAAGCACAATGGGTTCCAAGAGAAATGGCATGCCTTGCGCTTGGCACGCCTCGGAAATGTCACGCACCAATGCTACTTGCTCTTCCATTTTATCGGAAATCGGATCGCAATACAAGAATAGCTTGGCGCAATCGCCCCCCCGCTCTTTTACCTGACGCGGGCACATGCCAGGCGCCAGATAGTTGGCCGCGTCAAATCCTTCTACGCTATAGTCCTCCCCTTCCAGGCCGATGATCCATCCCGTCTGTGGGGGAGCGACAAGCTCCCCGCAATCGTGCCCGACGAGAATCGCGCTTGCGCGATCATGCAGGGCATCGATCAGCACCTGCTTGGTGCGCAGCATGTGCGCATGCGTGATCTGCTCGCCCGCCTGACTCCACATGGTGGCGCGGTACACTTCTCGATGATCAATGGCAATAATCCGATATTTCCCCCGCGCATCCGCCAGCCGACGCAATGCCGTTGATTGCTGTGTTTGTCGATCCATGTGAATTCCTCATTTCAAAAGGCTTTTTCTGGCGATTAAGCTTGATGGGCGGTGATATACGCCGTACCCGTCAATCGCGCAAACAGCTTGATCTGCGCTGTCACATGCCCCTGGGTCAATGCCAAGTGATGCTCCACGCCCTCGCTGAACAGGGTTTCCAGCAGGTCCATGGCCCGCAGGGGTTGCCCCTCCAGCCGCAGCGCGCCCACCCAACCGCGCGTGCCCACATAACCCTGCGGCGCATGCTCCAGCACCTCGCCCTCGACCCCTAGCACGGACTGCCCTTGGTTGGTGAGCCGGGCAATGGTCAACGGCATGGAGCGCATCGCAAAATCATATGCGACGCCCATCGCCGCTTCAGGCCCTTGCCGCCGCGTAATCATCGGATGGTTGATCAGACGCGGAGCGTCCGCGTACAGCACGCTGCCCGCGCCGCAGTGCCATAGCAGCGCCGCCTCATCGGCGATGGACAGATCGGTCAAGTCGGCGAGCATCGCTGTTTTCCCGCTCATGTGCGCCAGCATGACCATGCTCAGCGCGCCCCAGAAATCGCCCTCGCAGGCGGTGGGAATGCCCAACTGATCTTGCAGGGCAGATAACGCCACGCAGGGGACAATCCCAAAATGCTGCTGGAAGTCCGGCCAACAGGCAACGGCCAGCGCGGAGAGATTGTGCTTTTCGCATAGCTTGCGCAGCGCCGCATATCCTTTCGCCGCCTGGCGAAGATGTTCCGGGCGAACGGCGGCATCCATTGCAGCGCCATATTGCAAGGTGCGCTGCGTCGCCGCTATTTCTTCATTCGGCAGCGCCTCGGCGGCGCGCACCACGTCGGCGAATGGCAGCGTCACCGTTTCCACGCCAAAGCGATGCCGCGCAGCCCCGACATCCGGCTCCAGGTTATAAAAACTGGGCGCTACCCCGCCGATGCATCCCACGCGTGTTTGCCGCAACGCACATTGCGCCTTGAGCGCACCAACCAGCGTCGTGAACTTCGCCACAAACACTGCGTCCTGCGCAGATCCGTATACCCAATCCACAAAGCACCCCGCGAAATCCGGCAACCGCCGGAAAATGCTGATAAACAAGTTTTGTGAGACCAGGCTGTGCAGCTGGATATCGCAGCCGCGCATGGGTTCTGGCACCGCCCACACGCACAGCGGTACAGGGCATGCGCCCAACTCCAGCGCGACGTCGCCCATGGAAAATCCGCTATTTTGGATGAGCAGGCAGTCGGGATTCTCTGCGGCCAGCCGCTCACGCACCTGTATCGCCTCGGCTGCGGTTTGAATCAAGCCCGCATCGACGAGCCGACACCCCAGCACCTTGCAAAGCGCCGACAAATCGGCCAAACTCTTTTCATAGATGTGGTGTTCCGCCGCATAATAGTTCGGGCTGTGCACACCCACCAAGGCAATGGTCACCTGTCGCATGCCTTTCCCTCCTTTGCTAGCGGCCATCGAACAGGACGCTGTCTGCTGGCGCGTCGTACCAGGCAGTAAGTTGCGGGTTGGTTTTCATCAGCGAAATCGCGATTCCGCCCATCTCCTGGGTGGTGACATAGGTTCCGACCCAAGCCCGCGCTACAGCGATGCCACGCGCCACAAGTGCCTGATGCACCTCCGCATAGACCGTCATCAGTTCCATGCGTGTGGTCGCGCCCATGCCGTTGACCAGCACCAGCACCTCGTCGCCTTGCACAAACGGCAAATCTGGTATGATTTGGTTGAGCATCGTGTCCGTCAGCGCCCGCGCCGTCGGCAGCTTCATGCGACCGCTGCCCGCCTCGCCGTGGACACCCATCCCGACCTCTACCTCATCCGGGGGCAGGTCAAAGGTCGCGTGCCCGGTCTCTGGGTGCGTGCCCGCGCTGACCGCCACCGACAGTGTGCGCGTCGCGTCGCGAACCTCTTCGGCCAGCCGAGCGCAGGTTTCCAGATCCAGTCCAGCCTCGGCGGCGGCTCCGACGATTTTCCAGCAAAAGAACAGTCCGGCAGTGCCACGCCGATCGTTCTCCCGGCCCTTGGGCGCGGAGGAAACGTCGTCATACAGGATCACCATGCGCGCCGTAAGCCCCTCGGCCTCGGCCATCATCAGCGCCATGCGCGCGTTCAAAATATCCCCCTGGTGCGAGGACACTAGCACCAGCACGCCCGCGCCGCGATCGGCCAGGCGAATGGCCGCCAGCATTTCGTGCGGCGGCGGCGCGGTAAAGATGCGCCCCGCCACGTTCACATCAAACAGCCCTTCACCCACCAGGTCGATCATCGCCGGTTCATGCCCCGACCCGTTGCCGATCACCAGCCCCACCTTGCCAGAGGCTTTGGACACGGCGCGCGCGATCAAGTTACCTTCTACCAGACGAATGCGCTGAGGGAACGCCAGCGCGTATCCCCGCAGCATATCGGCGACCAGCGATTGGGGATCATTGATGATTTTCTTCATGCGTTTCTTCCTCTCAGCGGGGCACCGCCCACAGGCGATCCTCGGTCAGCGCGATGCAAACGTTGTCTCCCTCCTGGTAGGCATGCGCGGGGTCCACGGTAATGTGAAACTCC
>JAVBUY010000229.1:0-4418 GCA_031554855.1 Eubacteriales bacterium
GCGCAGGTGAAGCAGTGGTGTGATCAGCGTGCGCAGTTGGTGCATGACTTGACCCGCCTGGATCGCTACGAGGGCATTGACGACGTGATCGAGGGCATGGCGCGCACCGGTTTTGAGCTGGCCAAGCGCCTGGGCAATGAGAACAAGCAAGTGCGCCAATGGATGAAGGAAGCCGAGCAGCTGCCCGCGTTCCCGCAGGGATGCGGGTGCGAGGCCAAGCAACGCTGCATCAAACTGTAAGCTGGCAACAGGCGCCTGCCGCCCATATGGCGGCATTCTTTTTTGGAGGATGAGGAGAGGCATATGCGCATTTCCGAGGCGGTGAGCGGGCAATTGGCGGACATCGTGCGCGACCGGCGCGCGCTGCACCGCATGCCCGAGGACGGGCTGGCCGAGCACAAGACGCAGCGATATATCCTCGATGCGCTGACGCCGCTGACCCCCGATGTGCTGATGCCCTGCGCGGGTACTGGCGTGAAGGCGGTGTTCTGCGCCGGAAGCAAGGCTGCTCTCAGCGGGGAGAGAAGCGTCAATCACCAACCGGGCTTTTCGGAGGTGGCTGGCGACACTCCCGCCCCCGCAATTGCCTTCCGCGCCGATATGGACGCGCTGCCCATCACCGAGAGCGCGAATCACGACTATTGCTCCGCACACGCAGGCTTTATGCACGCCTGCGGGCACGATGGGCACATGGCGGGGCTGCTCGCGCTGGCGCGGCTGGTCGCCGCGCGCCGGGCGGACTTGACGCGCGGCGTGGTGCTGCTGTTCCAACCCGCCGAGGAGAGCCACGGCGGCGCGCAGCGCATGCTGGATGCGGGCGCATTTTCCGCGCCCCAAGTCGGCGAGGTATACGGCATGCACGTGATGCCCGATCTGCCGGTGGGCACGCTGGCCTCGCGCGTCGGGCCGATGATGGCGGCGGTCAATAACCTGGATATCACGATCACCGGCAAGCGTGCGCACGGCGCGGCCCCGCACGCGGGCATCGACGCCATCGCGGCGGCGGCGCACCTGTACACGCTGCTGCAAACCAGCATCGCGCGGCAGCTCGATCCATGCGAACCGGCGCTGCTCACCGTCGGCCGCTTGGAGGCCGGAGAGGCGCGCAACGTGATCGCCGAGCACGCGAAGCTGCTGTGCACCGCGCGCACGTTCTCCGATGCGCACTACGCAGCGCTGATGGATCGCGTGCGAGCCGACATGCGTGCGGTCGAGATTGCGTTTGGCGTGACCTGCGTGCTGGCCGAGGGCACATACTACCCCTGCGTGCACAATGATGCGGACTGTGTGGCGCGTGTGATGGAGCTGGCGGGCGGCGCCTATCGTACTGCCGATGCCCGTATGATAGCCGAGGACTTCGCGTACTATCAGCGCGCGGCAAAGGGCGCGTTTGTCTACTGCGGCTGTGGCGACGCCGGGCACACCGCATCGCTGCATACCGACCGGTTTGATTTCGACGAATGCGCGCTGCTGTACGGCGTGGAGCTGTTCATGCGCCTGATCGGGCTGATATAAGGAGGGAACACGATGGGACTGTTTGATCGATTCTACTACGGCAAGGCCGGGAAGGCCGACTACACGCCGGACGACCTGCCGACCACGCGCAGGCAGCTATTTTTTGAGGTGCTCAAGACGCGCTTCTGGAGCCTCATGCGCGTCAACCTGTTGCAGCTGATCTTCTGGCTGCCGTTCTTGTTCATCACCATGCTGACGCTGATGCAGCTGAACAACATGGCGGCGGTTATCGCGCTGGAGGGCGGCGATACCTCGCAGCTCAGCAGCCTGCTGTATACGTACTGCCTGCTGCTCATTCCCTGCCTGCTGATCACCGGCCCCTCTTCGGCAGCGGCGGCGCGCGTCACGCGCAACTGGGCGCGCGATCAGCATGCCTTTTTGTGGAGCGACTTCTGGGAGGCGTTTCGCGAGAACTGGAAGCAGGCGCTGGCGGTGTCGGCGATCACGTCGGTGATGCCGCTGCTCATGTACGTTGGGTATGTGTTCTACGGCAACCTGGCGCAGCAAACGCCCGCGATGTTCATTTTGCAAATCATGGTGATTGTGGTTGGGTTGATCTGGGCGCTGATGCTGACGTTCCTGTATCCGATGATGGTGGGCTATCAGATGAGCCTGGGGACGCTGCTACGCAACGCGCTGCTGCTGACGTTCGGGCGGTTTCCATTCGTGGCGGGCATTCGCCTGCTGACGCTGCTGCCCATCTTCATCGCGCTGGCGGTGGTGCTGCTGCTGGGCAGTGCGTACGGCTTGCTGTTCACCGCGCTGTATTACCTGGTCATCGGTTTCGCGCTGCATCGGCTGGTGTACGCGGCCTTTGCCAATGGCGCATTTGACAAGTACATCAACGCGCGCATTCCCGGTGCGCCGGTCAACCAGGGGTTGCGCATGGCCGATGACGAAGATGAGGATGAGGGGAACTGATCCTGCGCAACCTACCCCTACGCAAAAAGGAGGGGGAGCGCATGCGCAAACCGGGATCCATCGAGCCGCCGACGCTGATCGAACGGCTCAAATACGAGGTGGCCGAGGAATTGGGGCTGATGCCCAAGGTGTTGGACGTGGGCTGGCCAGGGCTGACCACCGCCGAGTCGGGCCGCGTGGGCGGCATTGTGGCGCGCAAGCTGCGCGAGCGAAGACAAGGCTAACGCCGAATACACAAGAGAGGAAAAGCCATGTACGAGCAATTCGCCGCGCTGTATGACGCGCTGATGGACGACGTGGACTACGCCGCGTGGGCGCGACACTACCTGACGCTGATCGACCGCGCAGGCGTGACGCCGCGTCGCGTGGCCGAATGCGCCTGTGGCACGGGCAATCTGTCCATCGAGCTGTCGCGCATGGGTGCGCAGGTCATCGCCAGCGATCTGTCGGAGGACATGCTGCGCGTCGCCGCCGACAAGGGCCGCAAGGCGGGCGTGATGATCCCCTGGGTGCGTCAGGATATGCGCCAGCTGCTGGTGCCGCGCCCTGTTGATGCGGTGATCGCCGCGTGCGACGGCGTGAACTACCTGACCGGCGAGCCCGATGTGCGCGCGTTCTTCCAGGCGGCGTTTCGGGCGCTCAAGCCGGGCGGTGCACTGTGCTTTGATGTATCGACGCGGCATAAGCTGGAAAGCGTGCTGGCCGGAGCGTTCTTCGGCGAGACGCGCGAGGACATGGCCTACCTATGGCAAAACACCTACGATGCGGCCAGCGCGATGCTGACCATGGACGTGACCTTCTTCGCGCGGCAGGAGGACGGGCGCTATGCGCGCTTTGATGAGCTGCACCGCCAGCGCGCGCATACCGAAGAGGAGCTCAAGGCCTGGCTGACGCGCGCGGGTTTCTGGCGCATCGAGTGCTTCGGAGAAAATACGCTGACCCCACCCGCGCCTGATGCGCAGCGCATCCATATCGTTGCGGTGAAGCCCGCATAATACATGAGAAACAGGACGGAGGAACTATGAGTCCAATCAACAACCAGAAGAGCCGCCTGATCGCCACCACGCTGATGGGCGGAGAAGCGCGCGTGCTGCTCTGCGATACCACCGCGATGGCGCGCGAGGCGCGCGAAGTGCACCATGCCAGCCGCACCTGCGCTGCCGCACTGGGGCGCACGCTGACCGCCGCCGCCATGATGGGCGCGCGCCTGGAAGGCGACGAGAATATCACGCTGTCGATTCGCGGCAATGGCCCGGCGGGCGCGATCATCGCAGTGGCGCGCCACGGTGTGGTGAAGATCACGATCGATGCCCCCGAAGTGGAGCTGCCGCTGCGCGCGGATGGCAAGCTGGACGTCGGCGGCGCGGTGGGCAGCGAAGGCCGCCTGTCCTTGGTGCGCGACCTGGGCTTTGGCGAGCCGTACGTCGGTCAGGTCAAGCTGGTCAGCGGCGAAATTGCCGAGGATGTCGCGATGTACTACACCGCTTCGGAGCAGGTGCCGTCGCTGTGCGCGCTGGGCGTATTGGTGCGCGAGGGCGCGACCGAGGCCGAGGACTGGCGCGTCGCTGCGTCGGGCGGGCTGCTCATCCAGGCGATGCCCGGCTGTTCGGAATCGCTGCTCGACGCGCTGGAGCTGCGCTCTCAGTTATTTGGCACGCTCAGCGCCGAGCTAGAGGCGCGCACATTGGAGGACATTCTGGCCGAGAGCTTTCGCGGCCTAGCGCCCGAGATCGTGGAGGAAGTGCCGCTGGCGCTGACCTGCGATTGCTCGGCGCAGCGCATTGAGCGCGCGCTGATCACGCTGGGTGAGGGGGAGCTAACCAAGATCATTGATGAGCAGCACGGCTGCGAGGTGCAATGCCACTTCTGCCACAAGCGCTATCAGTTTGATGAGCAGGGGCTGACCGCGCTGCGCGACGCGGCGGTGGCGCGCGGCAAAGAGAACACCCAGGAGGTTACGCAATGACCGAGCAACCCGGTCA
>JAVBUY010000092.1:0-14748 GCA_031554855.1 Eubacteriales bacterium
GAGACCACGATGGACCCCACGACGCGCACAATGATGCGCGTGAAGGTGGAGGACGCGATTGCTGCCGATGAGATCCTCACCCTGCTGATGGGCGAAAAGGTGGAGCCGCGCAGAGAGTTCATCGAAGAGAACTGCAAGCTGGTTGTGAACCTGGACGTATAAGGAAAGGAGTGGTTTGCCATGGATCAGGAACAAAAAGAGCGCCTGATACCCATTGACCTGGAACAGGAAATGCGCAAATCGTTCATTTCCTATGCGATGGCGGTCATCATCACGCGCGCGCTGCCCGATGTGCGCGACGGCTTAAAGCCGGTGCACCGCCGCATCCTGTACGCGATGCACGAGCTGGGCATGACGCCCGACAAGCCGTTCAGAAAGTCCGCGCGCATCGTCGGCGACGTGCTGGGTAAATACCACCCGCACGGCGATAGCGCGGTGTACGACGCGATGGTGCGCCTGGCGCAGGACTTTTCCACGCGCTACATGCTGGTCGATGGGCAGGGCAACTTCGGCTCGGTGGACGGCGACGGCGCCGCCGCCATGCGTTACACCGAGGCGCGCATGGCCAAGATTACGCAGGAACTGGTCGCCGACCTCGACAAAGAGACCGTCGATTTTTATACAAACTTCGACGAGACGCTGATGCAGCCGACGGTCATGCCCAGCCGGAATCCGAACCTACTGGTCAACGGCTCGTCGGGCATCGCGGTGGGCATGGCCACCAACATTCCGCCGCACAACCTGGGCGAAGTGATCGACGGCGTGATCTGCCTGATCGACAACCCCGAGGCAACGCTGGCCGACCTGATGCAGCACATCAAGGGCCCAGACTTCCCGACCGGCGGCATCATCCTGGGCAAGAACGGCATCTATGAAGCGTATTCCACCGGCCGTGGTCGCATCATCACGCGCGCCAAGACCGACATTGAGCCGATGACCGCCAACCGTTCGCGCATCATCGTCACCGAGATTCCCTACATGGTCAATAAGGCGCGACTGATCGAGAAGATCGCCGAGCTGGTGCAGGAGCGCAGACTGGACGGCATCTCCGACATCCGCGACGAGTCCGACCGCGACGGCATGCGCATTGTCATCGAGCTGACAAAGGACGTCAATGCGGGCGTGGTGCTCAATTACCTGGTCAAACACACGCAGCTGCAGGAATCCTTTGGCACGATCATGCTGGCGCTGGTGGACGGTGAGCCGCGGGTGCTGTCGCTGCACCAGATGCTGTACCACTATTTGCAGCACCAGAAGGAAGTCATCACGCGGCGCACGCAGTACGAGCTGGAGAAGGCCGAGGCGCGCGCGCACATCTTGGAGGGCTTGCTCAAGGCGCTGGATCACATCGATGAGATCGTGCGCATCATCCGTGGCAGCGACACCACCAACCTGGCGCGCGAGCGGTTGATCGAGGCCTTCGCGTTTAGCGAAAAGCAGGCACAGGCCATCCTGGACATGCGCCTGGCGCGCCTGACTGGCTTGGAGCGCGAGAAGCTGCAAGAGGAATACGACGAGCTGTGCAAGCTGATCGCGTACCTGCGCAGCGTGCTGGCAGACGAGACCATGGTCATGGGCATCATTCGCGACGAGCTGACCGAGGTCAAGCGCAAGTTCGCCGACCCGCGCCGCAGCGAGCTGACCGCGCTGGAGGGTGAGATCGATCCCGCCGACCTGGTGCAGGAAGGCGACATGGTGGTGACGCTGACACACTTCGGCTACGTCAAGCGCTGCGCGCGCAACACCTACCGCAGTCAGAACCGTGGCGGCAAGGGCGTGACCGCGATGACCACGCGCGACGAGGATTATGTGGAGCAGCTGTTCGTCACCTCGACGCATGACGATATCATGTTCTTCACCAGCCGTGGCCGCGTATACCAGCTCAAGTGCTATGAGATCCCGGAGGCCGGGCGCACCGCGCGCGGCACCGCGATCGTCAACCTGCTGCAATTGGACGGCGGCGAGAAGGTCACCGCAATGATCCCGATTCCGGCCGACGCGGCGGGGCACTACCTGCTGATGGTCACGCAGAACGGTACGGTGAAAAAGACCGCGCTGGATGAATTCCAGAACCTGCGCAAGAGCGGCCTGATCGCCATCGTGCTGCGCGATGACGACGACCTGATCGGCGTGGAGCTGACCGACGGCGACCGCGAGGTGCTGCTGGGCACGCGCAAGGGCATGTGCATCCGCTTCCACGAGAGCGATATCCGCGCGATGGGCCGCGCCAGCATGGGCGTGCGCGGCGTCGAGCTGACGCATGGCGACCAGGTGGTGGGCTCCTCGCTGGTGGAGGAAGGCGCGCAGGTGCTGGCGATTACCGCCAACGGCTACGGCAAGCGCACCGAGATCGAGGAATATCGCCTGCAAAACCGCGGCGGCAAGGGCATCCGCGCGATGAACCTGACCGAAAAGACCGGCCTGTTGGCAGCACAGCTGCTCATCCATGAGGACGAGGATCTGATGCTGATCACCGACGACGGCACCATCATTCGCATGCCGGCGGGAGACATCTCCAGCCTGAGCCGCAGCACGCAGGGCGTTCGCCTGATGCGTGTGGGCGATGGCAGCCAGGTGGTGGGCGTCAGCCGCACCGCGCCGGAAGAGGACGAACCCGAGGAAAATACCGAGGATACAGACGATATCGAGGGCGTCAGCGATAGGCCGGCGCACGAAGAGGGAACGGAAGATGACGATCGGTAGGAAAGTCTTGGGGGGCTGGCTGCTGGCGGTAGCATGCGTGATGCTGCTGTCCGGCGCACAGGCCGCCGCCCCACTCGCGCTGGCCCCGGTCTGCTTTGACGGGGCGGCGGATCATAGCTTTCTAAGCGAGCGGCTCTCGGTGCAAATCAAGAAGATGCAGCAAGAGGGCCTGGTGTATTTCCTGTGCGATGTGCAGGTCGCAGAACCTTCGCAACTGCGCGCGGGGCTTTCGCAGGACAAGAAGTATGGATCGTATGAGGCCGTATCGGATATCGCTGCCCGGCACCACGCGGTGCTGGCGTTTAACGGCGATTGCTACGGCTTCCACCGCAACGGCGTCATCATCCGCAACGGGGAGCTGTTCCGCGCGAAGGCTTCCGATCGTCATTTGCTGTACGTCGATGCCGAGGGGAACCTGGGTGTGGTCTCCGACCGCAAGGAGGAGAAACCCGAGGCGCTTGGGAAGCGACTGATGGTGATGGGCGCCAGCCAAGCATGGGAGTTTGGCCCCGCACTGGTGCGCGACGGCCAGGCGATCGCCCTTCCGGAGAAATTTTCGTTGCAATCCACGCGCGAGGACAAGCAAGCGCCGCGCACCGGCATTGGACAGATCGCCCCGCTGCATTACGTGGTCATTGTCGTCGATGGGCGGCAAAAGGGCTATTCTGGAGGCATTTCGTTGCCGCAGCTGCAACGCCTGTTTGTGTCGGCTGGCGCGCAAACCGCTTTCAATTTGGATGGAGGCGGCTCAACCACGCTGTATTTCCATGGCGAAGTGTTGAACCAGCCCAGCGCGGGCAGCGAGCGCAGAGTATCCGACATTGTGTTCTTTTGATGGAGAGGGAGGATATGCCCGTACGCAGCCTGAGGGGTACTCTCTGAGTGCCCCTTTTTGAAAGGAGAAACCGCATGCGTGAGAGCTTGCTGACCAAGAACCGGCTGGAGTCGTTCAGCGATGGGGTGATGGCCATCATCGTCACCATCATGATGCTCAATATTCCGCTGCCAACAGTCGCTACCCGTGGGCAAATTCTTCGGCTGATCGGCAACGTATTGATCTACTTCGTCAGCTTCTTTTTGGTGGGTTATTATTGGTGGCAGCATTACCGGATGTTCGCCCATCTGGGTACAGTCACCGGCAAAGTGATCTGGCGCAACATGCTGTTCCTCTTCGCGTTGTCGCTGCTGCCGGTATTTACGAAGTGGATCATCGTGCACTTTGGCGAAACGGTGCCCGCAGTCGGGTATGTGCTGGTGTTTCTGCTGGTCAATGCCTCTAGCCGCTTGCTGTTTCATGCCGTCATGGATGAAAACTTCCGCCAAGTGATGCGGCGGATTCGCCCGGCGTCAATCGGGCGTACGGTCGCGACCGTGCTGACGGTGATCGGGCTGATCGCTTTCTCGGCGGTGATGCCGGAACTGGCGTGCATCCTGCTCATCGGGCTGCCGGTGGTGCTGTCGCTATCGAATCTGCTGTTCGAGCGCGAGCCGGGCAGTCGCCGTGGGCACCCGCGAAAGACGGACTTTTCCCCGGAGAGTATGAGCGAAAAGTAGGGTGCGGCACACGCCGGAAGGAAAAGGATGCATATGAAGAAAATTGGTTGGCTGGTATTGCTCGGTGTGCTGAGCATGTCGATCAGCGGGCCGATGGTCAAGATGGCGCTGCTGGCCGGGGCGACGCCGGTGACCATTGCGCTGCTGCGCATGGCTGTGACGGCGGCAATCCTCGCCATTCCCGCATGGCGCACCGGCGATTTGCTGCGCATGGTGCGCGCGCCATGGAAGTGGAAGGGGCTGGCGATCTTGGCGTCAGCATTTCTGGCGGTGCACTACGCCGTCTGGATGACCTCACTGCAAAAAACCGGCACGTTTGCATCGATGGCGCTGGTGTGCACGCAGCCGTTGTTTGTCGCGGCGTTCTCCGGCATCGTGTTGGGGGAGCGCATGCCGCGTCAAGCGGTGCCTGGCGCGGTGCTGGCGGTGCTCGGCGCGGTAAGCATCGGGCTGTTGTCCATGACAGGGCGTGGCGGCGATGCGTGGGGCGATCTGCTGGCGCTGGCCGGCGCGGTGACCATGGCAGGATATTGGCTGTGCAGCCGTGCGGTGCGCCGATATGCACCGGCGCTGGGGTATATGGAGTTTGTGTATGTGTGCACGGCGCTGTTTCTGGCGCTGTTGCTGCCGCTGATGGGTGGTTTCGCCGCGCCGCCAGCGTCGCTGCTGCCCATCGGACTGGTCATCGTGGTATGCACGCTGGGCGGGCACGCGCTGTTCACCTACGTGCTGGGCTATGTCAGTGCGGATGTGGTGTCCTTTGCGCTGCTGGGGGAGCCGATTGGCGCGGCGCTATGGGCGTTGCTGCTGTTCAATGAGCAAGTGAGCTGGCAGATGGCGCTGGGCGGCGGGCTGATCATCGTCGGCCTGTGGCTGTACCTATGGGGCACGGCGCGCGCCGCGAGAGCGCAATAAAGCTTGCAAACCTCTCCATCTTGCCGTATACTGTATTTGGTGGAAGTTGCGGCAAGGAGGCGGAAGCCATGCGCGCATGCGGCAGAGCGACCCTCGTGGTTTGCTTGGCACTCGCGCTCGTTCTGGGCGCGTGTTTGTCGTCCTGCGCGATGGCGGATATCGCCGATGCCCCCATGGCTGGCCATGCTTGGCGCGAAGAAGCGCGCCTTGCGCCTTCCGGCGTGCAGGTCCAGCAGGAGCAACAAGCCGATGTAGCGCGCATCGTCTCACCCTGCGCGATCACCTATACCCCGCATCTGCATCCACAGCACACCGACGCCGCATGGCAGCCGGTGCTATATCATCTTTTACCCCTCGGCGGACAAGCGCCGCCTGCCTGCCTGTGCGTTTTTCATCAAACAGCATAGGGAGGGTTTTTCATGTCGGGAATTTTGTGGACGTGGGTGGCCATTGCGGTCAGCCTCGTGTCTTTTGGCGTTGCTACGCACTTTTATCTATGGGTCAAAAAACTGCCGACCGCCAATGCGCAGCTTCAGGACGTGGGCGCATTGGTGCGTGACGGCGCGTTCGCCTTTTTGCGGCGCGAGTACGCGATCCTGACTGCGTTTTGCGGCGTGGTGGGGCTATTGATCGTGCTGTTTTTCCCGCAGCCGTTCTGGACGGCGAATGGCAACCTGACGCACAATCTGATGATGTTGGGCGCGTTTTTGTTCGGCTCTGTTTTGTCGGCGGTGGCGGGCTGGGTGGGCATCTCCATTGCCACCATCGCCAACATGAAGGCGGCAACTGCCGCGCAGCAGGGCGTGTCGCCATCATTCATGGCGGGCTTTCGCGGCGGCGCGGTAATGGGCATGGCTGTGGTGGGCACGTCGCTGATGGGCGCGGCGCTGCTGCACCTGCTCTCGGGCGACAGCAATGTGGTGCTGGCCTTCTCGTTTGGCGCGAGCTCGCTGGCGCTGTTTGCCAAGGCAGGCGGCGGCATCTTTACCAAGACCGCCGATATTGCCGCCGATCTAGTGGGCAAAGTGGAGCTGGATTTGCCCGAGGATGACCCCCGCAACCCGGCGGTGATCGCCGACAACGTGGGCGACAACGTGGGCGATGTGGCGGGCATGGGCGCGGATCTGTTCGACTCCAACGTGGCGGCGATCGCTGCCGCGATGGTCATTGCGCTGCCGCTCGGCCTAGTCGATTTGATCTTCTGCTTTGGCGCGCTGGGCCTGCTGGCCAGCATTGTGGGCGTGCTGTGCGCGCGCGTGGGCAAAGCGGGCAACATCTCGGCGGCTATCAACTTCAACACGTATGTGACCTGCGGCATCTTCGCGGTGCTGACGCTGGGCGCGTGCCTTTTGTCCGGCTACGACCTGCGGCTGTGGGGCGCGGGCATGATTGGTTTGGCGGTCGGTGTGGTCATCGGCCTGGTGTCCGACTACTTCACCGGCGACGGCAAGCAGCCGGTGGACCACGTGGCGCGCGCATGCCAGTCCGGCCCGGCGTTCACGATCCTGTCGGGCATTTCCTATGGTTTCCTCAGCGCGCTGCCGTCGCTGTTGGGCATCGGCCTGGCCGCGCTGGTGTCCTACAACCTGTGCGCGACCATTAGCCCGGCGCACGCCATGCTGGGCATCGCGCTGTCGGCGCTGGGCATGCTGTCGATCGTCGGCATGGTGGTATCCAACGACGCATATGGACCGATCGTGGACAACGCGCGCGGCATGGCCGAGATGGCCGGCCTGGGCGAAGAAGTGCTGGACATCACAGACCAGCTGGACTCGGCGGGCAACACCGCCAAGGCGATCACCAAGGGATTCGCGATCGGCGCGGCGGGACTGACGGTCATCGCGCTGCTTGGCGCATTTCAGACCATCGCGCAGGAAGTGACCGGCACGCTGATCGTGTTCGACCTGATGAATCCGGTGGTGTTCTTTGGCATGCTGGCTGGGGTGGCGATTCCGGCCGTGTTTTCCGCGATGCTGATCATGGGCGTGGATCGCAACGCGCAGCGCATGGTGGACGAGGTGCATCGCCAATTCAAGGAGATTCCCGGCCTGCGCGAAGGCAAACCGGGCGTAAAGCCCGACTCGGCGCGCTGCGTGGACATCGCGACCATCGGCGCGATCCGCGAGCTGGTGCCTGCGGGACTGGTAGCCATCGTGGCGACACTGGTCGTGGGCTTTGTGGGCGGCGCGAACGCCATTGGTGGCTACCTGACCGGCAACATCACCTCCGGCCTGCTGTTGGCGCTGATGATGTCTAACGCGGGCGGCTTGTGGGACAACGCGAAGAAATACATCGAGTCCGGCCACTACGGCGGGAAGGGTTCGGCGGCGCACAAAGCGGCGGTAGTGGGCGATACGGTCGGCGACCCGTTCAAGGACACCGCCGGTCCGTCGATCAACACGCAAGTGACCGTGGTATCACTGATTTCGTCGCTGACAGCGGGGCTGTTTATCGCGCATTCGCTCTTCAAATAGTCGAGATCAAAAGAAAAACCACGGCAGTCGATGCCGTGGTTTTTTTACGTGCTGTCTCGTTCATTCGTAGCTCAGCCGGATGCTGCCCGAGGTGGATTCACAGCGGACGGTGGCGTTGGGCGCATCGCCCACCGTGGCGGAGGCATCCTTGCCGTCGTGGTTGACAGGGAAGTCAGTGCGGATGCTGCCCGCGGTGCTGCGCGCGGTGAAGTGAAAGCTTGCGTCGCGGGGCAGTGTGACGCGCGTGGAGCCCGACGAAGACTTGATGAACAGATCGCCCAGCAGCTCGACTACGCTCATGCGCATACTGCCCGACAGCGACGAGAAGCTGCCTTCGCCGGACAGCGCGTCGATTTGCATCGAGCCAGAGGAGCTCGACACTATCGCGTTGCCCCGGATCGCGCCGATGCGCACGCTGCCGGACAGCGAGCTGATCGCGTGGCGGTTGCCGATGATCGCTTCGACGCGCAGGCTGCCCGAGCTCTGCGACAGCTTGCCGTCGCCGCCCAGCGCACCGATTTGCAGCGCGCCGGACAGGCTGGAGATATCATACGTCGCACAGCGTACGTCGCCCAGCGTGGTCTTGCCTGAGGACATCTTTAGGACGAAATCGCGCACAGACAGCTCATCATACGCGGTGCATTTGCCCGACAGCATGTGCACATCCAGCCGCTCATGGTAGCTGGCGGGCAGGTAGACCGTCACCTGCTCGAACGCATTGAAGAACAGACCGATGCGGAAGCGATAATCCTCGCGCACGGTCAGCGTGCCGCCGGTCAGCTCGGCGGTGACTTGCGCGCGGTTTTGCTGCGGCAGGTTGGACTCGAATACCACGCGCGCACGGGGTTCGTCGGTGACGCGCAGCGCCAGGTGGACAGCGGCCAGGTTGACCGATAGGGTCTGCACACCGGCTAAATCATAAGATTGGTCCAAGACGGTATCGGTGGGAATTTCCTTCAGCAGGGGCATAGAGAAGCCTCCTATCGTGCCGCGCACCAGAATGAGGACAAGAACGGCCAGCAGAACAACCAACACCAGGAATCGCAGCGTTTTGCGGCTCAACGTGGGTCACCGCCCTCGCCGAACAGGTTGATCATCTGGCTGACCACCGGCGCGATCAGGAAGATGATCCAAGAGATGTGCCAGTTGCCAAAGGCAAAGCTGATGATGAAGTACAGCGCAGTGGTGATCAGCCACAGGCTGGACTGCAACAGCGCCTGCATCTTCTTACGGCGCGCCTTGATCTGCTGTGTCACCATGGGCGACGGCGCAGACGGGCGCGTCATGAAGTGATACACCAGCTGCGCGGTGGCCAGACCGGCGATCAGGAAGAACACCACCAGTGCCATGGCGCCACTGAGCCACTGGCTGACGAAAAATAGTGCGGCGATCGCGGCGCAATAAAGGAACACCGCCATGGATACGACCTGCGCGGTTTGCTGGCGGATCGCGGCCTCGTGCGGCGCGGGTTCGTTGGCCAACACCTGGATCAGTGAATCCACATCGCCGATGCCCGCGACCACAGTGTCGTAGGCTTGTTGCTCCTCGACGCCTGCAGACACCAGATCCTGGTATTTTTCTGCGAGGTTGGCCAGCAGCTCTTCCTTAAATTCATAGATGCGCGGCAGGGCCGGCGCCTGGGCAAAGAGGGAATCGACGTGGGTGCGAAGTCTGTCCTGCATACTGGTACGCTCCTTTTGTTTGTTTATGCATTCGCGTTATTTGGTCAGCAGCGAGTCGATGATGCGTTTGGCCTCTTGCCAGTCCTCCAGGCTGTGCGCGTAGTATTGCACGCCCTGGGGCGTGATGGCGTAATAGCGTCTGCGCGCGCCCTGCTCTGAATCGCCCCAATAGGAAACGATCAGCCCGGCCTGCTCCAACCGCCGGAACGCGGAGTACAGCGTCGCCTCTTTGAATTCATAGTCGCCGTCTGTCTTGTCCGCGATGGTCTTGTTGATCTCGTAGCCATAGCTGTCCTGCGCAATCAGCCGCGCGAGGATGATCTGATCGGTATGGCCGCGGATCAGATCCGATGTGAGGGACAAATGCTCACCTCCCATTTGGCGCTATGCGCCGTTACGCACAGAATAATCCAGAGTACCTCGCCTGTCAAGGTACTTCATCAAATCCTAATTTGCTTCTAATTTTTGTCGCCGCGCGCG
Source organism: Eubacteriales bacterium (assembly GCA_031554855.1). Taxonomy (GTDB): domain Bacteria; phylum Bacillota; class Clostridia; order Christensenellales; family Aristaeellaceae; genus JAVBUY01. The sequence continues at coordinate 9,809 of JAVBUY010000092.1, forward strand.
CGGTTGACAAGCGCTGCGTGTGCACGGTATCATTTGCACAGAGACAGTCACAGCGACGAAAGGACGTGAGCGCATGCTGGAAAAGTTGCGCACGTATGTCCGCAGCCTCCGGTTTCGCATTGTGGCCATTGTGGTGATTTGCGGCCTGCTGCCCATCACTGTGCTGGGCACGTATATCGGCACGTTTTTTCTGGCGCCGTTGAAAACACGCACTCTGGCGGACGTGGCGCAGAGCGCGCAGAGTGCGCAGGCGCGCGTGATGCAGCGCATCGAGTCAGCCATCAAAGAGGCCAAGATGGTGACCTACGACGGGACGCTGGAGCGCGCGGTGCGCGCGCAGGAGGAGGGCGAGATCTCCTATCAGAATTTTTATCGAACCTGCAAGTTTTATCTGGATGTGCAATATCTGCGATCCTCGTTCTTTCAATACGGCGTATTCTATTCCTACAATCATACGGCGCAGCTGATCTACAGCACCGCCGGAGACCAGCACATGGCGACCTTTACGAGCGAGGTGTTTCCGGTTATCTTGGACGTGGCCAAGGACATGGACACACGCAGCGTGTTTCTCTTTGGCGGCGATCAAGTGTTTTTGGTGCGAAAGCTGCACAATTTGCAGCTCAAACCCTTCGGCCTGCTGATCCTGGCGGTGAAGTCCGACAGCCTGTTCCTTCCCTTTTATGAGGGCAAGCCGCTGTGGGGAAGCCAGGTGGATATCCGGCTGGATCAATTCGAGCGCTACGCCACGCGCCTGTCGGAAGAGATCCCCGAGCAAGGCGCCTGGCCGACCGGCGTCAGTGAGCAGGAGCAAGCGTTCTGCTACCAGGGCGAGGTCGATACGCGCGACTATGCGCTGCGCTATCGCCTGCATATCGACAGCGAGGCGGTCTATGGGCAGATCCGGAATTTCATCGGGGTGCTGGCGCTGCTGGTGGTGCTGCTGCTCATCGTCATGCTGGGTACGATGTGGTTCATCCATCGCCAGTTCTCCATTCCGGTGCGCCGGTTGGCCGCCGCCGTCGAGCGCATCGAGACCGGCGACCTGGGCACCACCGTGCCGCTAGCGGGCAGGCAGGACGACGAGCTGGGCAAGCTAAGCCAGTCATTCAACCAGATGAGCCTGCAGATCAAGTACCTGGTGGAGCACGCCTATAAAGAAGAGCTGATGCTGCGCGATGCGCGCATCCAGGCACTGCAAAGCCGCATCAACCCGCACTTCATGAATAACACGCTGGAGATTATGAACTGGCAGGCGCGCATGGAGGGCAGCGAGGCGATCTCGCGCATGATCGACGCGCTAGGCTTGCTGCTGGATGCGACCATGGATCGCTCAGATCGCCGCCTGGTACCGCTGCGCGAAGAACTGGAGCTGGCCGACGCCTATCTCTATTTCATCAAGCTACGCTACGGCGACAAGCTGACTGTCTCGCGCGAGATCGATGACGCGCTATTAAGCCGCACGGTGCCACGCCTGGTCATTCAGACGCTGCTGGAGAATGCAATCCAGCATGGCATCGCGCCGGTCGGTGGCGGGCGCATCGCGCTGAATGTCTATCAAATGGACCGACAGATGCGCATCGAGGTGATCAACAACGGCAAACGGCTGAGCGAGGCGGACCAGGCGCGCATCCAGGCGCTGCTCAATGCCGGGGAAGCAGGCCCGCACAGCGAGCACCTGGGCATCCGCAATGTGCATCAGCGACTGAGGTTGATCTACGCAGGCGATGCGGGGCTGACGCTGACCCAGGACGAATACGGCGACACGCTGGCGCGCATCACCATCCCGCTGACGGAGGAACCGACAACTGCACAAGGATAGACAACGAATGACATCCTCAGCCAATGCAATCGCAGGGGGAGCGGGGTATACTACAGATAACGAAGCAGCCGATGGGCGCTGCAAATCTTCTACCGGAAGAGGGAGGGTTATCTGTATGAAAAAGTTTTTGGCAACCCTGCTGGTTCTTGCGCTGATGACCGTGTCTTGCGTGGCGATGGCCGAGGGCGTCACCATCCGCACCGCCAGCATGTTCAGTGCCACCGACCCGTCGCTGGGCGTCTATCAGGAACTGATCAGCGCCTATGAGACCGCCACCGGCAACAAGGTCGAGGACGCGTCCGCGACCGCCGACGAGACCTGGAAGGCGACCATCCTGGCCGACTTCGCGGCGAACAACGAAGCGGATGTTATTTTCTACTTCGCCAACACCGCCGACTCTGTGCCGATCCTGGACAAAGTTGTGTCCTTTGACGAGATCCGCGCTGTGTATCCCGACTATGCCAAGGATTGCGCGCCCTCCGCGCTGGCTGCGGTAACCGAGCCGGATGGCAAAGTGTATGCGGCGCCGGTGCGCGGCTACTGGGAAGCGCTGTTCTGCAACAAGGACCTGTTCGAGCAGTACAAGGTGGAGCTGCCCACCGACTGGGCCAAGATGATGACCGCCATTGAGACCTTTAAGGCCAACGGCATTGTGCCGATCGCGCTGTCGCTGTCGGATGTGCCGCACTACATGTATGAGCACCTGATCCTGAGCATGGCCGGCGTCGATGGCGCCAACGCCAAGCCCGCGACGGTCGCCGATATGCCCGCCGAGTGGAAGAGCGCGCTGGAGATGCTGCATACGCTGTACGCGGCGGGCGCGTTCCCGGTGGACGCCACCGCGACCACCAATGACCTGGTCGGCAACCTCTTCCGCGAGAAGCGCGCCGCCATGCAGGTCGATGGCAGCTGGTATGCCAACAGCATTCCGGAGGCTGGCTGGGACAGCACGATCGTCATGAATTTCCCGATCCCCGACGGCGGCAAGGGTGACCCGAAGGCCATGATCGGTGGCTTCAGCTCCGGTTTCTATATCACCAAGAAAGCCTGGGCTGACGAAAAGACCCGCGACGCTGCCGTGAAGTTTGTGCAGCAGATGACCACCGCGGAAAGCATCCAGCGCCTGAGCATCACCATTGGTGGCGAGCTGGCCAAGACCGCTGGCGAAGTGGCCGCCAACGCGACCGCCGTCAACAGCCCGGTGGACTCCCGCATGAGCAAGGAAGCGTGGAACGTGATGGTGCAGAGCGCCTCCGGCATCGCCGAGGGCACGCTGAAGGTGGACGACGCACTGGCGCAGATCTTCGCTGCGAAACCGTTCTAATGCCCGTCAACAAATCTGCCCCTGGCCGATTCTGACGCGTGTCAAACAGCCGGGCAACCCAGGCTTGTGCTCGGGTTGCCCGGCTCTTAGTATAAAGAGGTGACGCATCGTGCAAAACATGCTGTATCGCGACAAAAAACCGCTGTGGATTTTCCTGACGGTGCCGCTGCTCATGTTCGCGGTATTCCTGTACTACCCGTTTTTCATGAACATCTACAACAGCCTCTTTGAGATCCGCAGCCTGGCGGGCGCGCGCGAGGAGTTCGTCGGCCTGGGCAACTATATCAAGATGTTCTCTGATCCGCAGATGGCCACCGCGATGAAAAACTCGCTATGGCTGATGGTGCTGGTGGTGGTGTTCCAGCTGGGCATCGCGCTGGTGCTGGCGCTCTTGGTGGATTCCATCCGCCGCGGCGCGAACTTCTATCGCACAGTCTACTTTTTCCCGATCGTCATCTCCGCGACCGCGATCGGCCTGATGTTCAATCTGTTCTATGATTATTACAACGGCATGCTCAACCAGCTGCTCAAGCTGATGGGCATGGCTCCGGTGTTCTGGAAGGCCAAGGGCAGCGCGTTTTACGCGATGATCGTGCCCATCATTTGGCAATACGTGGGTTTCTATTTTGTGATTCTCATCACCGGCCTGGCGGGCATTCCCGGCGATGTGTATGAGTCGGCGGCGCTCGATGGCGCGGTGGGCGTCAAGAAAACGTGGTATATCACGCTGCCGCTGCTGCGCGGGGTGCTGGCCACCTGCACGACGCTGTGCATCACTGGCGCACTGAAGGTATTCGACATGCCGGAGATCATCGTCCGACGAGGCGCGCCCAGCGGCACGACGTTTCTATTGGGCACGCTGATGCAGATCACCACCTTTGAGGCAGGCAACGTGGACTACGGCAGCGCCATCGCGGTGGTCATCGTGCTGGTCGGCGTGGTTATCGCCCAGGTCGTCGGCAAGCTGCTGGACAGAGGGGAGGCGCTGTGATATGACGAGCCAAGCGACAACCGCCCGCTCCACGCCGCGCCCGCGCCGTCCCATGCCGTGGGGCAAGATTGTGATTTACACCGTGCTCACCATTTGGGCGATCGGCACGATCTATCCATTCGTGTGGGTGATTCTCAATTCGTTCAAGCTCACGCAGGAGATCCTCAACAGCGGCTTCGCGCTGCCCGCCGCGCCCACGCTGGCCAACTACGCCAACGCATTCGGCCGCCAGCGCATCGGGCTAGGCTACCTGAACAGCATGATCGTGTCCGGCTCGGTGACGCTGCTGGTCATGCTGCTGTCATCGCTGCTGTCCTTTGGCATGACGCGCTATCGCTTCCGTGGCAGGGGCGTTATCCACGGTCTGATCGTGGGCAGCCTGATGTTTCCGGCGTTCGCCACAATCTTCCCGGTATTCAAGATGATGGTGGGGCTGGGGCTGGTGGATAAGCACCTGGGCGTCATCCTGCCGCAGACCGCGAGCAACCTGGCCTTCGCGTCGGTGGTGATGATGGGCTTCATCTCGCAGCTGCCGTATGAGCTAGAGGAAGCGGCGTTTATGGAGGGCTGCTCGGTGGCGCAGATCTTTGCGCGCATCGTGAGTCCGCTGTCCAAGAGCGCGCTGGCCACCGTGGCGATCTTTACGTTCCTGTGGAGCTACAACGACCTGTTTTTGCAGATGATCATCCTGCGCACCCGCCCCGTGCAGCCGATTTGCGCGCTGTTGCGCGAGATCTCCAGCCAGTACGGCACCGACTTTGGCCTGATGGCCGCGGCGGTCAGTATCGTGGTGGTGCCGGTGCTAC
>JAVBUY010000150.1:0-4077 GCA_031554855.1 Eubacteriales bacterium
GCGCACCGCCGCCATCTCCAGCGCAATGCGCGGCTGATTGGCCCATTTCATGTCGGCCTCGGCGGCGATGAACAGATCCAGCATACTGAGCAGCCGTGCGCCGGATGCGCTGGCGGCTTGGCTGGTATACAGCTTCGCGTCCTCGGCGGTGATCTCCAGCACGTCGGACAGCGCGTCGCCGCAGTGCTGCGCCAGCATCAGCGCGCGCAGATGTTGCGTGATGTCGCGCGCAAACACCTGCGCCTCGCGGCCGTGACGCATCAGTTGGTCAATCAGCGTCAGCGCACCGGCGCTGTCGCCGGACAGCAACGAGGCGGAGAACCGAAATAAAAAATCGCGATCGGACGCGCCCAACACTTGTAGCACCAGTGCTTCGTCCAGGCCTCCGTCGCTGTAGGACAGGCACATGTCCAGGATGGACAGCGCGTCGCGCATGCCGCCCTCGGCAGCGCGGGCAATGCGATCCAGCGCGGCCGGTTCGGCCTGCGCACCGGCTTTCTCGGCGGCCTCGCGCAGGCGCGACACCATTTGCGCCGCCGGAATGCGGTGAAAATCGTACCGCTGGCAGCGCGACAGGATGGTGGCGGGCAGCTTCTGCGGTTCGGTGGTCGCCAGGATGAACACCGCGTGCGCGGGCGGCTCCTCTAGCGTCTTGAGCAGCGCGTTAAACGCGCCGGAGGACAGCATGTGCACCTCGTCGATGATATAGACGCGGTATTGGCCATATTGCGGCGGATACTTCACTTTGTCGCGCAGGTCGCGGATTTCGTCCACGCCATTGTTGGACGCGGCGTCGATCTCGACCACGTCGAGGTTATTCTCCTGCGCCAGGCGCTGGCATACCTCGCATACGCCGCAGGGCTCGCCCTGTTCGGGCGTCAGGCAATTGATGGCGCGCGCCATCACCTTGGCGGCGGAGGTTTTGCCTGTGCCGCGGCTGCCGCAAAACAGATAAGCGTGCGCGATGCGCCCGCTCATAACCTGGTTGCGCAGCGTGGTGATGACCGCCTCCTGCCCGACAAAGTCGGCAAAGCGGGTCGGCCGCCATTGCCGGTATAGCGCCTGATAACCCATGTGGAAGCCCCCTAGCGTTCGAGTTCCCTTCTATTATCCCTGATTGCCGGACCGGTTGCAAGCAATATCTGCGGTTTGGGCCTCTTTGTTGCGGAATATAGACAGCGGATTGGCAGGTTTGAGCCAAATGCCTTGACAGGATTTTGCAGTCGCGCTATGATTGTGTCACTGTCCTAATACAATAAAAACCGAGAGAGGGTTTTTCGGATGAAAACGTGGCTAAAGGTTGTTCTGATCCTTCTGCTGATTCTGGTGATCGTGTTCGGCGGGTTCTACTTCTTCTTCGCGAGCAAGGGCGAGCCGACCGTGGCGTCGCTGAACCTGCAATCCGCCACCGTGGCGCGCGGCAACATCAACGTCGAGGTGCACGGCACCGGCATGCTGAATGTCGATGTGTCGCAGGACGTGTACGCGCGCACCGCTGGCCGCGTGATCAGCGTGCTCAAGGACGACGGCGACAGTGTCTCCGAGGGCGAGCTGATTGCCATCATGGAAAACGACGATCTGGAGGAGCAGGAGCGCACGCTGCGCGACGACCTGTATCTAAAAGAGCTCGACCTGTCGGCCAAGCGCGCTGGCCGCTCGGTGTCGTCTATTCGCGCTAGCGTGGAAGGCCGCGTGAAGCAGCTGAACGCGCAAAAGGGCGACGATATGAACACCGTGCAGAAGCAGTACGGCGCGCTGTGCGTGCTGTCCACCGATGGCCGCATGCGCATTGAGCTGCCCGCTCCGGCGGGTATTTCCGCGCTGACTGTGCCGCAGACCGTGAAGGTGCAGATCGACACCAAGACCATCGACGGCACGCTGATGAGTGCCGACGCCAAGACGCTGACGGTGCTCATCCAGGATGACTCCTACACGCCGGGTGCTGTCGCCAAGGTGAATGATAAAGATGGCAACGCGTTGGGCGAGGGCACGTTGATCATCAACCGTCCGGTGATGGTGACCGGCGTATCCGGTCAAATCCGCAGCGTGGACGTGAAAGAGAACGACAAGGTGGATGCGCAGGAAAAGCTCTTTACGCTGGAGGATGGCGCGATCTCGGTGGACACCGAGAAGGCCATGCTGGAGCGCGACGACCTGCAACACCAGCTCGACGACGTGCGCGAGAAGCTGGCGCGGCTGGAGATCCGCTCGCCGCTGACCGGCATCATCGCCAACATCACGCTGCGCGAGGGCGCGACCGTGGCCGAGGGCACGCAGGCTGCGCTGGTCATCCAGACCGACCGCGCCAAGGTGGAACTGGAAGTCGATGAGCTGGACGTGGCCAAGGTATATCCCGGCCAGCCCGCCAGCATCAAGATCGATGCCATCGCGGGCAAGCGCTACCAGACCCAGGTGGAACGCGTGCTGCCGGTGGGTACGCGCGAGGACGACATCACCAGCTATGACGTGCTGTTGTACCTGGACAACCAGGACAACATGCTGCCGTATATGTCGCTGTCCGGCGACATCACGGTCGCCTCGGTAGAGAACACGCTGATGATCCCGGTGGCAGCGCTGCAAACCATCAATGACCAGCAGTACGTGATGCTGATGCCGACCGACGCCGACATGGTGGGCTACTATAGCAAGCAGCGCAGCGGCCCTGCCGAGCGCATGCGCCGCATGATGGGCACCGCCGATGGCACCGACCTGGAAGTATTGCAAGGCATCGCGCCGCAGCTGATGCGCCGCGTCGAGATCGGCCTGATCGCCAAGGAATATGCGCAGGTGGTCAGCGGCCTCAATGAAGGCGACCAGATTGTCGTGCCCAAGAGCGGCGGCGGCATGATGGAAATGATGCGCAGCATGCAGGGAGGCGGCATGCAATGATCGAACTCGACCAGGTCTGCAAACGATACCTGATGGGCGGCGAGACCGTTACCGCGCTGGATCATGTGTGCCTGACCATCGCCGACCATGAGTATGTGGCGATCATCGGGCCGTCGGGCAGCGGCAAGAGCACGCTGATGAACATCATCGGCTGCCTGGACACCGCCGACGAGGGCACCTACAAGCTGGACGGCCAGGACATCACCCGCTATACCGCGCGCCAACTGGCCACCATCCGCAATAAGAAAGTGGGCTTCATCTTCCAGCAGTTTAACCTGCTGCAAAAGCTGACCGCCTACGAGACTGTCGAGCTGCCGCTGATCTACCAAGGGATAGGCGCGACTGAGCGCAAGCAGCGCGTGGAAGGCGCGATGGCGCGCGTCGGGCTGTCCGACCGCATGCGCCACCGCCCCAATCAGCTCTCCGGCGGCCAGCAGCAGCGCGTCGCCATCGCCCGCGCGCTGGTGACCAGCCCATCGCTGATCCTGGCCGATGAGCCGACCGGCAACCTCGATTCCAAGACCAGCGTGGAGATCATGGCGATGCTCGACGAGCTGCACCGCGCGGGCAACAGCATCGTGCTGATCACGCACGACAGCAACATCGCCGCGCAGGCACCGCGCCGCGTGCGCATTCATGACGGTCGGCTGACCGAGGAGACCGATATTCCGGTCGTGCCCACCGAGGAGGTGCACGCATGAGCATCATGCAATCGTTTAAGATGGCGCTAGCCGCTATTCTTTCCAACAAAATGCGCTCGTTTCTCACCGTGCTGGGCGTCATCATCGGCATCATCGCGGTGGTGGTGCTCTCCTCGCTGGGACAGGGCGCGATGGAGCAGGTCACCGGGCAAATCCAGGATCTGGGCACCAACATGCTGATCGTCACGGTCAGCACCACGCGCAATGTGAACATCACGATCGACGAGCTGCACGACATGGTCGGGCAGAATGGCATCGCCGCCGTATCGCCGCTGGCCAGCGCCAAAATGACAGCCAAGGGCGGCAACGAGTCCTTCCGCTGCGACATCGAGGGCGCGGAGCCGGACTTTCTGACCATTCGCAAGATGAACGTGGAGCACGGCCGCGCGCTCAACGAATTTGACGAGACCAACCGTTCGCCGGTGGCGGTGATCGGCACCGAGGTCGCCGACGAGCTATTCGGCACGCGCAATGTGCTGGGCAATAC
>JAVBUY010000095.1:0-3031 GCA_031554855.1 Eubacteriales bacterium
GGTGCTGCTGATTGTCAACACCGCGACGATGTGCGGCTTTACCCCGCAATACGAGGGGCTGCAGGCATTGTATGCGAAGCACCGCGAGCAGGGGCTGGAAATTCTCGAGTGTCCCTGCAACCAATTTGCGCATCAGGCGCCGGGCAACGCGCAGGAAATCGCCACCTTCTGCACCACGCGCTTTGGCGTCACCTTTCCACAGTTTGCCAAGATCGAGGTCAACGGCGACCAGCAGAGCCCGCTCTACAGCTACCTCAAGTCGCAAAAGGGCGGCCTGGGTGGCAGCAACATCAAGTGGAACTTTACCAAATTCCTAATCGACCGGCAGGGCCGCGTGGTGGCGCGCTTTGGCCCCACCAAGACGCCTGAAGCCATCGAGCGGGACATCCTGCCGCTGCTCGGCCAACAATAGGAGGTTCTATGCCTATCGACCCGCTGGGGCTGGAAAACCAGCTCTGTTTCCCGCTGTATGCCTGCGCCAAGGAGGTCGTGCGCCGCTACAAGCCGCTGCTCGACCCGCTCGGCCTGACCTACACGCAATACATCGCGCTGATGGTGCTGTGGGAGCATGGGGAGCTGACCGTCAAGGCGCTGGGCGAGCGGCTGTATCTAGACTCGGGCACACTGACGCCGCTGCTCAAAAAGCTGGAGCAGGACGGCTTGGTCGCGCGGACTCGTTGCGCAAGGGATGAGCGGCAACTGTTGGTGTCGCTGACCGAAAAAGGCCGCGCATTGCGCCAGGACGCGCTGCGCGTGCCTGAGCAAATGTCGGCCTGCATTCCGTTATCTGTCGAGGATGCGCAGGCGCTCTATCGGCTGCTCTACCAGGTGCTCGGACAGATATAATTCGGACAGCCATCATCACGCAAAAGCGCGCCAATCTGGCGCGCTTTTGTTATGCCCTCAATTGCAGGATGTGCGCTACCGCCTCAGCAAACCCTTCGCCGCCAGACAGCGCAGTCACAAAGGTGGGCAGGTGCGGGATGGTCGGCACAAACGGCGCGATATTAGCCACCGCGCAGCTCACCGGAAACGCCGCGAACATCGGCGCATCATTGGGCGAATCGCCGAAGAACACGCCGCGTTCCAGCAGGTCGGTCTCGCGCCACACCTGCTCAAAGAAAAGCTTCGCCATGCTCAGCTTATCGTACACACCGTACCAGATGTTCACGTGAATCGAGCTGATCTTGGCCTGCGCGCCAAAGCCCACCGCGATGTCGCGGATGCGCTCGGCGTCGCTCAACGGCAGCACCGGCGGTTCCTCGCAGAAGTCGATCGCCAGGTCGTACAGCCGCGCGAACTGATCCTTGGCCACGCGGCAGCCGGGCACACCCTGAAGGCACGCCGCACGGATCGCATCCAACTTGGCCTTGGCCTCGCCGCCCGCTACCGCCGGATGCGTGAAGACACGCTGATGCTTTCCCTCCCAATAGTAGACCAGCGCGCCGTTCTCGCCGATCACCGCGTCCACCGGCCCTTGGCGCAGGATCAGGTCGCACCAGCCAGCAGGCCGCCCTGTCACCGGCACGACGCGAATGCCCGCCTCGTGCAGCGCCCACAGCGCCTGATACGACGCGGCGGGCAGCTTGCCCTCGGTGGTGATGGTGTCATCGATGTCGTGCAGCACGTACTTCAGGCCGCGCGCCCATTCGCGCTGCATTCGTGTGATCGGTTGCATGGCTTCTCCTTATAGGTCGCGCGTGGCGACGATATTCACATCCGTGCCGCACACATTCGGAATCACAATGTCTCCGCGCTTGACCGGCGCCTTGAGCTGTACGCCGTCCAGCGCGCGCATCACGTCGGTCATCAGCTTCTTGCTGATGTCCTTGTCGGTCTTGACCGGCATGCGCGGGTAGCCCGCGCCCTCGATGCACACGGTGCTGGTCACGACGCGCGTCGGGTTTTGCAGTTCCGTCTGGCCAGAGGCGATGCCGCGCTGGCAGCCGAATCCGGTCACCTCGTAGGTCTGCTCATCCACCTTCAGGCGGCAGCCCTTCGGGCACACGATGCAAACGATATCAGCCATGTGCTTTCGCCCCCTCCACTCGAATGATGACGTTCTGGCCGTTGGCCTTGTCCAGCGTGACGCGCGGCAGGATGATGCGCTCCATCTCGGCGGGCGCCATGTGCTCGCGCTTGTAGGTGTGCATTACTTCTCCGCCGATCACGACCTCGATCTTGCTGTCCTTGAACACATCGCGCACGCGGAAGAACACCTCGACAGCCTTCTCGACGTTGCCGACGCGCACGTGCTGCGGCACAGTGTAGCTGACATTGTCGCCATTGACCAGCGCCACTTCGGCCTGACTCTCTACGGTCTGCCCCGCCGCGTACATCGCCGCCGCCTTACCCGCGCGCGTGCTCTCGGCGGTCACAAAGTCCACCAAGTCATGCACATGCAGCACATTGCCCGCCGCAAAGATGCCCGGCACCTCGGTCTCCATGTTCTCGTAGACCGTCGCGCCGCGCGTGCGCCCATCGATGGGAATATGCGCGTCCTGCGTCAGCTCGTTTTCCGGGATCAGGCCAACCGACAGCAGCACAGTGTCGCAGTCGAACTCCATCTCCGTGCCCGGTATAGCGCGCATATCGCGCCCCACCTGCGCCACGGTGACGCCGGTCACGCGCTTATCGCCGCGAATGTCGGTGATGGTATGCGATAAATAGAGCGGAATATCAAAGTCCTGGAGGCATTGCACGAGGTTTCTGGTCAGGCCGCTGGAATACGGCATCACTTCGACGCAGGCCAGCACCTTTGCGCCCTCTAGCGTCAGACGGCGCGCCATGATCAGCCCGATGTCGCCCGAGCCCAAGATCACCACGCGCTTGCCGACTGCGTAGCCTTCCATGTTGATGTATTTTTGCGCCGCACCGGCGGTCAATACGCCCGCCGGGCGCGTGCCTGGGATGGCGATCGCGCCGCGCGTGCGCTCGCGGCAGCCCATAGTCAGCACCACCGCCTTGGCATTGAGCACTTGGTAGCCGTGCGACGGATTGATGATGTGCACCTGCTTATCCTGCGTCACCT
>JAVBUY010000138.1:0-2877 GCA_031554855.1 Eubacteriales bacterium
GCCGACCTGCCCTACGGCGTGCAGCACGCGCCGCAGGCCGGGCAAAAGATCAGCTCGCTGCCCGCGCTATTGCAGGCGGCGCTGCCAAGCTGGCAAGCGGCGCTCAAACCGGGCGGCGCGGCGGCCATCGCGTTCAATACGTATACTTTGGCGCGTGACGACCTAAAAGCCTGGATGCGCAAAGCCGGGTTCGCGGTGTGCGAGGGCAGCGCGTACGAGGGCATGGCGCACTGGGTGGAGCAGGCGGTCAACCGCGACGTGGTCGTGGGCAGGAAGGAATAGGAGGCGGCTGTATGGCGGACGTGAGGCGTGATTTTGTTACCACAGAGGGCGACACCCTCTACTACGAGGTGCGCGGGAATGGCCCGGCGATCCTGATGATCGCGGCTGCGGGTGGCGACGGCGACTACTATGCGCCGATGGCCGACCTGCTGGCCGACCGCTACAAGGTGATCACCTACGATCGCCGTGCCAATGCGCGCAGCACCATGCGCGAGCCGCAAAACTTTCCCATCGAGCAGCAGAGCCGCGACGCGGCGGCGGTGCTTCGCGCGGCGGGCGAGGGTAGCGCCATCGTCTGTGGCATCAGTTCTGGCGGCGTCATCGCGCTAGACATGGCCAAGACGCAGCCGGGCGTGACGCGCGCTGTGATCGCGCATGAGCCCGCGTGCCCCTGCGTGCATCCGAAACAGCACAAGTGGCATCGCTTCTTCGCTTCCTGCTACAAGATGGCGTACGGCCTAGGCCCGACTATGGCGGTCACCAAGTTCATGTTCGGCGCGCAACTGCCGGTCATCCCGATGGCCAAGGCACAGCGCAAGGCCGGGGCATATGCGGCAGCACAGCGCGGGGAGACCGCCGACGCGCCGCGCCTGGACGTCAACGTAGGCATCGCGTTCCTGGCGCGGCAGGAGTTGCTGCCGGTCACCAACTACCTGCCCGATGCCGAGATGATTCGTGAGCACGGTGTGCCGGTATTCGTCGGCGCGGGGCAATGGGGCATCGACCGCAAGACCTGGTATGCTGACACCTCGCGCATCCTGGCCGAGCGGCTGGGCGGCGAGATGGTGGTGTTTCCTGGGCATCATGGCGCATACATGGACGAGACCGAGGCGTTTGTGCGGGTACTGCGCGGCATACTGGACAAAATCCCATCGTAGAATGAAGCGAGGCATAGCGCCTCGCTTTTTTGCGGACATTCGCATATTTTTCCTCTCGGCGGCATATGCTGATTATACCTGTCCTACTTCTGCGCATATGGTTCGCATATTGAGAGGAGCTGACCTTTTTGGAACAATCCGCCCATGAATCGCTGCAAACCTTGACGGTGGTCGCGCTGCGCAAACTGGCCAGAGAAAAGCAAGTGAAGCTGCCCGCAGGCGTGAACAAAGCCGACATCATCGCGCGGCTGGCTGAGCCGACGCCGATCGCCCGGCCGTTATTTCCGGTGCGTCCGCATCGCGACACAGGCTACTACAACGAGCAATACGGCACCTCGAACCCCGCCGTGCCCGAGATGCTGGAGGCCGGACTGTGCGGCAACGGCGGCGGAGTGCTGGAGTTGCAGCCCGACGGCTATGGCTTTTTGCGCGCGGACAACTGCTCGGCGGGGCGCGAGGATGTGTATGTGTCGATCGCGCAGATCCGCCGTTTTTGCATGAAGAACGGCGATTTGGTGCAGGGCAAGACGCGGCCCAGGCGCGAAGGCGACCGCTACAGCGCGCTGCTGTATGTCGAGAGCATCAACGGCCAGCCGCCCGACCAGGCCGCGCGCCGCCGCGCGTTTGACAGCATGACGCCCATCCACCCGAATCGGCGCCTGACGCTGGAGCTGTCCGAGGGCGGCAGCGACCTGGCGATCCGCATGCTGGATTTCATCGCACCGATCGGGCTGGGGCAGCGCGCGCTGATCGTCGCGCCGCCTAAGGCGGGCAAGACCGTGCTGCTCAAGAAGATTGCGCAGGCCATCGCCAGGACCGCACCGGATGTGCACCTGATGCTGCTGCTCATCGACGAGCGGCCCGAGGAAGTGACCGACATCCAGCGCACCGTGCCCGCCGAGGTGGTGCACTCTACTTTCGACTCGCCGCCGGAGAACCACATCCGCGTAGCTGAGCTGGTCTATGAGCGTGCGCAGCGTCTGGTGGAACAGGGGCGCGACGTGGTGGTGTTGATGGACAGCCTCACGCGCTTATCCCGCGCGTATAACGCCGCCGCACCGCAAACCAGCCGCGCGCTGTCCGGTGGGTTGGCCGCCGGTGTGCTGCAAAAGCCTAAGCGTTTCTTTGGCGCGGCGCGCAATCTGGAGGAGGGCGGCAGCCTGACCATCATCGCCACGGTGCTGGTCGATACCGGCAGCCGCATGGACGAAATCATCTTCGAGGAGTTCAAGGGCACCGGCAACGCGGAGATCCAACTCGACCGCAGCCTCAGCGAAAAGCGCGTGTTTCCGGCCATCGACCTGGCGCGCTCGGGCACGCGGCACGAAGAGCTGCTGCTCACCGAGGCCGAGATGGCCGGCGTGCAGGCGGTGCGCCGCGTGCTGTCGGCCAGCGCCGCAAACGACGCCACCGAGCAGCTCATCGGCATGCTCATGCGCACGCGCACCAATGCCGATTTTTTCGCTCGACTCAAGGACTGGGTAGGGCTATGGGAGAAGGAAGGGTATACGCTGGCGGCGCGCACAGCGCATCCGATGAAAAAGAATCGTTGAAAAAACCGATAGACAAATGCTTGCATACGTGGTATACTCCCCATCGTGGCTTGCTATCGGCTCGCATAGAGCTGCTAGATCACGCTGGCCCGAGGAGAGGTGAAACATATGAAGGAAGGCATCCATCCGAAGTACGGCGTCGCGACGGTTCGTTGCGTGTGCGG
>JAVBUY010000084.1:0-4299 GCA_031554855.1 Eubacteriales bacterium
GCATCACCCGTGCCAGAGAGTTGCTGCACCTGTCGCACGCCATCCAGCGCATGCTCTTTAACCAGATGCAGCACAATGCACCGTCGATGTTCCTGGCCGAGATTCCGGCGCGGCTGCTCGACGAAACCGGCGCGCTGCGCATGGAGAAGGCCTTCCCGACCGCCCCGGAGCGCCGCGAAACCACCCAGCAACGCACGCAGCGCCAGCCGCTGAAGGACTTTGGCGGCGGGCGATCCGGCGCGCTGCATATCCCCGGCGTGCAAAAGGGCTTTGGCGCGACATTCGTGCCCTCGGTGGCCGCCGCGCAGGCCGCGCCGATGCTCTTCGCAGTGGGCGACCGCGTGCTGCACAAGAAATTCGGCGAGGGCAATGTGATCTCGCTGACCGGCAAGGGCGCCGACGCGCGCATCTCCATCGAGTTTGCCGCGTACGGCGTCAAGGAGTTTTCTATGTCGATCGCACCTATTGTCAAAGTAAGCAGGTGAGCCTATGGCGGTGCATCACGACATGCAGGCGCTGGTCGATCGGCTGAACGAGACCGCCTGCGCCTATTATGAGCAGGACAATCCGCTGATCTCCGACAAAGACTGGGACGCGCTCTACGATCAATTGGTCGCAATGGAGCGCGAAACCGGCATCGTATTGCCCGATTCGCCGACTCGCCGCGTGGGCGGACAGCCGGTGGCGGGCTTTTTGCCGCATCGGCACTTGGCGCGCCTATGGAGCCTGGGCAAAGCGCAGAGCGAGGGCGACCTGGCCGACTGGGCGGGTCGCTGCGAACCAATGAGAGAAAGCGTGCTGGCGGAGGGCAATGCCTTGCCGCCGCGTTGCTTTGCGGTGGAATACAAGTTTGACGGCCTGACGCTGAACCTGACCTACGAGCATGGCCTGTTGACCCAGGCCGCCACGCGCGGCAACGGTGAGGTCGGCGAGGCCATCCTCGAACAGGCGCGCACCATCCGCACCCTCCCGATGCGCATCCCCTTCACCGGCCGCATGGAGGTGCAGGGCGAAGGCATCATGAAGCTGTCCACACTGGCGGCATATAATGCAACCGCCGCCGAGCCGCTGAAGAACGCCCGCAATGCCGCCGCCGGGGCACTGCGCAATATTGACCCAAAGGTCACCGCTGGCCGCAAGCTGGACGCGTTCTTCTATCAGGTCAACTTCATTGAAGGCAAAAATTTCGCCGACCACCGCGACATGATGGCGTTCCTGAAAGAGCAAGGCTTTTGCGCCAGCCCATACTTCGAGATCGCGCACAGCGTGGACGAGGTAACCGCGCGCGTGCGCGAGATCGAGGCCGCACGGCCCACGCTGGATTTTCTGATCGACGGCGCGGTGGTAAAGGTGTGCGACACCGCCACGCGCGAGGCGCTGGGGTATACCGACAAATTCCCGCGCTGGGCGCTGGCGTTTAAGTTCGAGGCGGAGGAGACCACCACCGAACTCATGGACGTCACCTGGCAGCTAGGCCGCACCGGCAAGCTGACACCGCTGGCACATCTCGCCCCAGTGGAACTGGCCGGGGTGACCGTGCAACGAGCCACGCTGAATAACTGGGGTGACATTCAACGCAAGCGCGTGCGCATCGGCGCGCAAGTGTGGGTGCGCCGCTCCAATGACGTCATCCCCGAGATCTTGGGCTGCGTGCAGGACGAGCCAATGCCCGGCGAGCGCGACATTGTGCCGCCGACCGTCTGTCCGGCGTGTGGCCAGCCGCTGACCGAGCGCGGCGCGAATCTGTTCTGTATGAACCGCGCCACCTGCCGCCCGCAGACCGTCGCCCGCTTGGCGCACTTTGCCAGCCGCGACGCGATGGACATCGAGGCGTTCAGCGAAAAGACCGCCGAGCTGTTCTACGACGCGCTTGGCCTGCGAGATCCGGCGGATCTCTATCAGCTGACGCCTATGGAGATGCTCGGACTCAAGGGCTTTGGCGACAAAAAGGCGGCCAAGCTGCTGGCCGAGCTGGACAAGAGCCGCAGTGCGTCCATGGATGCGTTCCTATTCGCGCTGGGCATCCCGAACGTCGGCCGCAAAACCGCGCGCGACCTTGCGCAGCGATTTGGCACGTTGGACGCATTGATGGCCGCAGATGAAGCGTCGCTGATGCAGGTGGACGAGGTCGGCCAGATCGTCGCGTCCAGCATTGTGGAGTTTTTCGCCATGGAGGAGAACCGCGCGCTAGTGTCGCGCCTGCTGAGCGCCGGTATCGCGCCGCAGCCGTTGGCCGCGCCTGCCGGCGATGGCCCGCTGACCGGCATGACCGTCGTGCTGACCGGCACGCTGCCCAGCCTGTCCCGCGCCGAGGCCGAGGCACTGATCGTCCAATACGGCGGCAAGGCCTCGTCCAGCGTATCGGCCAAAACCAGCCTGGTGCTGGCCGGAGAGGCGGCGGGAAGCAAGCTGGCCAAGGCGCAGCAGTTGGGCGTGAAGATCGTGGATGAGGCGGAGTTTTTGCGCATGATCGGGCGGTAACGCTGCCCGTACACAAGGAAGGAAACACTATGCGGCCTGGCAAATTGACCAATGAACAACTGGAGAAGCGTGTACTCAAGCATCTGGGGCAGCATCGCCCCGAGGTGATCCAGGGCGCGGGCGTGGGCGAGGACTGCGCCGCCATTCGCTTTGGCGACGAGGTGTGCGTGCTGTCCACCGACCCGATCACCGCGTCTGCGACGCACCTGGGGCAACTGGCCGTGCTGGTGTCGCTCAATGATGTCGCGGCCTCCGGCGCGCAGCCGTTGTGCGTGCTGCTGACGCTGCTCGCGCCGCCCGACGCGTCGGCGGAACAGATCGAGCAGGTGATGCGCGAGGCGGCGCTAGAGGCCGAGGCGCAGGGGCTGGAGATCATCGGCGGGCACACCGAGGTCACCGATGCGGTCAATCGTATCGTGGTGTCGTCTACCGTGGTGGGCAGAACGCGCGTGGGGCAGCTGGTGCGCACCGGCGGCGCGCAGCCCGGCGACGCGCTGGTGATGACCAAGTGCGCCGCCATCGAGGGCACGGCGATCCTGGCGCACGACAGAGCGGATGCGCTGCGAAGCACGCTGACCGACGCGGAGCTGACCGAGGCACAGGCGATGTCCAACATGATTTCCGTCCGTGCGGAGGGGCGCGTCGCCGCGATGAATGGTGCGACTGCAATGCACGACGCCACCGAGGGAGGCGTGCTCGGCGCTGCGTGGGAACTGGCGGAGGCGTCGGGATTGGGACTCGGCATCGACGCGGATCGCATCCCGCTGCGCGAGGTAACCCGCAAACTCTGCGCGGCGCTGGGTGTCGATCCGCTGCGGCTGATCTCCAGCGGCGCGATGCTCATCGCGCACCCGGACGGGGAGGCGCTGGTTGCTGCGCTGGAAAAAGAAGGGATCTCCGCGACCGTGATCGGCGCGCTGCGAGGCAAGGGCGAGCCCAAAACTTTGCGCCAATCCGGGCAGGAACAAGCATTGACGCCGCCGGATCGCGACGAAATCTACCGTGCGTGACTTGCACGAAAATCAAAGCATTGCGTCATGATGAAACTTCCTGTATAATAACAATGGAAATCATGCAAAGGGGGCTACGCTATGAAGCTCATTATCGCGATTGTGCAAGACGAAGACGCATCCCGTCTGGTCAATAGCCTGATGAACGATGGGTTTGGTGTAACCAAGCTGGCCACCACGGGTGGCTTTCTGCGCGCGGGGAACACGACGCTGCTCGTCGGCGTGGACGACGCCCGCTACCAAGCCGCGATGGACATCATCGAGCAGATCTGCAAGAGCCGCAAGCAGATCGCGACCTCGCCCTCGCCTGTGGCGGGCACGGCCAGCGTGTATGTGCCGTATCCCATCGAGGTCGTGGTCGGCGGCGCGACGATCTTTGTGGTCGATGTGGAGCACTTTGTGAAGCTGTGATCCCTGTCACATTTCAGGACTTCATGGATCCATCTGCCCCGATCGAAAGTCTGCGCAAAGATTTTCAGTCCGGGCAGTTTGTTCATGCCTATCTTTTCGTCGGCAGTGTTGGTGTGGGCAAACGCAGCTTGGCCACGCTGTGCGTGCAGTCGCTGTATTGCACCGCGCAATCTGCGCTGCGCCCCTGTGGCATCTGCGAGGGCTGCCAGCGCGTGGCGCATGGCAACCACCCCGATGTGTTTACGCTAAAGCCCGAGAAGTCGATCGGCGTGGACGCAGTGCGCGACCTCATCTCCGCGATCCAGATGCGCGCATTCGAGGCGGGATATAAGTGTGTGATCATCGAGCAAGCCGACAAGATGACCGTGCAGGCGCAAAACTGTTTGCTCAAGACGCT
>JAVBUY010000026.1:0-3528 GCA_031554855.1 Eubacteriales bacterium
TACGCCCATGCCTTTGAGCGCCTCCTCGACCTGACCGATGCTCTGCCCGCTCCAGCCATACGAACCAAAGGCAAAGCCCTTGCGTCCCTTGGGCGCAAGCCCGCGGCAATAGGACAGGAACGCGGCCATCGTGGGCAGCATGTTGTTGTTGAGCGTCGGAGAACCGGCGGCCAGATACTTGGCCTCCAGCAGGTCGGCCATAATGTCGGAGCTGTGGTTCGCCTTCAGATCGCGCAGCTTCACGTGCACACCGCGCGCGGCAAATCCCTCGGCGATCGCAGTAGCCATGCGTTCGGTGCTGTGCCACATGCTGTCGAACACCACCACCGCCGCCTCGGGTGGCGTATTGGCGCTCCAACGGCGGTATGCGGCAAGGATGTCGGCGACATGCGCGCGCCAGACGATGCCGTGGCTGGGCGCGATCTGCGCGATGTTGAGCCCCTCGATAGCGGCCAGCACGCCCTTCACCTGCCCGTCGAAGGGCATGACAATGTTGGCGTAGTATTTGCCTGCCTGTTCCATCACTGCGGCCAGCGGCTCCTGGTCGTCAAACCGCCCGGAAGACGCATAGTGCTGGCCGAACGCGTCGTTGGAGAACAGGATTTCTTCCTCGGGGCAATAGGTGACCATGTTGTCCGGCCAGTGCACCATCGGCGTGGGCACAAAGCGCAGCGTGCGCTTGCCCAGCGGCAGCATGTCGCCCGCCTTCACCGGCAGATAGGGCAACTCACCATAGTGCGCGGTCAGACCCTTGAGCCCCTGCGGTGCGCTGGTGACCACCTTGGCCTTGGGCATGCGCCTCACCGCCTCGGGGATCGTGCCGGAGTGATCCATCTCCACGTGATTGCTGACGATGTAGTCGATGCTGTCCAGCGACACGATGTGGGCGATGCGCGCGAACATCTCCTCGGCAAACTCGCACTTGACCGTGTCGATCAGCGCAATTTTCTCATCGACGACCAGGTAGGCGTTATACGTAACGCCGCGCTCGGTGGTGTAGCCGTGGAAGTTGCGCAGCGCCCAGTCGATGGCGCCAACCCAATAGATGCCGGGCTTTAGTTCAATCGGGCGCACGCTTACGCCTCCTCGAACTGATCTTTGCCCGCACCGCACAGCGGGCAGGTCCAGTCCTCGGGGATATCGGCGAAGGCAGTGCCCGGCGCGACGCCGTTGTCCGGATCGCCCACCGCGGGATCGTATTCATAGCCACACAGGACGCACACATACTTGTTCATTTTTGTTTCTCCTTTCGATTCGTCCATTTGGACTGTCCTCATTGTACCGCCGGAAAGTCCAAAAGTCCATAGTTCCGAGTAAATTAGTAGGAATTATTCTCGATAACATTGGATTGTCTTTTTTGCGCGTCTTTTGGTACAATGCAGCTATGGAATGATCAAAGGAGGAATGCGCATGAAGCGGTCCATCGCCATCATCGGGGGCGGCGCGTCGGGCCTGATGGCGGCGCAGGTGGCTGCCCGCGCAGGCGCACAGGTAACGCTGATCGAGCAATGCGACCGCGTGGGGCGCAAAATACTGGCCACCGGCAACGGGCGCTGCAACCTGACCCATCTGCACCCCTCGGCCTCGCGCTACCATGGCGGCACCACGCTGGCCGCCGAGGTGCTGCGCGCCGCGCCCGCACAGGCGGTGCTCGACGCCTTTTCCGACCTGGGGCTGGTCTGCCAGGCCGACGAGCAGGGGCGCGTCTACCCGCTGTGCGGCCAGGCCACCGCCGTGCTGGATGTGCTGCGTATGGCCTGCGACCGCGCCGGGGTGACGACGCGCACCAGCACCAAGGTGCTGGGCATCGCGCGCGCGCCGCAGGGCTTTTCGCTGGATATCGGCGAGGCTGAGCCGCTGTTTTTCGATCGCGTGATTGTCGCCACCGGCGGCCGCGCTGCGCCCAAGCTGGGTAGCGATGGTGGCGGGTATGCGCTGCTCACCGGTTTGGGCCATACGCTGACGCGCTGTGCGCCCGGCCTGGTGCAGCTGCGCGCCAGCTCGCCGCTGCTGCCCTCGCTGAAGGGGCTGCGCGTGCCCGGTACACTCGCTATTGCCATCGACGGCCAGCCCGACCGCCGCGCGACCGGCGAGATCCTGTTCGCCGATTACGGCCTGTCGGGCATCGCGGCCATGGAGGTATCGCGCAATGTCGCGGCCGCTATCCATTGCAAGCGCCAAGTCATCGCGCATCTATGCCTGCTGCCCGATGTGTCGGCGGACGAGGCGCGCCGCGTGATCGATCAACGGTGCACGCTGTTCGCCGAGCAGCCGGTTGGGCTGCTGTTCACCGGCCTGTTTCCGCGCCGCGTCGGTGAGGCACTGTGCAAGACTTGCGAGATCGCGCCGGACACATGGGGCAAAAAAGCAACGCCCGCACAGCGCGCAGCGCTGGCCTCCCTCCTGCTTGATTGGCCGTTTCCCATCAACGGCACACAGGGGTATGACCAGGCGCAGGTGACGGTCGGCGGCATCGACACTGCCGCGTTCCACCCCGCGACGCTGGAGTCCACGCTTGTACCCGGCCTGTACGCCACCGGCGAAGTGCTGGACGTGGACGGCGACTGCGGCGGATTCAACCTGCACTTTGCCTGGGCGACCGGCATGCTGGCCGCGCGGGCGGCGACGGAGGCGCGCGCATGATTCGCATCAACAATCTATCGGTATCGCTGGACACACCGCTGGATGCGGCGGGGTTGATTGCGCTGACCGCGCGTCGGTTGCGCGTTTCGCCAACCGACATCGCCCGCGCCGATCTGCGCAAAAAGAGCGTGGACGCGCGGGACAAGCGCGCGCTGTGCTTCGTACTGGCGCTGGATGTGTCGGTCAGCGGCGACGAGTCGCGGCTGGTCGCAAATTGCGCGCACAAAGACGTGACGCTGCTCCCCGCCGCGCCCCAAGCCGTCTCTCCGGTCTATCCGCCCGCGCCCGCATTGCGCCCCATTGTGGTGGGCACCGGCCCGGCCGGGCTGTTCGGTGCGCTGCGGCTGGCCGAGGCGGGCTGGCGACCCATTGTGCTAGAGCGCGGGTTCGATGTCGCCACCCGCCAGCGCGACGTCGCTGCCTTCTGGCGCGGCGAGGGACTCAACCCGCGCTCCAACGTCCAGTTCGGCGAGGGCGGCGCAGGCACGTTTTCCGATGGCAAGCTCAACACCGGCATCAAGGACCCACGATGCGCCGAGGTGCTGCGCGCGCTGGTCGCCTACGGCGCGCCGGAGGACATCCTCTACGCCGCCAAGCCGCACGTCGGCACCGATCTTCTGTCGTGCATCGTCGTGCGCCTGCGACAGCGCATCGAGCAGCTGGGCGGCGAGGTGCGGTTCGGCGCGCAGGTAGTCGGGCTAGAGATCGCCGACGGCGCGATGCGCGGCGTAACCGTCGCCACCGACCAGGGCGTCGAGCAAATCGACGCCGTTGCTGTGCTATTGGCCATTGGCCACAGCGCGCGCGACACCTACGAGATGCTGCACGTGGCGGGCGTTGTGATGATCCAGAAACCCTTCTCGCTGGGCGCACGCATCGAGCACC
>JAVBUY010000137.1:0-7547 GCA_031554855.1 Eubacteriales bacterium
CGCCGGGCATCGGCAAAAAGACCGCGTCGCGCCTGGTGTTGGAGCTCAAGGACAAGATGGACGCCGGGGACGTGTCGGGCATCGCCGGATCGCAGACCGCAGCCATGCCGGTGGCGTTAGGCGCACAACAGGAGGCCGTGCAGGCGTTGATCTCGCTGGGCTATTCTAGCGCAGAGGCCGCGCGCGCCATCAATCAGGTGCGCGAGATGAGCGACCAGACCGATCAGCTGATCATGCTGGCGCTCAAGCAGATGAATCTGTAGAACGAACGGGTGGGCGAAACTGCGATGGAGAAAGACCGAAATCTGCTGGTCTGAAAAAGCATTGGCATTCTCTTGTGGAAATGTGTGCTGTTTATCGCGGTGGTGATTGGAGGGCTCATGATGGCCCTTTTGCAAGAATCGAAAAAATACAAGAAGTAACCATAGGAGTATCGTAAATGGAAGACGATCGCCTGATCATGTCCGGCTTTCGCGCCGAGGACGAAGAGATCGAACAATCGCTGCGCCCCAAGACGCTGCGCGGTTATGTGGGGCAAAAGGCCGTCAAGGACAGCCTGAATATCTACATCGAGGCCGCGTGCCAGCGCCACGACGCGCTGGATCACATCCTGCTCTATGGCCCGCCCGGCCTGGGCAAGACTACGCTGGCCTGCATCGTCGCCGCCGAAATGGGGCAGAACATCCGCATCACCTCCGGCCCGGCGATCGAGCGACCCGGCGATCTGGCGTCGATCCTGACCAATCTGTCGGAGGGTGACGTGCTGTTCATCGACGAGATTCATCGCCTGTCGCGCTCGGTGGAAGAGGTGCTGTATCCGGCGATGGAGGACTATGCGCTGGACATCATGATCGGAAAGGGGCCGAGCGCGCGCGCCATCCGCCTGGATTTGCCGCGCTTTACGCTGGTGGGTGCGACCACGCGCGCGGGGCAGCTCTCCGCGCCGCTGCGAGACCGCTTCGGCATCGTGTTCCGTCTGGAGATGTATTCCACCGACGATCTGGCGCACATCGCGCGCAACTCCGCCGAGGTGCTGAAGATCGCGTATGATCCCGAAGGCATCCGCGAGATCGCGCGCCGGTCGCGCGGGACGCCGCGCATCGTCAACCGCATGCTCAAGCGCGTGCGCGACTACGCGCAGGTGCGCGGCGAGGGACGCATCACAGCACAGGCGGCTCGCGAGGCGCTGGACATGCTGGCGGTCGATCCGCTGGGGTTGGATCGCGTCGATCGCGCGGTGCTGACCACGATGATCCAGAAGTTCGGCGGCGGGCCGGTCGGGCTGGACACGCTGGCCGCCACCACCGGCGAGGATGCGATCACCATCGAGGACGTGTATGAGCCGTACCTGCTGCAACTGGGCTTTATCATGCGCACGCCTCGCGGACGCATCTGCATGCCCGCCGCGTACGCGCACCTGGGGCTGACCATGCCCGCGAATAAAGCCAATGCCGACCAGGTTTCGCTGCTGGACGAATGATATTTGTGGAGAAAATCGCGTGCTGACAAGTGATTTTTATTACGACCTGCCCGAGGAGCTGATCGCGCAGACACCGATAGAACCGCGCGACAGCAGCCGCCTGCTGGTCTATCATCGGGATACCGGTGCGATAGAGCACCGGGTGTTTCGAGACGTGCTGGACTACCTACGCGCCGGGGACGCGCTGGTCATCAACCACACGCGCGTCATCCCCGCGCGCCTGTTTGGCATAAAGCGAGGTACCGGCGGCGCGATCGAGTTTCTATTGCTCAAGCGCCGCGCCAAGGACGAATGGGAAGTGATCCTAAAGCCCGGGCGCAAGGCGCAGCCCGGCGCGGTGTTTGAGTTTGGCGAGGGGCTGCTGACCGCGACCATCCTCGAGAGCACGCCCGAGGGCGGCCGCATCGTGCGCTTTGCCTACGACGGCGTGTTCGAGAACATCCTCGAGCGGCTCGGGCAAATGCCACTGCCGCCCTATATCCACGAGAAGCTGGCCGATCCAACGCGCTACCAGACCGTGTACGCTGTGCACGACGGCTCGGCGGCGGCGCCCACAGCCGGGCTGCACTTTACCCCTGCGCTGCTGGAAAAAATCCGCGACAAGGGCATCGACATCGTGCCGGTGCTGCTGCACGTCGGGCTGGGCACGTTTCGCCCGGTCAAGGAGCGCGATCTCGCGAATCACCACATGCACAGCGAATACTACGAGGTGACCGAGGACGCGGCGGCGCGCATCAACGCGGCGAGGGCGCGCGGCGGGCGCGTGGTCTGCGTGGGCACAACCACCGTGCGCACGCTGGAGAGCGTCGCTGACGAGGCAGGTCAGGTGCGCGCGGGCAGCGGCGAGACCGCGATCTTCATCACGCCGGGCGTACCTGTGCGCGCCGTCGATGCGCTGATCACCAACTTTCACCTGCCGGAGAGCACGCTGCTGATGCTCATCAGCGCGATGATGGGCCGCGAGCAGGCGCTGGCGGCGTACACCGAGGCGGTACGCGAGAGATACCGGTTTTTCTCGTTTGGGGATGCGATGGTGATTCTATAACGAAAAAGCCACCTGTTCAGGTGGCTTTGGTGTTAGGCTTTCTTCGCCGCCTGCCTCTTCACCGGCTCGGTCGCGTCTTTTATCTGCCTGTCTAGCTCGATCTGTTCCCCCGCATCCTGGCTATTGAACAACTCGTCCTCTTCCTCGTCCTGCTGCTGGATATCTTGATCCAGCAATTTGGCCTTTTCATAGGCTGCTTTGTCGCCCATCGGCAGGAAGCCAACGTACAGTAGGCCGACGACACCCAGGAAAAAGCCGGTCCAGAAGTATTGAGTGAAATAAGCTTTTTTGTCGGCGAGTTTGTAGGTGAGTACGCCAAAGAGCAGTGCCTGCGCCAGCCAACCCAGCAGGATGAACGCCACATACATTTCGGCAAACAGTCTCATAGTTAGTTTCCTCCTTTTTATTTCACGCTGCCTTCTTGGGCCTTAAGCGGAAGATTACAAACTTGCACAGAGAGAAATCCAGCACGAAGTTCAAGATCATCTTGGTGGCCTTGGCCAGCGTTTCATCCCAGCGAAGGGAAACCAGCCACACGATGAACTGCGCGCCCACCGGCGTCGCCACCAGGTAGTACAGGCCGTAGATCGCCATGCCCAGCGCGATATTGTTGCTGGCGCCGAAGGTGTACTTGCGGTTGAGCGTGTAGTTGAACAGGCAGGACAGCACCACCGAGGCCACCTCGGCGGGCACCAGCATGTTCGGCTGGGGGAAGAAGAGGCGCAACAGCTCGAATGAACCCAGCTCTATGATGCCCGCGCCCAGGCTGAAGAAAACGAACTTGAGAAATTGCAGCGCGTGGTCCCTGAACGTCATATGCATTGGCATGCACCTCATGATACCGAATGATACCGGCATTGTACCGCGCAGACAGGCAAAACACAAGCAGGCTTTTTTTGTGGGACGAGTTGGTGTATACTACAGGTCGGCATTACATCTAAAGGAGACAGCATGTCCAAAGCTCTCACATTCACACTGCATAAGACCGACGACCGCACCGCCGCGCGCCGCGCCACGGTGTCCACACCGCACGGCGACATCCAGACGCCGGTGTTCATGCCGGTGGGCACACAGGCCACCGTCAAGGCCATGACCCCGCGCGAGATGGACGAGATCGGCACGCAGATCCTGCTGTCGAACACCTATCACCTGCACCTGCGCCCCGGCGAGGAGTTGGTGAAGGAGGCGGGCGGGCTGCACGCATTCATGGCCTGGCCCAAGCCGATTCTGACCGACAGCGGCGGGTTCCAGGTGTTTTCACTGGCCGGGCTGCGCAAGATCAAGGAGGAGGGCGTGGCCTTCCAATCGCACCTGGACGGCAGCCGTCGCTTCATCGCGCCCGAGGACGCGATGCGCATTCAGGAGGCGCTGGGTGCCGATATCATCATGGCGTTCGACGTGTGCTCGCCGTACCCGTGCGACCGCGACACCGCGCGGCAGGCGATGGAGCGTACGCATCGCTGGGCTGCCCGCTGCAAGGCCGCGCATACGCGTGAGGATCAGGCGCTGTTCGGCATCGTGCAGGGCGCGTTTGAGGCCGACCTGCGCATAGAGAGCGCCAAAGTGCTGGCCGATATGGACTTCCCGGGCTATGGCATCGGCGGGCTGAGCGTCGGCGAGCCCAAGCCGCAGATGTATGACATGCTGGAGGCGATCATGCCGCACATGCCGACCGACAAGCCGCGCTATCTGATGGGCGTGGGCAGCCCGGATTGCTTGGTGGAGGGCGTCAAGCGCGGCGTGGATATGTTCGACTGCGTGCTGGCCACGCGCGTCGCGCGAAACGGCACGATCTTCACCGACACCGGCCGCCTGGTCATCAAGAACGCGACATACGCGCGCGACTTTCGCCCGCTGGACGAAACCTGCGACTGTTACGCCTGCCGGAATTTCTCCCGCGCGTACATCCGCCATCTGTTCAAGGCGCAGGAGATCACCGGCGCGCGCTTGGCGTCGATCCACAATCTGCGCTACCTGATGCGCCTGATGGAGCGCATCCGCGCGGCAATCGACGCGGGGACATATGCCGACTTCGCGCGCGACTTCATGGCGGGCTACGACACCACGCGCAATTTTTGACAATGCAGGGCTTGTTTTCCTAGGAAAAGCACAGTATAATCAACGTAGATTTGAAAGGCGGTGTATCAAACAATGTTCAATCCGATGTTTTTACTCTTGACCGAGGCTGCGCCCGCTGCCGGTCCGGACAATGCCGCGGGCGGCATGGTCATGCAGATTGCGATGATGGCGGCGATCTTCGCGGTGTTCTACTTCCTGCTGATTCGTCCGCAGCGCAAGAAGGACAAGGCCGCGAAGGAAATGCTCTCCAAGCTGGGCAATGGCGACCGCGTGTGCACCATTGGCGGCATCTATGGCACCATCGTCGCCGTAAAGGACGATACGCTGACGCTGGCTGTCGGCCCCGACAAGACCAAGATGGTGTTCGCGCGCTGGGCGATCCGCAACAAGGACGAGAGCGCGGTATCCAACGACGCCGAGGCGCTGAACTAAATTCGTGCGCGCAAGAGGAGCTGATTGCAGCTCCTCTTTTTGTTTTTTTGTGAAAGATTCCCTCGCGATGCAACCTTTGGGTGCGCTGCGCGCTCTTAAGGACATCAGATCGATCTGCATTCAGCACGAAGGGAGGAAGGGTATGACCCAGGTCGAGTTTGCCGAGCGCGTCGTGGGCATGCAGGCGACGCTCTATCGGGTATCAACCACGCTGCTCATGCAGCTATGCGACCGCGAGGACGCCGTGCAGGCCTGCATCGAGAAGGCGTGGCAGGCGCGGCACAAGCTGCGCGACGACAGCGCGCTTAGAGCATGGCTGGTGCGCATTCTGCTCCGCGAATGCTACGCGCTGCTGAAAAAGCGCAAGCGCGAGCTGCCCATGGAGCAATTGCCCGAGCGCACCACTGAGCCGGACGCACATCCCGAGCTCTATCGGCATGTCACCGCGCTGCCGGACAAATACCGCATACCTCTCGTGCTGCACTACATGGAGGGGTACGCCGTCGCGGAGATCGCGCATATTTTGTCGCGCCCGCAGGGCACGGTCAAGGCGCAACTGCATCGGGGGCGTGCCCTGCTAAAGGACGCGCTGCGTGGAGAGGAGGGCGACGCATGAAACAGACTCAGTGGCAAGCGATGTACGGCAGCGTGCCGGAAAGCTTCGAGCGGCGCGTAGCCTCTACCCTGCGCGGCATCGAGGAGGGAAAACCTGTGAGACGATTCACCATGCGCACGGCGCTGATTACCGCGCTGATCCTGATGCTGCTGGCCATCGTGGCCTACGCGGCGATCAGCATTCCGAGCATTATCGACATCTATTCCGAATGGTACGGACAGGACAACGCGACGACGCAGCTGCTGGGCGAGCAGACCGCGCAAACGCCCAACCAGACCTTTGAGCTAAGCGACGTGGTCATCACGCTGACCGAAGTGATCTTCGATGGCAACACGCTGTATTCCACCGGCGTGGTCAAAGCGAAGGAGGGGCGCGACATCGTGCTGCTGCCCCCGCCGGACTACGCGCCGCACGACGTGGCGTTCATCGACACCATGCGGGGCGAAATCGCGCCGGACGACGCGCCCAGCTATGCCGAGCTGGCCGCGCAAAGCAGCGCGCGGCTGGTGTGGTCCAACGTATGGATCGAGCCCGAGGGTGGCAGCGGCAGCTACATGAACGATGCGATGCCTTTAAGCGATGGCACGTATCAATTCATCAACGAGTTTGACGACGTGACGGTGCGCGATGGGCAGATTGCGGTGACGGTTGAGGCGATGCAGTACGACGTGACCGATGAAGGCGTAAAAAAAGAAGGCACCGAGGATCGGCAAAAGTGGCAGATCTCCATTCCGGCGATTGCCGAGGAAATACGCACACCCGAGCCGACGGACGCGCCGCCCACGCCGATGCCCGAGGCCATGCAGGGAGAGGCGCTGCGCGTGATCGGCGAGAGTGAAAACGGCTGGGTAGGCGGGCCCTTCCGCGAGAAGTGGCCGGAGGAACCGGTGCTGTATGTGGACAATCGACTCATGGATGAAAACGTGGTTTCGATGGACGTGGAGCGGCTGGCCGATTTGCCACAGTGGGACGTGATGTCGCTGCACACCACAGACGACCTGAACGGGCTCATGGCGGCGGGCAAGCTGGCCGATCTCTCCAGCGACCCGGCGCTAATGGACGAGGTGAACAAGATGTTCCCCGCGATCCGCGATGCGCTGATGCACGAGGGCAAGCTCTACGCGATTCCGGTGTTTATCGGCGGCGAGTTTATCTCCGCCGGATTGCTGGGCAGCGAGGCGGATGGCTGGACGCAGTACGGGCTGACCGACGCCGATCTGCCGGGTTCATTCGAGGAACTGTGCGATTTCATCACGCGATGGATGCAGCGCCCGGCGGATCAGCGCAAGGGTGTGGTCCTGTTTCCCAACGGCGTTCGACACACATTGCTGGACCCATTGTTGGATCAATATGTGGTGGCGCAGGCGATGAGTGGGCAGCCGCTGGCATTCGACACGCCGGAGTTCCGGCGGCTATTAGCCGCTGTGCGCACGGCGGCGGACGCGGCCAAGGCGGAGAAGCGCGGCAATGTCGATTTCGCGCTGTTCCGTGTGACGCCGGGCGCGATCCAAAACGCGCCGCGCGTGCTGCCCAAGCGCCTGACGTCGGATGCTCCGATCCACTATAGTGCGCGCATGAGCGTGCTGGTGGTCAACGCCGACAGCCCGCGCAAAGCGCAGGCCATGCGGTATGTGGCCAGCGCATTTGACTTCATTGCGCAGCACAGCCGGAACAAAGCCGAGTTTTATGCGGGGCTGACCTCCGCCGATCTGTCGGGCACACCGCTGGAAGAAGTATTGGCCGTGCAGCGCGAGGAGGGGGAGAGCGAGGAAGATTTGGCGCTGATCGCTAAGACCTACCAGCCCGAAGTGATCCCCGATAGTGAACTGATCGCTTATCAGCAAAACATCGCGCCGTATTTGGTCTTTCCGCAACATCCTGTGTACCGCCGCACG
>JAVBUY010000163.1:0-4324 GCA_031554855.1 Eubacteriales bacterium
GCACGCTCTGCGCGCCGTGCTCTCCACAGTTGGTGACCACGCGGTAGCCGGTCTTGTCCAGGCCGAGCTGCGCCGCAACCTGCGCACAGGTGCGCAGCAGGTGACCCATCTGCTCATCGGAGCACTGCTGCGCGTCGGTCAGGTGCGCCACATGTGCCTTGGGAATGACCAGCACGTGCACCGGCGCTTGCGGCGCGATGTCGCGAAAGGCCAGCACCCGATCGTCCTCGTACACCTTGTCACAGGGGATTTCGCCGCGAATGATCTTGCAGAACAGACAGTCTTGCATCCCTTACGCCTCCTCTATCGTGCCGAGCGCCTCATCGCCTGCGATGGCGGTGATGCGCACGGGCT
This sequence comes from Eubacteriales bacterium, assembly GCA_031554855.1. Classification (GTDB taxonomy): domain Bacteria; phylum Bacillota; class Clostridia; order Christensenellales; family Aristaeellaceae; genus JAVBUY01. Next base: position 355 of record JAVBUY010000163.1, read on the forward strand.
GTATCGTGCCGATGTGCCCGCCATGCGCGCGGACGTAGACATATTCCGGCGTATAGCCGCCGTCGTGCTCCTCAAACAGCACGGATTGTACCGTGCCAACCAGGCGCTGCATATACGCCTGCTGCATGCGTTGCCCCAGCGCGATCAATTCCCCCGCGCGCCGCTCTCGCACCGCCTTGGGCACGGCGTCGGGTAGGGCGGCGGCCGCAGTCCCCTCGCGCTCGGAATACGGGAACACGTGCATGCGCGCAAATTGCGCCTGCTCGCAGGTGCGCAGCGTCTCGGCGAATTCCGCGTTGGTCTCGCCGGGGAAGCCGGTCATCGCGTCGGTGGTGATGGCGGCCTGCGGAAAGGCGGATCGCAGCGCAGCGCACGCCGCTAAAAATTGCGCCGATGTATAGCGGCGGCGCATGCGGGCCAGCACGGTGTCGCTGCCCGATTGCAGTGCCAGGTGAAAGTGCGGGCAGACCTTGGGCAGCTCTTGCAGCGCCGCCACGAATGCCGCATGGACCACCAGCGGCTCCAGCGAGCCCAAGCGAATGCGCGCGATGCCCTCCGCGGCGTGCGCGGCGCGAATCGCATCCAGCAGCGAAGTGCCGTCGGCCAGATCCAGGCCGTAGCTGGTCAGGTGGATGCCGGTCAGCACGATCTCGGTGAACCCTGCATGTGCCAGGCGCCGCGCCTCGGCGGCGACATCGGCCAGTGGCCTGGAGCGCACCGGCCCGCGCACGCTGGGGATGATGCAGTAGCTGCAATAGCGGTTGCAGCCCTCCTGGATCTTGAGTACCGCGCGGGTGTGCCCCTCCAGCGCGGTGACGGTCAGCGCTTCGAAGGGCACGCTTTCTAATGTGTCCACCGCGACCAGAGCAGTGTCTTGCGCCAGCGCCTGGTGCAACAACGTCACCACCTCGCCGCGCCGCTGTGTGCCCAGCACCAGCCGCACGCCGGGCAACAGCAGCTCGCTCCCCGACCGCTGCGCCAGGCAACCAGCCACCACCACTGCCGCGTCGGGGTTCTTGCGCAGCGCGCGGCGGATCATTTGCATCGATTTTTTGTCGCCGGTGCCGGTCACCGTGCAGGTATTGATCACATAGACGTCGGCTACATCGGAAAAAGCCACGGGCCGGTATCCCTCAGCCACGAAGCGTTCCAGCATCGCCTGGGTGTCGTATTGGTTGACCTTGCAGCCCAGCGTGGAGCACGCGACGGTATTCATGCGCCGCCCTCCCATGCGCCGGTCAGCGCCATGATCGCGGCGGTCGCGGCGATTGCGGCGGTCTCGGCGCGCAGGATGCGCGGGCCCAGCGTCACCGGCACGCCGCCGAAGGCCGACAGCTCTGCCATCTCGTCGGCGGCGATGCCGCCCTCCGGCCCGATGACCAGCGCGATGTCTGTGGGTTTCTCCGCCAGCGCGCGAGGCAGGCTGCCCTCTTTCGCGCACTCCCAGGGCACCAGCACCGCCTGTTGCGCCGCCCACAGCGCGCCTAACTGTGCGATGGTGGCGGGCGGCAGGATGCGCGGCGTATGCGTGCGCGCGCATTGCTTCACTGCCTCGCGCGCGATGCGCGGCCAGCGGTCGGTGATGCGCGGATCGTGCTTGTCGACCTTCATCACGCAGCGCGATAATGCCAGCGGCTGGATCGCATACACGCCCAGCTCGGTGGCCTTCTGGATGATGAGTTCCATCTTATCCGCCTTGCACAGCCCCATGCACAGCGTCACGCGCACATCCGGCTCGCGGCTGCTCCGCTCGGCGGTTATGCGCGCCTGTGCGCCCTGCTTGTCGCAGCACGTCAGCTCGGCGGCAAAGCCGCGCCCTTCGGCAATCAGCTCGATCGCCTCGCCGGGTGCCAGTCGCAGGACGCGAAAGGCATGCTGCGCCTCCTCGGCAGGCAAGGCAACCACAGCGCCCACCGCGCACGGCGGTTCCACGAAAAAGCGGTGCATGTGTTACTCCCCTTTGCGGCGCGCGGCCAGGCACACCCATTCGCCCTTTTTCATCACATCGACGATCACATAGCCCGCAGCATGCAGCGCATCGCACACGTCGTCCTCGCGCTCGCGGATGATGCCGGAGCACAGCAGCGTGCCGTGTGGTTTCAGGTGCGCCTTCGCAGGAGCGGCCAGCATAATGACCACATCGGCGATGATGTTGGACACCACTATGTAGGCCACTTCGTCGGTGGTTTTGAACAGATCTCCAGCCACCGCACGCACTGTGTCGGTCAAGCCATTCTTGTCGATATTCTCCGCCGCCACCTTGACAGCGTTCTCGTCGATGTCGATGGCCAGCACATCGCGCGCACCCAGCTTGGCGGCGGCGATGGCCAGGATGCCGGTGCCGGTGCCCACATCGATCACATTGCACCCAGGCGTCACCAGGCGGTGCAGCATGTCCATGCACAGGAACGTGGTCTCGTGCGTGCCGGTGCCAAAGGCCATGCCCGGGTCGAGCTCGATGATCAGGTCGTGCTCGCGCGGCGCATAGAACTCCCATGAGGGCTTGACCACCAGCCGCTTGCCCACGCGGAACGGCTTGTAGTATTTCTTCCATACCTCGGACCAGTCCTCATCGCGGACGGAGGACACCGACAACTCCAGGCTGCCCATGTCCAGCGGGCTATCGGCTTTCAGCTGCACCAGCCGCTCGCGCACGACGCTCAGCGCCTCGCCCAGCGATGCGCCGGACGCGAAGTACGCCTTGACCAGCACATCTTCGTCCATGCTCGCCAGGATGTTCTCGTCCAATATATCCCAGGTGCGATTGTCGCGCTCTAGCGCCAGCACATCCTCGCGATCCTCGATGGAGGTACCCGCCGCGCCCGCTTCCATCAGCAGCGCCGATACCAGATCCGAGCCCTCGGTCGTGGTGCGCACCGTCGTTTCGGTCCAATCCATGGCTGTTTCACCCTCGGTTCCATCAAAAATGAGCGCCCACCGGTTCTGTGGGCGCTTCATTATATCGTATGCGGTGCGGAGATGTCAAAGGCCGCCGTAATACGGCGCGGGATACATCGGTGGCAGTGGCGGGCAGGCGGGGCGGCATTGTGTGCGGCACACCGGCTCTGGGCGCACCAGATACGCATCGACGCACACTTCCAGGCAGGCGACAAATACATCGTCGCACGCCGGATAGGCACAGCGCGATAGGCGCACCGACGGCAGCACCACCCACTGGTTGCTCCAGCATTCCTCGCGCGCGCACTTCATCTGCGTCCGCACGCGCACGGTGATGCTGCTCTCGCCTTGATGCACACAGCCGCATGCATCGCGCACGGTCAAGCGCAGCGGAATGACGACGCACAGGATCAGCCCGCGCGGGTCATGCGGACAGGGCGGCTCGATCTCCCAGGTGCAGGCGGTGAATCCGCCGCACACCGCGCACAACGTCAGCGGGCGCTGCGCGTCGCACGGGATGCCCTCAATCGGCAGCTCCGCCTCAAAGTGGCGCAGCCACTCGCGCCCCATGCATAGAATCTTGGGCAATAAGTAACCTTGCGCGCTGCACACCTGCCGGGGTGGGGGCGGCGGTGACGGCGGGCAGCAGCAACAACATTGTGGAGGCGGCATCTTGCAGCGCGGGCAGAGTTCGCAGGACGGCGGCGCGATACAGCAGCACACCGACACCGGACGATGGCAATGGGGGCACATCGGCTCGTCGCCCTGCCGCCTGCGCCTGCACCGCTCACAGTTGCAGGATGGGCAACAGGTATGATCCATAGGAATCCTCCTTTGCCGGACGCGCGACAGATGCGACCGGCTGGGATATCCTATGCGCGCGTTTAGGGGACGGTGAGCGCTGGGGCGATGGGCGCCAGCCACACGCCGCCGTCAAACCGGGCACCGATCAGCCCGGGTGGCGGCGGCCAGCTCTGCCCCGCCCAGAGCGCGGCGACCTGCGTCACCGTTCCCTGCTCCGTACGGATAGCCAACCCGCGCGCATCCGCTGTGCCCCGACGCAGCGCGCACT
>JAVBUY010000027.1:0-6950 GCA_031554855.1 Eubacteriales bacterium
CCCAGACCGGCTAGGCTTTCCAGCAGCTGCGGATGCGTGCCGGGGATCAGCTTGATCAGGCACACATCGGGGCACAGCGCGTCGGCCAGATGGGTCTCGCCGGTGATGGGCATCGGGTGCAGCAGATGCACGCCGCGCGCGTCCAGCGTACCGGCCACCGGGCTGTTGATGCTCTCGAAAGCGTGAAAGCCCATCGACCGCACCTTGAACGCGCGCGCCCCTTGGATGATCTGATGGCTGAACACCACGTACACACCGGGCACGCCCGCGCACGCGGCGGAAAAAGCGTCGGCTAGGTTACTGCGGGCGTCGCTGGTCAGGTCGCTGATCGGCAGCTGCGATCCGGTCAGGATGACCGGCTTAGTGAGCCCGCGCAGCATGAAGGAGAGCATCGCAGCGGTATACGCCATGGTGTCGGTGCCGTGCGTGATCACCACTCCATCATATGCGCCCAGCGCGGCATAGGTGGCCTGCGCGATTTCGCGCCATTCCTCGGGCTGGATGTTCGAGCTGTCCAGTGCGAGGATATCCTCGGCATCGACGGCGCACAGCGACGCTAGGCCGGGCAGGTAATCCAGCAAACCGGTCGCGTCCATCGCGGGCGCCAGGCCGTTCTCGCCGCCCGAGGCGATGGTGCCGCCGGTCGCCAGCAGCTTGATGCGCTTTGCCATGCGGGCGTTCCTCCTTCGCGGCAAAAGCCGCATTGTCATGATAATCCAAACCCGCGCGATTGGCAAGTCCAGGTTCGGGCAGGAAACCCATTGTTCGCGTCGAATAGGTGTAGCATACCCACATCGGGTGAACGGTACGAGACAAGGAGATTTTCCATATGAACGTCATCAACGACGCCAAGGTGCTGAAATATAGCGTGCTCGAGCGCGTGGCGCGCCTGGCTTTTGCCGGGGAGCTGGCGCAAAGGCGCGACGATATCCCATATGACATGATCCAGGGCTCGGTGGCGCGCTATCGCTGCTGCGTGTACAAGGAGCGCGAGATCATCCGAGAGCGTGTGCGCGCCGCCTCCGGCCAGATGCGCATAGAAGAGGGCGTGCTCGGCGTGTTGCCCGCCGCATGCGAGGGCTGTCCGATCAACCGCTACATGGTGACCGAAAACTGCCAGAAGTGCCTGACCAAGCGTTGTGTCGCCGCCTGCGCGTTCGGCGCGATCACCATCACCGGCCGTGGCGCGTATATCGAGCAGGACAAGTGTCGCGAGTGCGGCAAGTGCGTGACCGCGTGCCCCTACAACGCGATTTCCGATACGCTGCGCCCATGCGTGCGCGCCTGCCCGGTGGACGCCATCGACATGGACGAGAGCAAGCTGGCGGTGATCCGATACGATCGCTGCATCGACTGCGGCGCGTGCGCCAACGGTTGCCCATTCGGCGCGATCACCGAGAACAGCGAGATGGTGCCGGTCATTGAGGCGCTGCAGGGCGAGCGGCCGGTCATCGCCATGGTCGCACCGGCCATCGAGGGGCAGTTTGGCGCGGCGTCGCTGGGCATGCTGGCCGAGGCGATCCGGCAGCTTGGCTTCGCCGACGTGGCCGAGGTGGCACTGGGCGCCGACGCGGTGTCGCTGCACGAGGCCGAGGAATTGCGCCAGCGCCTGGCCGACGGCAAACGCATGACCACGAGCTGCTGCCCGGCTTTTTACACGCTGATCCGCAAACACTACCCCAAGCTGCGCGACGTGATCACCAAGAGCGTGTCGCCGATGACCGCCACCGCGCGCTACGTGCGCAAGGTGAAACCCGACGCGCTGACGGTATTCATCGGCCCTTGCATCGCCAAGAAGCATGAGGCCAAGCGCGTGCCCGACAGCGCAGACTTTGTGCTCACCTTTGAGGAGCTGCGCGCGATGTGCATCGCCAAGGACATTGACCCCGAGACCTGCGAGGGGAATATGCAGCAGGCCAGCGCGTTCGGCCGGGGCTACGCGAGTTCCGGCGGCGTGGCGCGCGCGGTGCATGCGGCGCTGGTCGATGGTGGTGAGCCAGTGGATGTCGCTGTGTGCCACGGCAACGGCGCGGCGGAATGCAAAAAGGCGCTGCTGCTGCTGTCGGCGGGGCGGCTGCCGGAGCAACTGCTCGAAGGCATGGCCTGCGAGGGTGGCTGCGTGGCCGGTCCGGCGTGCGTTGCCGAACTGCGCGACGCAGTCAAGCAGCGCCAACAGCTGCTCAAGCAGGCAGACGGGCGGTCCGCCGCCGACGCGATCAACGCCTGCGATTTTTCCGGCGTACCATTGGAGGATGCGTGGCATGCGTGAACAAAAACCCGAGTGCGAATTCTGCGACGTGAACGTCATTCACGAGGACGTGGTGCGCCAGGTGCACGCCGCGATGATTTCGCCCGTCCAGCGCGAGGGGTTGGCGGAGTTCTTTAAGACCATGGGCGATGGCACGCGCCTGGGCGTGCTCTATGCGCTCAGCCTGTCGGAGATGTGCGTGTGCGACCTGGCGGCGCTGCTGGCGATGAGCCAATCGTCGGTGTCGCATCAGCTCAAGACGCTGCGCCAGGCGCGGCTGGTCAAGAGTCGACGCGTCGGCAAGGTGGTGTACTATAGCTTGAGCGACGATCACCCGCGCGATATCATTCGCCAGGGCCTGGTGCACCTCGCGGAGGAGGGCTGAGGCATGCTCGGCGAGATGTTCGGCGACAAGTCGCTCAAACCCAAGCAGAAAAGCGCACAGCTCGTCGTGGCGATTGTAGACAGGCAGCTCACCTTCGCGCAGATCGCAGCATACGCTCAAAGCGCGAGGCTGCCCGAGCAAGCGACGCTGATGGAGGCGCTGGTGCAGGCAGTGCAGCAGAAACCGGCACTGGCGGACGAAAGCTGGCTGGATTTCGCGATCGCTGGACTGTGCAACCCCAAGGCTCCCCGGTTGCAATGGGAGGCGGCGACGTTGATCAGCGAATTGGCCAAACAATGCCCCCAGCAAGCGGTGCGCGCCATCCCGATGCTCGAGCGCAATCTGTCTGGCGGCACCGTGGTGCGCTGGAGCGTGGCCACCGCGCTGTGCGCGATGCCGCGCGACGCGGCGATGACAGCAAAACTCACGGCGCTGTGGGAAAGTGAACAGGAGAGCGGCGTCAAGAACGTGTATGCCGTCGCGCTGGGCAAGCCGAAAACCAAGCGCCCCAAGCAAGGTGCATGAGCAGACGCAGGGGACACCTTGCGCCGAACCTACAAAAAAGCGCCAGCGAAGGAATCTCCGCTGGCGCTTGGCTATGGTGAGATCAGGCGGGCCACAATGCGTCCTTGAGCACACGAATCCACTCGCTCACCGCGTAGATGCTGATGCTCGCGCTTGGGTCGCTGTTGTCAAACGCATGAGGGCAACCAGGAAACAGATGAAACTCGGGCGTGTTGCCCGCCGCGATCAGGTTGTTCACAAGCTGGATGGTATCGTCCCGGAATGGGTCGATGTCTCCCACGCAAGTGTAAACAGGCGGCAGGTTGGTCCAGTCGGTTTCGTGGAGGGGCGCCGCATACTTTGGCACTTCCTTGGTGTCGCCGAGATAGTACGTCCACATATAGTGGACGGATTCGCTTGTCAGCACGCGCCCGGCGATGTCCTCGCCATAGGTGGCGCGTCCGGAGGGCGTGTCCAGTTTTTCGTTGATCATCGGGTAGATGGGCATCAGGAACGCGATGCTCGGCCCACCGAGATCCCGCGCCCTGAGTGCGGTCGAGAGGGAAAGCCCTCCGCCTGCGCTGGCGCCAGCCACAGCGATGCGCGCGGGGTCAATGCCCAACTCCGCGGCAGAGGCAGCCAGCCATTGCAGCGCCGTATAGCAATCATCCGGGCCAGCAGGGTAGGGGAATTCGGGCGCTAAGCGGTAGTCGGGCGAGAAGACCACACAGTTGATATCCCGCGCGAAGCGGATGCATTGCGCTTCGTCTCCCTCTGGATGAGAGATCACCATGCCGCCGCCGTGTATCCAGAATACAGCGGGCAAAACCTCGGTTTTGTTGACCGGCTCGTAGATGCGTAGCCGCAAGTCCTTTCCCGCGCCAGGGTTGGGGATATAGTGATCATAGACTTTTACCGCCGGATCAGAGGGTATGCCTGGATTGCCCACCAGCGCATCGGTCTCGGCGCGCACCTCCGCTAGACCCTTTTCATCGAAGGAAGCGGGCGCGGTGTTGGCAATGTTTGCGCGCAGTTCAGGCCGGATGTCATCCATGGTATATGCCTCTGATGCGGCAACGACCGTCGAATAACCGCACAGTGAAACGGATACACAGCACGCCAACAGGAAGCGCAGCGTTTTTTTCATAGGTGTATCTCCTTTTGTAAAAGACTTGTCTATTTTCCATTTCCATTATAAACTCTGTTGTATAGATGAGAGTCAAGAGAGGAGCGCGGCATGTACAAGATAAAAGAATTTGCCGGTCTGTTCGGCGTGTCCATCGCGACGCTGCACCACTATGAAAAAACAGGGCTCTTGGCGCCATGCGCAGTAAATCCCGTAACCGGCTACCGGTATTACGATACCACGCAGTTGACGGATATGTCGCTGATCTTGCAGCTCAAGGCGTTGGGGTTTTCGCTGCGAGAGATTCGCGAATTCCAGGGAAAAAAACTGACCTATCAAAACAAGCTGGATATTCTCCAAGAGCGTGCTGCGCGATTACAGGCGACAATCGGCCTGTTCGAGCTGTTTCAAAACCCGCAACCGTATCGCGCGTACGTCAAAACCATGCCGGAAATCTCCGTTGTGTCCAGAAGGACGCAGGTGGCACATTACTTGCAGATCCGCGATGTATTTGAATCGTTATTGCATCTCATGGCGCAAAATTCGTTGCGGCTGCGCCAACCGGGCAGCTATACCTGCCGCTTTTTTGACCCGCAACTGCAATTTGAAAACAATGATGTGGAAGCGGCCATCGAAGTGTTGCCGTCCAATCACCCATCGGTTGCCATCCAGCCGCGGCAATCCTATCTTTGCGCGCTGCATCATGGGGAGTATCAGGCGCTAGGTGCATGCTATCGCTTCCTGGAAGAATATGCCGCTCGGCAAGGCTTGCGCGTCATAGGGCATCCTGTGGAGCGATACATCGAGTCCTATGGAACAAAAGAGAGAGAGATGGAATTTATTACAGAAGTACGTTTCCCCATTGAGGCCCCCGCGCATGTGCACCACGCGATGGAATAGTGTCTTTTTTCAAGGGGGAGATGGACCGCTGATGTTTGCGGGAAGCGACGCGCATAGCGGCTTCTTTGTTCCCCCTAAACTACTGGTTGACATCGCGTTGTCTACATGGTATGATCACATCGTCATATGAACAGTTGTTCATATGAAAAAACAAGAATGTACGTCAGGAGGCGTTCAGATGGCCGGAAAATCCACAAGCCAGGACTGCACACTCACACTGAAGGGATTGTCCTGCGCGCATTGTGCGGCGAAGATTGAGCAGGCGGTGGCAACGCTGCCCGGGGTCAGACAAGCCAACGTGGCCTTTGCCACGCAGCGGTTGCGCGTCACCGCCAAGCCGGGCGTTGACGCGAAAGGAATCGAACAGGCGGTGCGCGAGATCGTGCGGCGCATCGAGCCGGAGGTGGAGATTGCCCTGGAGTCGGCGCAGTCGGGCGCGCAGGAGGCAGAGAGAAACCCAGCCTTCAACTATATGCGCCTGGGCGTCGCCATTGCGCTATTTTTTGCGGCGCTGCTGCTCACCGGCGTGCCGCGCGTGGCGCTGTTCCTGGCGGCGTATGCGCTGGCAGGCTACGACGTGCTGTTCAAGGCCGCGAAAAACATCGCCAAGGGGCAAATCTTTGATGAGAACTTTTTGATGGCGGTAGCATCGCTGAGCGCGTTTTTGCTGGGCGACCACGCCGAGGGCGTCGCGGTGTTGCTGTTCTACCAGGTCGGCGAGGCGTTCCAGGATCGTGCGGTGGGTCGCTCGCGCAAGTCGATCGCGGCGCTGCTCAACATTCGCCCCGACACTGCGACACTGATGGACGGCGAAACCCCGCGCGAGGTAAAGCCCGAAGATGTGCCGATCGGCGCGATCGTGCAGGTCAAGCCTGGTGAGCGCGTGCCGCTCGATGGCGTGGTGTTGCAAGGCCATGGGTCTCTGGATACCTCCGCGCTGACCGGCGAGTCGCTGCCGCGCGAGGTGGCCGAGGGCGACGAGGTGCTGTCCGGTTCGGTCAGCCATGATGGGCTGCTACAGATCCGCGTCACCAAATCCTTTGGCGAGTCCACCGCCAGCAAAATTCTGGATATGGTGCAAAATGCCAGCGAGCGCAAGACCCGCACCGAGCGGTTCATCACGCGGTTCGCGCGCGTCTACACGCCGGTGGTGGTGGGCGCGGCGGCGCTGCTGGCGGTTGTGCCGCCGCTGGTCCTGCCTGGTGCGCTGTGGAGTGACTGGGTGCATCGCGGACTGACCTTCCTGGTCGTTTCCTGTCCCTGCGCGCTGGTGATCTCTGTACCGCTGGGCTACTTCGGCGGCATCGGTGCGGCCTCGCGAAAGGGCGTGCTGTGCAAGGGCAGCGACGCGCTGGATGCGTTGTGCGCGGTCAAAGCGGTGGTCATGGACAAGACCGGCACGCTGACCGAGGGGAAGTTCGCGGTGACTGCCGTGTACCCGACGGACGGCGTGACCGAGCAGGAGTTGCTGCGCGTCGCCGCCTGCGCCGAGCAAGTGAGCAACCATCCGATCGCGCAGTCAGTGCTGCGTGCCGCAGGGGCGGGCGACATCGCAAAGCCAGACAGCGCACAGGAGATCGCCGGTCGTGGTGTGTGCGTGGAAATGGGCGGCGAAACGCTGCTGGCGGGTAACCTGCGCCTGATGACCGAGCGGCAAGTGATCGGCGTCACCGAGCAGCCCTCCGACGTGGGCAGCGTGGTGTCTGTGGCCAGGCAGGGGCAATGCCTGGGCGCGGTGGTGGTCGCCGACGTGCTCAAGCCTGACGCGGCGCAGGCCCTCGCGCACC
>JAVBUY010000193.1:0-3311 GCA_031554855.1 Eubacteriales bacterium
CGTTTAATGGGCGCGAGGTATCGCTGGAAGGGGCGGTGACGGGCAAGCTCTCGTACGACACGATGGCGTTAGGAAGGGCTTGCGCCGCCGGTGATCACCTGGTGTGGCGCATAAGCGGTTGACCCGAGCAGAGAAGAGCAAAACATCTCCTTCGCCTGGTGCGAGGGAGATGTTTTTCGGACGGAATTCGGATGGAATTCGGATGGAATTCCAAAAAGTTCTTGACATAAATCGCAAAACAGGATGGCTTTTCCAGAGGAAAAAGCACAGAAAATGCAGAATATTGTAATGATTTGCTTTTGCATGGAAAAATTCGCGGGCAAATTACGACCAACGCGAGGAGGAAAAATACATGCGTTCGATGCGCGATGGGCGAAACGCCTTGATATGTTTGCTGGTGCTGCTGTGCGTGTTCGCGATGCCGCCTGTGGGCTGGGCGACCGACGCCAATGCGCCGGAAGAAGAGGTAGACCTGGAAGGCGACGTTGAGACGTACTTTTTGCAGCAGCGCAATACCGACAATGTACTGGTCATCACCCAGGGTGCGCGCATGATGTCGGATCTGAAAAAAGGCGCACGGTCGCTGGGCACATACAACGAAGGCGTGCGCGGCACCTACGTGCTCTACGAAGATGGGTTTGTCAAAGTGCGCGTCGGCAACACGCAGGGCTATTTCGACCTGAACGACGTCACCATGGACGTCAGCGGGCTGTCGGTCACCGAGGATGTGCCCAGCATGCAGGTGTCGCCGCCCAAGGGCTATGCGTATGCGTTCATGCGCCAGCGACCGCAGTCCGATTCCAAGTCCATGGGGCAGATCGCGCGCGGCACGCACGTCTACGTGTTGGCCAGCGTGGGCGAGTGGAGTCATGTGCTGATCGGTGAAAAGGACTATGGATACATCTTTACCAAGTATCTAACGCCCGCGCCACGGCCGACCACCACACCGGAGCCGACCCCCGGCCCAACCGCCACGCCCGATCCGGAGGCGGCGTACAAGGATAGCTTGCAGACGTATATGCAGGGTCTACTAGGCGCCCAGGTGGCGACCATTGCCACCGAAGGCGCGCGTCTGCGTGCCCAGGCTGACGACAATGCGCCGCTGGTCGGCGTGTATCATCAAGGGGTTACGGCAGCGTATTTGCCGGACAGCAACGACACCTGGATGCATATTCAGATCGGCGAGGCGGACGGCTATATGCGCCGCGCTGATTTGACAGCGGATGTCAGCCAAGAAGCGATGGGAGAGAACATCCCCTTGATGGTGGTGAATGACCCGAATGACCGCTTGCCGGTGCTCCGCCAGGGCCCCTCGGACAGCAGCCACACGCTGGCGCAGTTCCAGGACGGCAGCATTGTGCTGGTGCTGGGCGAGATAGGCGAATGGGCGCATGCGCTGGCCGGCGGCCAGGTCGGATACATCCTGAAAGAAGATCTGCGCGCGCATCAAGCGGCGGAGTAAAGAAAACCGGAATGAAAAGAGCGCGCACTTTTCAGCCCATAGTAGACAGCCAGAAAGCCAGTATCGGAAGCCCTGTTCAGTTTTGCACTGGATGGGGCTTCCGCAGCGTAGCGCTCTGCTTTTGTCGTGAGAGGATGATGGGCGCACCTCGCGTGCGAACGTATTTTCGCAAATATTCGCCAAACGCGTAGACAATCGTGCAGTTTGCGTCTATAATGTTGGCAATGATGTGGAGCGAAGGGGGATGCCCGTGAACCTGGATCAATTGCTGACAAAGCTGCGCGACACCCCCGGCTTTATGGAAAATGTCACGCATTGGCGGGAGATTCCGGCTAAGGAAGCGCGGTATGCGCCCTTTCCGGAGGACATCGACGCGCGCATTCCTAAGGTATTGTCCGCGCGCGGCATCCACCAGCTCTATACGCATCAGCGCCAGGCAGTGGACATCGTGCGCGCGGGCAAGAACGCCTGTGTGGTGACGCCTACCGCGTCGGGCAAAACGCTGTGCTATAATCTGCCGGTGCTGTCGGCTATCCTGCAAAATCCCGGCGCGCGCGCGCTGTATCTGTTTCCCACCAAGGCACTGTCCGCCGACCAGGTGGCGGAGCTCTACGAGCTGATCACCGCGCTGGATGTCGATATCAAGACCTACACCTACGATGGCGACACGCCGGGCGCCGCGCGCCGCGCGATCCGCCAGGCAGGGCATGTGGTGGTGACCAATCCGGACATGCTGCACTCCGGCATCCTGCCGCACCATACGCAGTGGGTCAAGCTGTTCGAGAACCTGCGCTATATCGTCATCGACGAGATCCACGCATATCGAGGCGTTTTTGGCAGCAACCTGGCCAATGTGATCCGCCGCCTAAAGCGCATTTGCGCGTTCTATGGCTCGCATCCGCAATTCATCTGCTGTTCGGCCACCATCGCCAACCCGGGCGAACTGGCCAGCCAGTTAACCGGCGAGGACATGACGCTGGTGGACGACAACGGCGCGGCCTCCGGCGCACGGCATGTGATCTTCTACAATCCGCCGGTGGTCAACAAGCAGCTGGGTATCCGTGCGTCCGTGCTGCAGGAGACCTGGAGCAAAGCGGCCATGCTGGTGAAGAACGAGATATCGACCATCGTATTTGGTAAGTCGCGGCTCACCGTCGAGGTGCTGACCCGCCACCTCAAAGACATCGTACGCGATCCATTGGGCGAGGCGGGGCTGGTGCGCGGCTATCGCGGCGGCTATTTGCCCAGCCAGCGCAGAGAGATCGAGCGCGGGCTGCGCCAGGGCAATATCCTGGCAGTGGTGTCCACCAACGCACTGGAGCTGGGCATCGATATCGGCCAGCTCGACGCGTGCGTGCTGTGCGGCTACCCTGGCACCATCGCCAGCACGTGGCAGCAGGCCGGTCGCGCCGGTCGCCGTCAGCATACCGCCATGACGCTGATGATCGCGTCGTCGGCTGCACTGGATCAGTATATCATTCAGCATCCGGAATACTTCTTTGGCCAGTCGCCGGAGCATGCGCGCATCGCGCCGGACAACCTCTATATCCTGCTCAACCACTTCAAGTGCGCGGCGTACGAGCTGCCCTTTGAGCAGGGCGAGCTGTTTGGCGGGCAAGCGTCTACGCCGGAGCTGCTGGAGTACCTGTCCGAGCAGCACGTCTTGCGCCAGGTCGGCGACCGCTGGCATTGGAGTGCCGAGGAATTCCCGGCATCGGAGATTTCACTGCGCTCCATCGGTGAGGAAAACTTCCTGATCGTGGACATCTCGCGGCCTGAGAAGCATCGCGTAATCGGCGAGATGGATCGCTACACCGTGCCGATGCTGCTGCACGAGCATGCGATCTAC
>JAVBUY010000153.1:0-6183 GCA_031554855.1 Eubacteriales bacterium
GAGGCGGTGCGCTTTGGCCGCAAGGTGTGCTTTATCGGTCGCAGCATGGTGTCCACTGTGCGCGTTGCCATCCAGATCGGGGAGCTCAAGATCCCCGAGGGGCACTTGGTCAGCGCCGAGGTGCTGGATCGCTTCGATGACGACCAGATCGTGGTCATCACCACCGGCAGCCAGGGCGAGCCGATGAGCGGCCTGACTCGCATGGCCTATAGCGAGCACAAGAAGCTGCAGATTCGCCAGAGCGATCTGGTGATTGTGTCGGCCAACCCGATTCCCGGCAACGAGGTGCTGGTGGCGCGCGTCATCAACCAGCTCTACCGCATCGGCGCGCAGGTGGTGTACGAGGCAATCGCCGACGTGCACGTCTCCGGCCACGCCTGCCAGGAGGAGCTCAAGCTCGTGCACGCTGTGACCAAGCCCAAGTTCTTTATCCCCGTGCACGGCGAATACCGCATGCTGTGGCATCACGCCAAGCTGGCGATGGCCATGGGCATGCCGGAGACCAATGTGGTGATTCCCGAGATCGGGCAGGTGATCGAGCTGGGCGAGGACACGCTGCATATCGCGGGCTCCGTGCCCACCGGCAGCGTGATGGTGGACGGCCTGGGCAATGGCGACGTTGGCAACGTGGTGCTGCGCGACCGCAAGCACCTGTCAGAGGACGGCATCATCATCATCGTGCTGGGCATCGACAAGGAGACCGGCAAGGTCGGTTCCGGACCGGACATCATTTCACGCGGGTTTGTGTACGTGCGCGAGAACGAGTCGCTGGTCGAGGGCACCAAGCTGGCCATCGCGTCGGTGCTGGCCAAGTATCCGACTATCAAGCCGGAAGAGTGGACCGAGATCAAGAACAAACTCAAGGACGAGTTGCACCGTTTCCTCTACGAACAGATCAAGCGCAACCCAATGATCTTGCCGATCATCATCGAGATGTGATACAATCAATAGGTTTCCTGGAAACCGCCGGGCGTCGCAGGAATGCGACGTCAGGCTGTCGAAAAGACTCATCTGCGTTGTCGGCGCAGCGCTCGCCTCGTCGGCGTACGCCAGTACGCCTCCGTCGGACGAGCTTGCGACCTCCTAGCATCTGCGCCTTTTGGACAGCCTGAAGGTTTCTGCAAGCCGGGCGTCGCAGGAATGCGACGCTTCTTTTATGGCAAGATAGTAAGGCGAATAAGGAGTGTGCCATGGACATTTACGACCGCGCGCACGAACTGGCGCGCGACATCAAGGACAGCGAGATGTGCCGCGAATATGCGCGGCTGCACCAGTTGGCCAACGAGGACGAGACCAACCGCGTGCTGCTCAAGGAATACAAGAAGCTGCAAATGCAGCTGCAAATGCATGCCGTGGGCGGCCTGGACAAAGTGCCGGAGGAACAGATGCAGCGCTTTCAGCAGTTGGCGTCGCTGCTGTACATGAATGCCGACATCCAGCAATACCTGCTGATGGAGATGAAAGTGCAGAAGATGCTGGCCGATGTGATCAAGATCGTCACCGATGCGTCGGGCATGCAGTTGGAGCTGCCGGAGCAATAGCATGCCGCACCGCCAAGGAGGGCCTATGGCCAAGAAATCGCGCCGGTATTTAGATGAAAAATCGCTGCATGAGCAACGCTCATACGGCTTTTTCTGGTACGACTGGATTTGGCGCCTGCTGCGCCCGGTCCTGGTGTTGGTGTGCAGCCTGTGCATCGTCGGCGGCCTGCTGTACACCGGCTGGACGATGGTGGAGCAGCAGTTCGTGTTGCCGGTCACACCGGGCGACACGACGCCGGTCACTTTCCAGGTCAAGTCGGGCAGCTCGCTGACCCGCGTATCCAGCGACCTCAAGGAGGCCGGGCTGGTGCGCAACAAAACGGTGTTCAAGTACCTGGGCGATTTCCGTGGCATGGGGCAGCGATTGCAGCCTGGCGAATACACGCTGACGCGCGCGATGACCATGCAGCAGATCATGGATGCGCTGACCAGCGGCGACGGCAAGCCCAACACGCGCAGCATCACGGTCATCCCGGGCTGGACCATCGAGGACATCGCCGATAAGTTTGCCGCCGACGGCGTGATCAAGAGTCGCGACGAGTTTCTATCGCTCTGCAAAGTGGGGACGCAGTACAAGGACTACTACTACATCGCGGACGTGCTGGCCACGCCCAAGGCTAATCAGCGCAAGTACGTCTTAGAGGGCTATCTGTCGCCCAACACCTACGAGATCTTCACCAATGCCACCGCCGACGACATCATCAAGAAGCTGCTGTCGCAGACCGAGGCGGCATTCCCCGCAACCTACTTTGAGCGCGCGGAGGATCTGGGCCTGACCATGGATCAGGTGCTGATCATCGCGTCGATGATTGAGAAAGAGGCCAAGACGCAGGACTTCCCGAAGGTGTCGGCGGTGTTCCACAACCGCCTGAAAGCCAACATGACGCTGGGCTCGGACGTGACCATCAAGTACGCGCTCAACAGCAAGAAGATGGCGCTGTCCAGCGAGGATCTGGCGATCAACTCCGCATTCAATACGTACACCAACAAGGGATTGCCCGTCGGGCCGATCTGCAATCCGTCCGGCGACGCGATCGTCGCGGCGCTGTATCCGGACGAGCAGTTCATTGCGCAGAAGTATCAGTATTTTTGCTCGGCCAATCCGGACACCGGCGCGTTGGTATTCAGCAAGACGCTGAAGGAGCACGAGAAGGCGGTGGCGCTGTACAGTCCGCTGTGGGTAGAGTACGACAAGAGCAGGGGGCTGTAGTCGTGCGCATACCCGAGCTGCTGGCCCCCGCCGGGGGCATGAGACAACTGAAAACCGCGTTTCGGTTTGGCGCGGACGCGGTGTATCTGGGGCTGGCGCAATACGGTCTGCGCGCGTTCGCCGGCAATTTTACGCCGGAGTCGCTGTGCGAGGCGGTGCGCTATGCGCATGCACTGGGCAAAAAAGTCTACGTGACGCTCAATGTCTTTCCGACCGATGCACAGATCGAAGGTTTGATGGAGGCGGCGCACTGCATCGCCGACGCGGGCGCAGACGCGGCGATCGTCAGCGATCTGGGCGCGGTGGCAACATTGCGCGAACGCGTGCCCGGGCTGCCGCTGCACATCAGCACACAGGCCAACACGATGAACGCCGCCGCAGCGCGGGCATGGCACGCGATGGGCGCACAGCGCGTCATCCTGGCGCGCGAGCTGAGCTTGGCGCAGATTGCCGCGATGCGCGCCGCTTTGCCCGAATCGCTGGCGCTGGAGGCCTTTGTGCACGGCGCGGTGTGCATGAGTTACTCCGGGCGCTGCCTATTGAGCGCCGCCATGACCGGGCGCGGTGCCAACCAGGGCGCGTGCGCGCAGCCCTGCCGCTGGACGTACACGCTGACCGAGGAAAAGCGACCCGACCAGCCGATGACACTCGAGCAGGATGCGCATGGCACGACGGTGCTCAGCGCGCGCGATCTGTGCATGATTGAACACGTTCCGGCGCTGTGCGCGGCTGGACTGGCCAGCCTGAAAATCGAGGGGCGCATGAAGGGCGAATACTACGTGGCCGTGGTGGTCGGCGCGTATCGCCGCGCGCTGGATGCCTGCGCGCTGGATGCCGCGGGCTATGCGCGCGACACGGCGCTGCAAGCGACGCTATTGGCCGAGCTGCACCAGACCAGCCACCATCTGTCGGACACCGGCTTTTACTTCGGCGCGCCGGAGCAGCCGGGCGAGGCGGGGCCGTATATACAGGGCTCGGAGTACGTGGGCTACGTGCTGGAGGCGGCGCATGGCGAAGGCTTGATCGAGGTGAAGAATCGCTTCTTCGTCGGCGACACGCTGGAGGCGGTGACGCCCCAGGGGATCGTGCCGGTAACCGTCACCGCCATTCGGCTGGCCGACACCGGCGAGGCTGTGGACGTGATCCAGCGGCCCAATGCGCTCGTGCGCGTTCCGTTGCCCGAGGGCGTGGGGGAAGGCGACCTGTTGCGCGGAAAATGTCGAAATCATCCGCAAGGATAAAAAAAGAGGGGGCATCCCCTCTTTTTTAATCCAGCATTTGCAGCCACAGGCTTTTGAGATAATGCGACTCGGGGTACCCAGCCAGCACCGGATGATCGGCATCCTGCCGCCGCAGGTCAATGATGCGCATCTGGCGATGCAGATCCTGCGCGGCGGAGAGCACGACATGGACGAATGTGTCCTCCGGCATGTGGTAGGAGCAGCTGTGCGTCGCCAGCACGCCGCCGGGCGGCAGCAGCCGCATCGCCGACAAATTGATTTCCTTATAGCCGCGGCAGGCGTTGGCCAGCGAGGCCTTCGCCTTGGTAAACGCGGGGGGATCGAGCACGATGGTGTCGTACTTCACCTTGCGCCGCACCTCTTCGCGCAGGAAGTCAAAGCAATTGGCGGTCTCGAAGCGCACCTGCGAGAAGCCGTTACGCGCCGCGTTGTCCCGTGCCAGCGCCACCGCGTCCTCGGAACTGTCGATGCCCAGCACGTCGTCGGCACCGCCCGCCGCCGCGTTGAGCGCGAACCCGCCGACATAGGTGAAACAATCCAGCACGCGCTTGCCGGGGCTGAACGGGCGCAGCGCCAGGTGGTTTTTCTTCTGGTCGAGGAAGTAGCCGGTCTTTTGCCCGCCCATCAGATCCAGCGCGAAGGACAAGCCGTTTTCCATCAGCGTGGTGTGCGACACCTCCGCACCGTGCAGCACGCGCACAAAGCAGGTCAGCCCTTCTTTCAGGCGGATGGCGTCGTCGTTTTTGAGCAGCAGCGTGCCCGGATGCAGCGCATCCACCAACGCATCGGCGATGACCTGCGTGAAGCGCTCCATGCCCAGCGCGAGGATTTGCAGCACGATCACCGAGCCGAACTGGTCGCAGATCACGCCGGGTAGGCGGTCGGCCTCGCCAAAGATCAGGCGGTAGCTGTCGGTGCCCTCGACGCGCAGCATCTGCCGATAGGCCAGCGCCTGGTGCACGCGTGCGACGATCAGCGCATCGTCGATCGGCTCGCTCTTGTGCGTCAACAGGCGCACGGTGATCAGCGATTGGCTGTTGTACATGCCTTGCCCCAGGTATCGACCGCGAAAGTCCACCACTGTGACCATCTCGCCGTCGACCGGGCTGCCCTCAACCTTCTCGATCTCGTTGCCATACACCCAGGGATGTCCCTGCAAAATCTTTTTTTGACGACCGTTGATGACATGTACTGTGCCCATGCGCACGCCCCATTCCTATAGGATACGACCAGTATAGCACAGCCAATTGCCTGCGGACAGACACAACTTTTCGCCCTGCGCATATGCTGAGGGCAGGGAGGGATGCTGATGTTGACGCCGGCCATCCTATGGCTGATCAAGGACGCGCTGTTTTTTCTTTCCTATGTATCGGGGCGATCCTCCTTTCCCAAGCCGCTGCCCGACGAAGAGGAGCGGCAGTCCATCCGCGCGTGGCTGACCGGTCACGACGAGGTGGCACGCAACCGCCTGGTGGAGCACAACCTGCGATTGGTTGCGCACATCGCGCGCAAGTACACCATCCCCGGGCTGGATGGCGACGATCTGATCTCCATTGGCACGATCGGGCTGATCAAAGGCGTGAATACATTCAAGCAGGATACCGGGACGCAGTTGTCTACCTATTGCGCGAGGTGCATTGAAAACGAAATCCTGATGGCGCTGCGAGCAGCGCAAAAGCGCAAAGGCGATGTGTCGTTGCAGGATCCGATCGGCACCGACAGCGAGGGCAATGAGATCACCCTGATCGACGTGCTGGGTTCGGAACCCAATCAGGTGGTCGATACGGTGGATCGGCTCTGCGCGGTGCAGAAGATGCAAGGGTTGATGGGGTCGCTGCCCAAGCGCGAGCGCATCGTGCTGGAGATGCGCTACGGACTGATCGACGGCATCGTGCGTCCGCAGCACGAGATCGCCAAGCTGCTGGGCATTTCGCGCTCGTATGTATCGCGCATCGAAAAACACGCGATTCAGTTGCTCAATGAATGGTTGCACAAACGGTAGGCCGCGTGAGCGGCCTTTTTTTGTTGGGAATACTGAGATTTTCCCACAAAGCATTTTGGATGAACTGCACAAAAACAAACGTTCTTTGTGGTGACGGGTATTGACAAGGGCTATTTTCCATGATATCATGATTTCAATAAGTAATTGTTGATTTCAGATATTGAAATTGACAAGCTCCACGGGACAAGT
>JAVBUY010000030.1:0-12849 GCA_031554855.1 Eubacteriales bacterium
ATAGATCACAATCGCGATCACAATGGCGATCAGAATGCCGCCATTGACACTGGACGCGTCGAAATACTTGCCCTTGAGGTTGTAAAAGATCTTATCCAGTCCCCACTTGGGCACTGCGGCCTGCCCCACGTCCACGGTCTGGTTCTCCAGTGAATCGTAGATGTTGGAGTTCTTGATCAGGAAGTTCACGCCGTACATGCCGATGTAGTTGCACATGATGCAGGCGATGACTTCGTGCACATTGAGCAGCGACTTGAACAGCCCGGGGATCGCGCCCCAGAGCGCACCGGCCAGCATGGCGGCGGTCAGCGCGATCACCCACAGCAGCCAGCTGGGAATCCACGACAGATTGTGCGCTACAAAGATCGCCACAAAGCCGCCGACGATCAATTGCCCCGCCGCGCCGATATTGAACAGGCCGGTCTTGAACGCGAAGCCCACCGATAGGCCGGTGAGGATCAGCGGCGTGGCATAGTACAGCACGTTGCCGATGCCCTTCATCCCGCCGTTGAAACCGCCCGCGACGATCACGCCCAGCCCTTGCAGTGCCTGGTTGGGATTGGAGATCAGCAGGATGAACAAACCGAACACCAGGCCGATCGCGATGGCCAGCAGCGAGGATGCGGCATTGCCCGCGCCCGCGCCGGTCAGCATGCGCTTGAGCGACTTCACACCACCGCCTCCTTTCGCGAGCCCGCCATGTACAGGCCCAGCTCCTGGGCCGTCACGCCCTTGGCCGGTACGTCGGCGACGATCTCGCCCTCGTAAATCACCAGAATGCGGTCGGATATATTCATCACTTCGTCGAGCTCCAGCGATACGAGCAGCACCGCCTTGCCCTCGTCGCGCGCGGCGATCAGTTGCTTGTGGATGTACTCGATGGCGCCGACGTCCAGGCCGCGCGTGGGCTGCACCGCGATGAGCACCTCGGGCCGCTCGCCGATCTCGCGCGCCACGATCGCCTTTTGCTGATTGCCGCCGGACATGCTGCGCGCGATGGTGTGCGCGCCCTGGCCGGAGCGGATGTCGAACTGCTCGATCAGTTTGTCGGCGTACTGATACATCTTGTCAAAGCGGATAAAGCCGTTGCGCTTGAACTGCGGCTTGTGATAGCTCTTCAAAATCAGATTCTCGGCCAGCGGGTAGTCGAGCACCAGGCCGTGCTTGTGCCGATCCTCCGGGATATGCGACAGTCCGGCGTCGTTTCTCTCGCGGATGGTCGCGTGGGTGATCTCCCTGTCGCCCAGGTACACGCGCCCGCTATCCGGATTGAGCAGGCCGGTGATCGCGTAGACCAGCTCGCTCTGCCCATTGCCATCAATGCCCGCGATGCATACGATCTCCCCCTGGCGCACTGAGAAGGAGACATTATTAACCAGCAGCTTGCTGTGATGCTTGCTGCGAACATTCACATTTTGCACCACCAGGGCGGCTTTGCCCGAGTCGGTGGCCGGCTTCTTGGTGATTTCAAATTCCACCTTGCGGCCGACCATCATCTCGCTCATTTGCTCCTTGGTGGTTTTGTCAACCTCTACCGTGCCGATGTAATGCCCCTTGCGCAGCACCGTGCAGCGGTCGGCGACCTCCTTGATCTCGTTGAGTTTGTGCGTGATGAAGAGGATGGACTTGCCCTCTTTGACCAGATTCTTCATGATCTTCATGAGCTCGATGATCTCCTGCGGCGTCAGCACCGCGGTCGGCTCGTCGAAGATCAGAATCTCGTTGTCGCGATAGAGCATCTTGAGGATCTCCACGCGCTGCTGCATGCCCACCGTGATGTCGGAGATCAGCGCATCGGGGTCGATCATCAGGCCATACTGCTCAGACAGCGCCATCACTTTCTTGCGCGCGTTGTCCATGCGCAGCACGCCCATGTTGGTGGTCTCTACGCCCAGCACGATGTTTTCCAGCACCGTGAAGTTATGCACGAGCTTAAAGTGCTGGTGTACCATGCCGATGCCCAGCGCATTGGCGTCGTTGGGGTTATGGATGTGCACTTCCTGCCCGTTTTTCAGGATGGTTCCCTTTTCAGCCTTGTACAGGCCAAAGAGCACGCTCATCAAGGTAGACTTGCCCGCGCCGTTCTCGCCCAGCAGTGCATGGATCTCGCCGCGCACAAGTTGCAGGGTGATGTCGTCATTGGCGCGAATGCCGGGAAAGTCCTTGGTGATGTGCAGCATCTCGATCACATAATCCAACGCCGCCACTCCTTCATAAAAAAGCGGACAGGAAATCACTTTGCCTGCCCGGATCGTTTGCATTTGCTCGTCCGTCAGACCCGGTTTTTCGGGTATCGTCGGGGCTTCTTTCGGTAATGCAAGAATGTCCGGCCAAGCGGACTCCCGCCTGGCCGGACACAATGCCTTAGACTACTGCACCAGGGTGACCTTGGTAACGGTCACAGGCAGCTTGGTCGCGTCTTCCGCGTCGGTGTCCTTGACGGGCTTCACTTCGCCGGACACCAGCTTGGCGAAGATCGCGTCATAGTCCGCCTGGGTGAACTTGGTGAACTTGGAGGTCTCCATCGGCAGGCCCACGCCGTCACGATCGGCGCCCAGCACCCAAGCTTCGCCGCCCGGGAACTTGCCATCGTAGTACGCGGTCACAGCCTGGGACACAGAGGCTTTCAGGCCCTTCATCGCGGAGGTGATGACCGTCGCGCTCTCGCCGGACTGATCAACGTCCACACCGATGACCCACTTGTTGCCCGCCGCTTCCGCAGCCGCCATCACCGAGTTGCCCACGGTGCCGCCGCAGCCGAAGATCACGTCCACACCGTCGTTGTACCAGGAAGCAGCCAGTGCCTGCGCTTCCGGCGTGGCCACAAAGCCGCCGGTGTAGTGGTAGTTGATGGTCACTTCGGTGATGCCCAGCTCTTTCGCGGCGTAATCCGCGCCCTGCACAAAGCCGTAGCCAAAGCGCACAACCGCGGGAACCGCCATGCCGCCCATGAAGCCCAGCTTGGTGTAGCCTTCCTTCACGGCCGCGTAGCCGGCCAGGAAGCCGGACTGCTCTTCGGCATACACGATGCCGACAACGTTCTTTTCAGTGCGGAACTCGCTGTAGTCGGCGTTATGCGGATTGCCGTCCACCAGCACGAAGTTCACGTCCGGATGCATATCCTGCGCGATGAAGATCGGCTCTTCAAACAGGAAGCCCGGGGTTACAATGACTTTGGCGCCGCCGTCCACGGCCAGCTGGATGCTGTCCAGGTACGCATCGGTGCCCTGCTCTTTGGGCTGATAGTACTTATAGGGAGTGCCCTTCGCGTCGCCAACGGCCTTCAGGCCTTCCCAGGCACCCTGGTTAAAGGATTTGTCGTCGATGGTTCCCAGGTCGGTAACCAGCGCCAGTTCATAGGTCTCGGCCAGCACCAGTACGGGCACCAGCAGCATCATCGCGGCCAGCGCCAGGGCAAGAACCTTTTTCATCGTACATCCCTCCACATAAAATATACACACAAAGTGTCACAAATATCGTACCTTTATTGCCCCGGATTGTCAAGACCGCGAACGTTTGGTAACGGTAATTTCCAGCTTTCTTAACATATATTTCCCGCATGTTTTGACGGCGCTTTTCCCGCGTGTTATACTGCATTCTATGAGCAAAACACCGAAAAAAATGCGCGCTTATGAGCGGCTGATATCGGAGGGGTGGATGCGCACACGCGAGGACGCGGAGCGCTGGATTCTGCTGCGCAAAGTGTATGTCGGTGACGCGCCAGTCACCTCCGCCGGGCAGATGATCGCGGCGGACAAACCGCTGACCGTGCGCGACGTGGACCAAAAGTACATCGCCAAGGGCGGGTATAAACTGGAGGGCGCGCTCGACGCATTTGGTCTAGACATCACCGGCCGCGTGGCCATTGACGCGGGCGCGTCCACCGGCGGATTCACCGATTGTCTGGTCCAACGCGGTTGTGCCAGCGTGTACGCGGTGGATGTCGGCTTTGGTCAGTTGCACGGCTCGCTGCGCCAGCATCCCGCCGTGGTCAATCTGGAGCGCACCAACATCGGCGACGACGCGTTGCTGTCGCTGTCCCCCACCCCCTCGCTGGGCAGCGTCGATCTGTCGTATCTGTCGCTGGTCAAGGCGGTGCCCGCATTCGCGCGGGTGCTGCATGGGCAGGGCGATTTGTTGTGTCTGGTCAAGCCGCTGTTCGAGATCGACGACGCCGTCGCTCGGCGCGAGGGCGTGATTGCCGACGACGCGTACGCGCCGCTGCTGCGCAAGCTGTGCGACACGCTGTCGGCAGACGATGTGCATGTGCGCGGCGTCACACACTCACCGGTCACCGGCAACAGTGGCACGGTGGAATTCTTTCTGTGGATTCAGCTCGGCGCAGGGCAGTCGTTGGACAGCGCAAGTCGCGACCGGCAGATCGACGCGGCAGTAGCCGCCGGGCTGGCGCTGGAGAAATACAAAAAATAACGGCGGGATGCAAAACCGCAGATCCTGCAAACAGGCTCTATCGCCAGGAGGCGCAAGCAAGACGCGAAGCCGTGTCGCGACATACGGCAACCAGTCGAGCGCAGCGCCGACACCGCGAGAGGGTCTTTTTCGAGCACCTGGTTTTCCACTCATATTTTTCCTGTCCGCGACACATGCTACCCCTATCTTTTCTACGCGAGGTGTGGTATGCCCCCAACTGATTCCCTGGCGGATCGTACCGGCGCTGCGCTGGTCGCTGCGCTGGATGCCAACGTCAGCGCGATCCGCCATGCGCTGCGCAGTCCGCGCAATGCCGACCTGGTGGTGCGCCCGATGGTGGTCGGCGGTTTTTCGGCGGCGCTGCTGTTCATCGACGGGCTGGCGCATCGCGACGTATTGCAGATGCACATCATCGAGCCCTGCATGCGCGCCGAAACATTGCCCGACATGCCGCCGGACCAGCGGCTGGATTATCTGCTGCAGCACGTGCTGACCATCCACGACGCCAAGTCCCGCACGCAGATCGACGACGCGATCACCGATATGCTCCAGGGCATGGGCGCGCTGATGATCGACGGCTGCCCGTCCGCGCTGGCACTGGAAGCGCGCGGCGCGGCACGGCGCGCGGTCAACCGCCCGGTCAATGAGACCGTCGTGCTCGGCCCGCAGGAAGGCTTTGTCGAGACGCTGCGCACCAACCTGTCGCTGATCCGGCTGGCCGTGCGCTCGCCACGGCTGGTTACCGAGATGCTATCGCTGGGCAGCGGCATCCCTACGCAGTGTGCGGTGGTGTACCTGGACGGTGTGGCCGATGGCAAGCTGGTCGCCGAGGTGATGCGCCGCTTGCAGTTGATTTCCGCCGATTACGTATCGGGCACCGGCGCGCTGGAACAGCTGATTGAAGATCACCCATTCGCGCTCATGCCACAGATCTGCTCGACCGAGCGGCCGGATCGCGCCGCGTCTTTCTTGCTTGAGGGGCAAATCCTGGTGTTCGTCGATGGCTCACCGGCGGCTATGTCCATGCCGATCTCGCTGACACATCTGATGCACGCGCCGGACGATACCTTTCTGCGCTGGCAATACGGTTCCTTTCTGCGGCTGATCCGCCTGGCTGCGGTTTCGGTGGCGATGTTCCTCCCCGCGTTCTATGTCGCGCTGCTGGTGCACCACCATCAGGCCATCCCCACCGTGCTGCTGGCCTCCATCTACGACGCGCAAGCGCGCACGCCGCTGCCCATGATACTGGAGGCCCTGCTGCTAATCATGGCGTTCCACTTGATCAATGAGGCCGGACTGCGCGTTCCGGGCGCAATGGGCTCATCGCTGGGCGTGCTCAGTGCGCTGATTCTGGGCCAAGCGGCGGTCGCCGCCGATTTGGTCAGTCCACTGATGATTATCATCGTGGCAATCTCCGGCCTGGGCACCTTCGTTG
This sequence comes from Eubacteriales bacterium, assembly GCA_031554855.1. GTDB lineage: Bacteria > Bacillota > Clostridia > Christensenellales > Aristaeellaceae > JAVBUY01. Next base: position 5,867 of record JAVBUY010000030.1, read on the forward strand.
TGCCCGACTATTCGCTGAGCATCGCGCTGAAGCTGCGGCAGCTGATCTACTTGGCCGCCGCACAGCTTGCCGGGTTCTATGGCATCGCGCTGATCTATATGATCTCGCGCATCCATATGGAGCAAATGACCTCGCTGGGTGTGCCGCTGATCGCGCCGGTCGCGCCGTACCGGCCGCACAATCCCGATATCTGGATACGGCTTCCGCTGTGGATGCAACGCTTGCGCGGCAACTACGCCAACCCGACCCAAGTGCAGCGCGCCGCCGGACGCATGCGCCGCTGGACGCAGGACAAGCCGTGAAGGGAGCCGTCATGCAACAAACCCCACCGATCACCACATCCGAGGCCGCGCACGCGCAGCGCGCCGATGCCGACGCGCAGGCCATGCTGTGGCTATGCGCGATCATGGCCTTTGGGCAGCTTTGGATCTATACCAACGGTGTACTGCTCACCCAAGCCGGATCGGCGATCTGGTGGGCGGCAGCGCTGTCGGCGGTCGGCGGGCTGCTGGCCTGGGCGCCGACCATGCTGCTGCTGCGCTGCGCGCCTGGCGCGGGCCTGGGCGCCGCGCTGCAAAAAGCAATCGGCGAAAAGCCAGGCAACGCGCTCTGCGCGTGGCTGGGCGCACTGCTGTTGCTTGATGCGCTGGCCTGTCAGCACGCGCTCATTGATCTGTGCACCATCTATCTGCTGCCCGATATGTCCAACCGGCTGATCAGCCTGCTCTCCGCCGGTACGCTGGGGTATCTGGTGTTCGGCGCATCGCCGGTCTCGGTAGGGCGCTATGCGTTCTACCTGCGCGGCCGGATGATTCTCGGCTTTTTCGCGCTGTGCGTGCTGCTCATGTTTTTCAGCGACCGCACCAACCTGCTGCCGGTCGCCGGCCACGGCATGCTACCCGCGCTGGGCTATGGCGCGCTGTCGGGTAGCGCGCTTTGCTCGGTGTTCGCGGCGGCGTGCATCCCCGTGCTGGCGCAGGGCCAGCCACAGCCCTCCGCACGACGCGTATTGCTGATTCCGCTGTGCGCATGCGCGCTGACCGTCGTCGTACAGGTCAGCATGGCGCTGGCGCGCCCACCCTACGAAGTGCCCAACGCGCTGAGCTGGGCGACGCACATGATGGTCATCATGGCCCGCCTGAAGCAGCAGGTGGTACTCTACGCGGTGTTTGCGCTGCTGCAAGTGCTGCTGCTGACCTGCGCCGCGCAAGGCGCGCTGGCCTATGGCCAGCACCTGCTGACGCAGCCGATGCCCGCACAGTCGCCGCGCTGGATACAGGCTGCGATGGCGCTCTTGCTGCTGCTGTCGGCTTGGTTCAATTCACCCGGTCAGGAAAAACTGTTGGTGGCCATCCTGCCATGGCGGCTGCCCGCCGTCGTCGTGCCGCTGTGGATAGCCGCGTTTGCCGGGCTGTGGCGCGCGCGAAAGGAGGCCAAGGCATGCGAAAAGCCCTCGGCCTGATCGGGCTGTTGCTCACGATCACGCTGCTATCCGGCTGTGGGCACACCGCGTCGCTGGGTGAGCGCGCTTTTGTGCTGGTCATGGCGCTGGATGTGGTGGGTGATGGGCAGCTGCGCATCGCGGTGCAAATTTCTTCGGGCACGCGCTCGCTCAACGAAAGCGGTACGGGCGGCAGCAGCGCGCCGGAAGGGTCCTCCACCAGCGCCTCGGACAGCAGCGGCACACCGGCCAACCCCTCCGTGCAGCAGGGCGCGTACTACCTCATCAGCGCCACCGGCGATAGCTATGCCCAGGCGTTGGCGCTGCTGCATGCTACCATTCCGCGCAAGCTGGATTTTTCTCATATGCGCGAGGTGATTGTGGGCGAGGCGCTGGCGCGAGCGGAAGCGTTTCCCTCGCTGGTGCGCGCGGTACTATCCACGCGCTCTGTGCGTCCCTCGGCGCTGCTGGTGGTCGCGCAGAACGACGCACGCTATTTTACCTCGCTACAGCAGCCGTACCTGGGCTCGCGCCTGTCGCAGTATATCGACATGCGCATCGCCGACGCCAAGCACTTTGGCTTTATCCACGATGCCACGCTGGCCGAGACCTGGGAAAGCCTGCACACGCACCGCATGGACGCGCTGGTCAGCTATGCAGCCGCCGATAACTTCGATGTACCGCGCGCGCTAACACCCGGACGCATCCTGGACGACCTGCCCGGCCACCTGCCCCGAAGCAGCATCAATCACACCGAGTACCTGGGCGCAGCGCTGTTCGACGACCAGCACATGGTCGCCACGGTCACCGGCTTTGGCGCGCAAATGACGCACATCCTGCGCGGTACAATGGAGGAAGTCTTTTATCTGTTGGATCGCCGCTCCTACGTATTGACGCAAAGACGCCCTGCCCGGCAAAATGTGATCCGGCAGGGCGCGCAGACGGTTTTGCAGGTGGAAATGTGGCTGGCAGCCATCCCGTCGGAGATGTCGTCCAAGCCTGATCTGGCCGTACTGCAAACACAGCTGACGCGCGATCTGACGGATCAGCTGCTTTTTTACCAGAGCGTCCGCGCCGATCCGGTCGGCTTTGGGCGCTATGCGGTGCGCTTCTTTCCCACGCAGCAGGCATGGGACGCGCACGATTGGCGCTCGGAGTTTGCAAACGCCGCGCTGGATGTAGACGTGCACGTCGAGCTGAGCAACGCGATCTAGCCCTGCGCCTGCTCGACCTGCGGCACCGTGGTGGGTACAGCGGTCGGCTGTGCCAGGATGGCCGGTGCATGCGGCAGCGCTGTGGGCAAGGCCTCATCCGCGCCGGATGGCCGCTGTGTCAGCGCGGTCCCCAGCACTGCCGCCAACACATTCCACACCCCAAAGCCAACCAACACCGCCGCGACGACAATCACCCATGTCCTGCGTCTGCGCCGCTTCGCTTGCTCCACGCGCTGCGCGTAGTCCTTCTGGCGGCGCGTCTGTTTCTGCTTGGCCTGCTCGGTGGCTTCCTCGCGCTGGCGGCGCTCCTGCACCTGTGTGCGCTGCTGCTGCGCGCGATAGGCGTCCATCACCGCCTGCAATTGGTATTGCGCGAAGGTGCGCTCACGGTTTCTGCCGCAGCGCTGGCAGCTATATTGCAGGTTCTCATTGAACCGGCCGCACACGCACACCCAAGCGTCACGCCGCTGCTCCGGCCAGCAGATCGCGTCGCTACCGGCTACCGCGACCAGTGCCACGCGCTCCGGCCCAGGCACCAGCTCCTTGGGCGTGCAGTCCATCAGCGCATCCTCATCCCACGACCAATCGCCGCCATCCGCGAAGTGCACGCGCTGGATGGTGACGCGCGCGTCCTCGAACATCGGCAGATCGTCCATCGCCAGGCACAGCGTAAACTGTGCGCGCCCCTGCGCGCCCAGGTTGCGGTAGCGCAGGGGGCGAATGCCCAGGCTGACGCCGTCGCCATCCAGCAGGGTCACCATCGCGTGCAGCTCGTCGATCTCTCGATCGCGCAGGTTGGTGAAGGTCAGGTACGCCTGGCCGCGGCCGCCGCTGTCGCGCAGCACCTCCACCGAGCGGAATTCCGCAGGACACGTCAGATCCATCAGCATGGCATCGCCTCCCTCCACTTAAGCATACATTACAGCGGGCAGTCCTTATCCAGCGCGCGGTGCGTATAGCCGTCCATCGCGCCAACTGTCTGCCCCTGCCCGAGCAGCTTGTATTTATAGGTGCACAGCCCCTCCAGCCCCATCGGGCCGCGCGCGTGCACCTTGCCGGTGGAGATGCCCACCTCCGCGCCCAAGCCGTAGCGATAGCCATCGGCAAAGCGCGTGGAGCAGTTCCAATACACCCCGGCGCTGTCCACCCGCGCCAGGAACGCGCGCGCGCATTCGGCGTCCTCGGTCACGATGCAGTCGGTGTGGCCGGAGCCGTGCGCGTTGATGTGTGCGATCGCGTCTGCCAGCGTATCGACCACGCGCACCGCCAGAGTCAGCGCCAGGAACTCGGTGTCAAAGTCGGCGTCGGTCGCTTCTGCGCAATCGATGTATTGGCGCACGCGCACATCGCCTTTGAGCGTCACGCCCGCCGCGCGCATCGCCTCGGCTATCGGGGGCAGCAGGCGCGGCGCGATGCTCGCATGCACCAGCAGCGTCTCGGCAGCATTGCAAGCGGCGACATACTGCGTCTTGCTGTCCACCGCGATGCATACCGCCATGTCGATATCCGCGCTCTCGTCCACATACACCGCGCAAATGCCGTCGGCGTGACCCAGCACCGGAATGCGGCTATTGTCCATGATATAGCGCACGAACGCGTTGCTGCCGCGCGGAATGATCAGATCGATGTACGCGTCGAGCGCCAGCATCTCGGCCACATCCTCGCGCGTCTGAAGCAGCCCCGCCCAGCCCTCGGGCATGCCCACAGCCAGCGCTGCGGTGTACAGTGTGTCAAACAGCGCGCGGTTGGTATGTGTCGCCTCGCGTACGCCCTTGAGCAGCACGGCGTTGCCGCTCTTGAGGCATAGTCCGGCGATCTGCACCAGCGCATCAGGCCGCGCCTCGAAAATCACACCCACCACGCCGATTGGGCAGCTGACGCGATAGAGATCCAGCCCCTCGGCCAGCTCGGTGGCACGCTGTGTCGCGCCGATCGGGTTGGGCAACTGCGCCAGTGCGCGCAGCCCTTCGCATACTTCGCGCAGCTTCGCCGCGTCAAACTTCAGGCGTTTTTTGAGCGGCGCGTCCAACTCCGCTGCGTCGGCCAGATCCCGCGCGTTGGCAGCCAGCAACGCGTCTGCGTTGTGCGCCAGCGCATCGGCCATCGCAACCAGCGCGGCATTGCGTGCCCTTTCCCCGGTCGCCGCAAGCGTCAGCGCCGCCGCACGCGCGCCTTTCGCCAGGCTCAGTAGATCGGCCATGCTCGCACCTCTTTCCGCTTCTCCATTGCCCCATTATACCGCGATCGTCCGCGCATTGGCAAGAAAGCGCTTTTTCATTTTTCTCGTGCAGGAAAAACATGGGTTTCTCCGTTCTATGGGTATCAATGGTCTCATCATATTGAAGGAGGGTTTCCTATGACGCGCATCGTCCGCAAATCCCTCGCACTCCTGCTGGCCTGCCTATTGTCCGCCACCATCCCCCTCTGTGCGCCCGCGCTGGCCGACGGCGAAGGGTATGGTACCGACGCGGTGCACGACCTGAGCGGCTACACTCGCCAGGGCAAGCCGGATCAACTGGTGGTGCTGATGCCCTCGGTACGTCTGCGCACGAAAGCCTCCACCTCCGGCGGCACGGTTGAAACGCTGAAATGTGGCGCGAAGCTGGGCTACATCAGCAACAGCGAGGATGGCGACTGGTGCCGCGTGATGTCGGAAAACGGCAACGAGGGCTACATCCAGACCTGTTATATCGGCTCGGCGCTGTACACCATCCGCTTTTTAGAGCGCACCAAGGGCTATCGCTGGCCCGGCGCATCGCCGGATGAGTTCGGTTCGTGCGCCTTTGACATGCAGGAGGAGGACGCGCTGGTGCTGTGGAAGGAAGGCCGCTGGCTGTTCGTGGTCACCGAGAGCGGCCGCACCGGCTACGTATCGGAGCACGCGAAGATCGAGATCGCCGATGAGGACGATGCCGTGGGCGCGGAAGAGGAGGCTGGCGGCTGATCGAATCGACAAGATCCCTCGCAGCGTTTGCAGCGCGGCGGGGGATCTTTTGCGTCTCGATTTATGCTTCTATCTTCCTGCACTCCATGTAATAGCGCTTCTCGTGCGCCTCGCCCATGGAGAAGGTTTTGCGCGGCAGCGCGCCGCGCTGGCGTACCGCTGGAAACAGCGCCGCCTTGTCAAACCCGGGCAGCAGGAAGCCCGCCGCGTCGGACGCCGAAACCAACGCGCGCAGCGACGCCTCGCCGTGGATGTAGTCGATGTGCGCGCCTTTGTGGCTCCGGACATACGCATCCAGGAAGTCTTGCAGCGGCATGAGCAGCAGCGCGTCTTTCGCGGTGGTCAGCGCAAAGGGCACCTCCTGTCCCGCCGCGATCATCGCGCAGCCCTGCTCGCCCGCCTTGGCCGCGCGCTGCGCAAGGCCTAGACCGCGCGCGTCACAAAATGCCTGCCAGGCTGCCCACACATCGTCGGGCGCCACGCCAAACAGCGCGCGGTGAATGCCCTCAAACTGAAGCGCCGGATCGTGCAGATTGACCACCTCGGCCAGCGCAAAGCGCGCGGGGTGCGTCTCTCTCTGTTCGGGCGACAAGCCCTCTCTCAGGTTCAGCCAGCATTGCCGCGCGGTGGCCAGCGAGTGGTTGCCGTCGCCCACCGCGAAGAGCAAGCCGTCGGCGTGCGCGTTCAGTGCCTCCAGCGCCTGCGCTACCTGTGCCAGCCGCGCATCCCCTGTCACCGCCCAGCCGGTGATATGTCCACCGTCCTCCATCAGCGGGGTGTCGTACAGCCTCGGCAGGCTGTCGCGCGCCGCATACAGCGGCTCGATCAACGTGCGCGCCGCATCGTCGATCAACAGCATCACATGCGGGCACTCCAGCGGCGCACCCTGGCGGATGGCGACGCGCGGGGGGATGCGCTCGGGCACGGTGCCCTCGGTGGGGCGAATCAGGCTGCTCGCGCCCGGCGAAAAGTCGTATTGCTCCAGATCGACGGCCAGCACCAGGCCGAGCCGATGCCCCGCCTCGGTCTGGCGATCCACCAGCACAAACCCCTCGCATGCGGGCATCAGGGTGCCGCACGCCACATACTGCCGCATCGCGCCATGGATCGCCGCGACGCGCGCCAAATCGGCGGGCAGGTCGATCTCCGGCAGGATCAGGTGATAGGTCGATGGCGCATCGCCGACTTGCCGCCGCACGCGCTGCCAGTACGCCGGTTCCGAGGTGTACTGAGCGCAGGCAACCACCGCCCATTTGCCTAAATCCGTACCCGGCTTGGGCAGCAAAACCTCCGGTACCGATACGCCGACACGCGAATGCGCGCGCTTTGCGTCCGCCATGCTGCCTCCCTCCCACGCTGTGTTGGGTGCATCATAGCAGAGCAA
>JAVBUY010000022.1:0-4206 GCA_031554855.1 Eubacteriales bacterium
GCGATTCAGATGTTTATCCCGGCCAAATGGCTGTTCGGCGACCGGAAATGGATCGGGCTGAGCAACTTCGATGCCGGCATCAACATAAGGAAGCATGTCCAACCTGTCAAACGATTAAGGAGGGGATCGCGGTGGATGCCGACCAGCAGATCAAAAGGCTCAGGCGCGCAGCGGTGGATGTGCGCGCGAACATATTGGACATGATTCCGCCGGGCAAGGTGGGCCACCTGGGTGGCAGCTGCTCCATCGCGGACATCGCGGCGGCGCTGTATTTCGGACACATGCGCGTATCGGGCGACCCGAAAGACCCGGCGCGCGACCGGCTGGTGTTCTCCAAGGGGCACGCGGTGCTGGCGCAGTACGCCTGCCTGGTGGAGCTGGGCTACGTGGACCGCGCGGAGTTGCCGCGCGTAAAGACGCTGGGCGGCACGCTGCAGGGCCATCCGGACATGGAGTTCACGCCGGGCATCGAGGCGGTGACCGGCTCGCTGGGGCAGGGGTTGTCGGTGTCGCTGGGCATGGCGCTGGGGCTGCGGCTGACCGGCGGCGATCAGCGCGTGTTTTGCGTGCTGGGCGATGGCGAGTTGGCGGAAGGCCAGGTTTGGGAGGCTGTCATGGCGGCTGCCGCGTTCAAGGTGGACAACCTGTGCGCGATCGTGGATTGCAATGGCGTGCAGGCCACGGACGCGACCGACAAGGTGTTCCCCATCCCGAACCTGAGCGCCAAATGGGCGGCATTCGGCTGGCATGTGACCGAGATCGACGGTCACGATTTCGCGCAGATCCTGGATGCGTTACAGCGCGCCGCCGAGCACAAGGGCCAACCCAGCGCAATCATCGCGCACACCGTCAAGGGAAAGGGGTTTGCGTTCGCGGAAGGGCAAGCCAAGTACCACAATGCCGCACTGAGCGAGTGGGAATACCAGGTGGCGCTTGAGACCATTGACCGGATGAGGAGGGAGCTTGCATGATGCGAAATCAGCGAACGGCATACGGCGAGGCGCTGGTGAAGCTGGGCGCGGACCATCCAAACGTGGTGGCGCTTGAGGCCGACCTGGGCAAGTCCACGATGTCTAACCTGTTTGAACAAGCGTATCCAAATCGATATTTCCAGATGGGTATCGCCGAGGCCAACATGGTGTCCACTGCCGCGGGGCTGGCGTTGACGGGTTTTGTTCCGTTTGTGCATTCCTTCGCGGTGTTCGCGTCCGGGCGCGCTTATGACCAGATCCGATCCTCGGTCTGCATTCCGCGCCTGAACGTGCGCATCTGCGGCTCCTCCGCCGGGCTTTCGGACTTTGGCGACGGCAAGACCCACCAGTCGGTGGACGACATCGCCATCATGCGCGTGCTGCCGAATATGACCGTGCTGTCGCCTTGCGACGCCGACGAGACCGAGTGGATGGTGGCTCAGCTTGGAGACTTTTCGGGGCCGGTGTATCTGCGCGTCAACCGCAATGACCTGCCGGCGCTTGAGGGCGTAGAGCCCTTCGAGCTGGGCAAGCCGCGCTTGATGCGCGAGGGCGGGGACATCGCCGTTTTCGCCACCGGCGTCATGGTGTCCATGGCGCTGGAAGCGGCCGAAGCGCTTGCGCAGGAGGGCATTTCCGTGCGCGTGGTCAACATCCACACCATCAAGCCACTGGACGCGGAGGCGGTCCGTGCCCATACAAAAGGCGTGCGCCAAGTGCTGACCGCCGAGGAACACTCGGTGATTGGCGGGTTGGGTTCGGCGGTGCTGGAGGCGCTGTCCGGTGAACGCCTGCCGGTTGAATTGATGGGCATTCAAGACTGCTTTGGCACGTCCGCCGCGAACTATGCCGAGCTGATGGCCAAGTACGGATTGACCGCAGAGGCCATGGCGAACCGGATCCGAACGCTGTTAAAATGATAGGGCGATTGATTTGACGATCGGATTCATCTGATTGGGCATCCAGGCGCGACCCTGATCGACATGAGCTCCATCGCGCCGCTGGTCAGCCGCGAGCTGTCCGAGGCGCTACCGCAATAAGGCGCGTTCATTGGGCGTCGTGCCCGGGTTGGTTGGGATCATATTCACGGCGGATTTGCCTCCTTGCGATATCGAATACCACATGCCGAAGGGGATACTGCCCCTTCGGCATGTGGTTTGCGCGTGTGTGCGCGGTATACTTGTGCGCCCGTTCGTAGCGCGCCTGGTCAATGGCGATCATTTCGTCCAGACCCAGCCGCTGCAGGTCGCTCATGTATGGCGGGCGATGCCTCAGGCTTCGGCCGGGCGTCATGCCCGAACATTTCGATGTAAAGAAGAATACAACTTGACATTGAATGATGATTAAGATAGCATGTAGACACGGTAAAGTTTTATCGTTGTCAGCGGGTAGATTTGTGTGCCTGCGCAGGATAAACCGCCGGTTTTTGTGAATACCTATGTGTTTACATAGGTGAAATCCGCGCTTCCTATGCGACTGTACAGCTGGTCAACGGTGCGAAAACTGCTATGATGATCTCATCACGGAGCGAGCATGATGGGGAGGCGGAGAATCAGATGAAGAGGCGGACTGCAATACTGGCCGTTTTGGCGCTTTCGGTGCCTCTGGTCGTGGGCTACTTTTTCATCTGGCCGCTGATCTCGCCCACGATGAGTTGGGCGCAGTTCGTGGGGCTGGCAGAAGCCGCTCTGCGCGAGCAGAATCATGCGGTCATCGCTTTGCGGCAGCGCGTGCTTGCGCCACGCAAGGATGAAGTCGAACTGTTCTTGCACTGCGAGAAAAATCAGTCGCTGACGATCGTCGGCACCGGACGGGCGTCGGGCGATTGCGAGCAGTTGCTGCTTAAAGGCGGCGACTTCCGGCTCGTGAACATGAGCGTGCGCTGCAAAGGCGAGGCGATCTGTGTGGAGCCCAGAGGTGCGGAAAGCTTGTCGCTGTCCCTGGACGAGCGTTGCCGGGTGATCAGCGAGGACACTGCGATTCAAGTGCGCTTGCGGCAGATGAAGGAGGGTTCTCAGCTCACCATCCACAACGCGGGCGAACTGCGCGGTGAATTTGCTGGTGTTAATTTGAACAACACTGGGCCTGACCAGGTGAGGATGATCAACACCGGCACGATCGAATCGCCGAGAAACGGCGTGATCGCGGATCTAGTCCCTTGGGAGCATGATGTAGGCCGCGACGCGGTGATCGAAATCCAAAATAGCGGCCTCATCCGCACGGGCGGTGAGATCGCCATCCGGGCGTGGACATGGAGTGGCGGGCGCGTAAGTGTCATCAATGGTCCGGAAGGCGTGCTGGAATCGGTGGGCGCGTGCATCGCTGTGTCTGCTTGCGAGGCTGAGATCGTCATCCAGGATGAAGGGTCCATGCATGCCCAGGTCGGAAGCGAGCCGGTGATTGTGTACTTGAGCGGGTCGGTTGCCCCAGCAGAATTGCCGCCGGGTTGGGCGGAGGATGAGGCGGTGATGAGCGAGGCGCTGCGCGCGCATGCGCTGGAGCGGCTGGCGGCTGCGAATGCCGCGGCGCTGCCCATGGGCACGGCGGTCGAGATGAAGATGGTTGCGTCTGAGGTGAGGCCGCAGGACGCGCCTGAAAACGCCGCCGCGGTCCTCTTCGAGACGCGCGTGCTGGACGGCGGGGCGCTCGCGCCGCTGGAAGTGATCAAAAGGCAGGAATCGGCGTGAAGAAGCGATGGGTTTGGATCGCGGTTGCCGCCGTGGCGGCGCTGCTGCTTGCGGGCTACCTCATGGCATGGGGCGAATCGTCATTGACAACGAGGGCCAAATCATTGCTGGCGCTGGACTAGCCGCGCAATTGGCCAGCTATCGCTGGACCGTCGCCCCTTCGGCACTGCCACCCGGCTGGGATGCGGACGAGGCAGCATCTCTCGCTGCAGCCATGGCTTGCGCCCAAGAGAAACTGGATGCGGTTGAGGCGGCGGCGTTGCCCGTGGACACGCGGATAACAGTGGAGGTCAGCGTGCTTTCGCTGGGTGGGAGCTGGCGCGAGTCGCTCTACAGGGCCTCGTTCGAGACTCGGGTTTTGGACGGCGGCGGGCTATCGCCGCTTGAGGTGATCGGTGACGGCGACAAATGATAGAGAGGGGAATGGATTTCATGAAGAGGATCGCATTGGTTTGGCTGTTGGTTCTGGCATTGTTGCCCGTGGCAGCGCTGGCGGAGGGCGCGGATTGGACGACGTACACCCATCCGGTGGGGGACTACAGCATCGA
>JAVBUY010000025.1:0-4805 GCA_031554855.1 Eubacteriales bacterium
CCTTGGTTTTCATGGGATGCTCCTTTCATGGGAAAAGGCATATTCGTAACCCAGATCTACTAACTACAGGGTGGGGAGAAGGCCTCAGGTGCTAGGAGGCCGCGAGCCCGTCTGACGGAGGCGTATGGTCTAATACGCCGACGAAGCGGGCGATGTGCCGACACCGCAGATGAGGCCTTATCGCCAGCCTTACACGCCCAGCTTCTCTCTACGAACTTTCTCTAAAGTCGTGAAGTTCATTTTGGCGGTATAGCCGGGTAGAGGCAGTACTTTTTCGTGGATCGCATCCAGAATCCATTCCGGCTGAGGATAATAGTAGCTCTCCAGCTCCGGGCAGGGGCAGATGACGTTGGGCGCGGCGACGACGACCGGCGGCGCGTCCAGCGAATCGAACGCGAACTGCGTGATGTTGGCGGCGATGTTGTTGATGTACGCGCCGCGCTCGCACGCGTCGGACACCAGCACGATGCGGCCAGTCTTTTTGACCGACTCGATCACCTTGTCGTAGTTGAAGGGCACCAGGCTGCGCGCGTCGATGACCTCGGCGGACAGCCCGAACTTCTCCTGCAGCAGATCGGCGGCGCCCAGCGCGTTGTACAGCGATGCGCCAATCGTGAGGATGGTCACGTCCTTGCCCTCGCGCTTGATGTCCGGCTCGCCGATCGGGATCTCGTAGCTGCCCTCGGGCACGCCGCCCTGGTGGAACATCTCACCGGTGTCGTACAGGCGCTGCGCCTCAAAGAACACCACCGGGTCGCTGCCGTTCAGCGCGGCGGTCATCAGGCCCTTCGCGTCATACGGCGTGGCGGGATACACGACCTTAAGGCCCGGGATGTGCGTGGTCAGGCTGGTCCAGTCCTGCGCATGCTGCGCACCGTACTTGCTGCCCACCGACACGCGCAGCACCACCGGCATCTTCAGCACACCGGCGCTCATCGCCTGCCACTTCGACAGCTGGTTGAACACCTCGTCGCCCGCGCGGCCGAGGAAGTCGCAATACATCAGCTCGGGGATCGCACGACCGCCGCACAGCGCATAGCCGACCGACGCGGCCACGATGGTGGATTCGGAGATCGGCGAGTTGAAGAAGCGGTGATACGGCATCGCCTCGGTCACGCCGCCATACACGCCGAACGCGCCGCCCCAGTCGCGGTTGTCCTCGCCAAAGGCGATCAGCGTCGGATCCTCATAGAATTTATCGATGATCGCCTCGAAGATCGCGTCGCGGGTGTTGTACTGCTTGATCTTGCTGACCGGCTTGCCGTCGGCCTCGAAGGCGAAGCGCACCTTGGCCTTCAGCTTCTCCAGGCGGCTGTTCTTCTCTTTGGCTTGCAGCTGGTCGGGCTTGCGATCTTCGCACTTCTCGATGCGCGTGTTGCTGAACATGAAGTGACGGATCGCGTCCGGATCGCTGACCAGATCGAGGCGCGGGGAGACGTTCTCGTCGATGGCGATCTTCATGATCTTGGTGATGCGCTCGCGCAGGCCGTTCTCGATGCCCTCCAGCTCGCTAGCGGAGGCTTTCTTCGCGTCGGTCATGCCCGCCTTGAACATCGCGATGGAATCCACCTGCGCCCAGGTATCCATCTCGTCCTTGGTGCGGTAGGTGGACGCATCGGTGGCCGAGTGCCCCGCGAAGCGGTACGTCACGGTATCCATCAGCACCGGCCCCTGGCGCTGCTCGATGATCTTGCGCTTGCGCTCGAACGCGTCGATGACGGCGAAGGGATTATAGCCGTCGATGCGCTCGGCGTGCAGCTGCGTCGGGGAGATGCCCGCGCCCACGCGCGCCAGCACGTCGTAGGCCATGGTCTCGCCTGCGGTCTGGCCGCCCATGCCGTAGTGGTTGTTCAGGAAGTTGAAGATCACCGGCAGGCCGCCGTTGTGGTCCTTGTCCCACAGCTTGGTCAGCTGATCCATGGAGGCAAAGTTCAGCGCCTCCCACACCGGGCCGCAACCCAGCGACGCGTCGCCGACGTTGCAGACCACCAGGCCGGGCTTGTTGTTGACGCGCTTGAACAGACCTGCGCCCGCCGCCACCGGCGCGGAGCCGCCGACGATCGCGTTGTTCGGGTAGATGCCAAAGGGCGTAAAGAACACGTGCATGCTGTTGCCCAGGCCACGGGTGAAGCCATTGGCGCGGCCAAACAGCTCCGCCATGAAGCCATAGAGCAGGAAGTCGAACGCCAGATCCTTGACGTTGCCAGTCTTGTTGATGGCCTCGACGGGCTTCAATACCGCGCCGCCCATGAATTCCTTCATGATGCGCATCAGTTCTTCGTCGCCCAGGTGCTTGATGGCGGCGCAGCCCTTGGCCAGCACTTCGCCGTGGCTGCGGTGCGAGCCGAAGATGATGTCGTCCTTGCCCAGCGTGTAGGCCATGCCGACGGCGGCGGCCTCCTGGCCGGTGTAGAGATGCGCGGGGCCGGTGTAGACGTATTCCACGCCATTGTAGGTCTTGGTGGTGCGCACCTGATACAGCATGGTCTCAAACTCGCGGATCAGCTGCATGTCGCTGTAGATGCCGAGCAGGTCGGCCTTTGAGAATCCCTTGGCCGAGTCGGCAAAGGGCTTCTGATACTGGTTCATCGGGATGTCGGTAAAGCTGAGTTTCCCCGGGGCACGCACTTTGGCGGGATCGACGAATTGACTTTGCGGCATGATGAGTGTCCTCCTCTATCGTTGTCTGTATTTATGCTTCGTGATGAAACAGGCCTTCGCGGATGATTTCGCCGACGGTCGGATGTGGGAATACCACTTTCTTGGCTTGCTCCAGGCTGATTTCTTTCTCGATGAGCACGGCGGCGGTGGAGATAATCTCCGAGCAGGGGTTGCCCAGCATGTGTACGCCGATCAGGCGTTTGCCCGCCCACACCAACTTCACAATGCCGGTGCCGCCCTCGTTCTCGGCCATGTAGCGGCCGCTCATCATCATGGGCAGCTTGTCCTCGCGGGCGTCGATCCCCTTTTGCTTGGCGGTCTCCAGCGTCTCGCCGACGCCAGCCACCTCGGGGTTGGTGTAGATCACCGACGGGATCGCGTCATACGTCATCACGTCTTTGATGCCACGCATGGTGTTCAGCGCGACCTCTGCCTCGCGATAGGCGGTGTGCGCCAGCATCGACTTGCCGTTGATGTCGCCTGCGGCGAATACGCCAGGCACGTTGGTTTTCTGCTGCGCGTCGGTCACCACCGCGCCGCGCTCGATGAGCAGCCCCAGCTTCTCCAGCCCCATGCCCTGCGTCACCGCGCGGCGGCCGATGGACAGCAGCACCTTGTCGCATGGCAGCGTCTCGGTCTTGCCGTCCAGCTCATAGGTCACGGCATCCTTGCCGATCTTTGTCAGCTTCGCGCCCAGCAGGAACTTGACGCCCTTCTTCTCGTAGGCCTGTTGCAGCAGCGCAGAGATCTCCGCGTCGGTCGGCCCGGCGATCTTGTGCATCATCTCGATGACGGTCACTTCGCTGCCCGCGCTGTTCATCAGCGAGGCCATCTCCAGCCCGATCACGCCGCCGCCGACGATCACCAATTTCTTGGGAACCTCGGTCAGCGCCAATATCTCGCGGTTGGTCATGCCAAAGCCGGACGTCACCGCGTCTTTCAGGCCGTCGATGGGTGGCAGGATGGGCTCGGAGCCCATGCACAGCAGCAGGTGCTTGCCCTCGTAGGTTTGCCCCGCCGCCGATACGGCAAAGCCGCCGTCGGCCAGGCGACCTTCGACTTGCGCCGCTTCCTTCACCAGCGCAACACCGCCGCGCTTGAGCGTGCCCTCGATGCCCACCACCAGCTTCTTGACCACCTTGTCCTTGCGCGCGACCACCTTGGGGTAGTCGATCTTGGGGTTCTCGCAGGTCACGCCGTAGTGCGCGCCGTAGCCGTTGCAATAGTCAAAAATCTTGGCCGAGTGCAGCAGCGTCTTGGAGGGAATGCAGCCCTCGTTCAGGCACACGCCGCCGACCGCGCGCTTTTCAAACAGCACGGTGGCCAGTCCCGCGTGTCCAGCCAGTTCCGCCGCGTGGTAGCCCGCCGGGCCACCGCCGATAATGATCAGATCGTACATCATTCCGCCTCCTTATTTCGCCAGCAGCGCCGGGAACTTCTCCAGGTTCTTGCACAGCGTCTGCAGGAACTTCGACGCGGGCGCGCCGTCCACCGCGCGGTGGTCATACGTCAGCGACACGGTCATGCGCGGATACACCTCGATGCCGCCATCGGCTCTGGTGCGCACATGCTCGGTGATGGTGTTGACGCCCAGGATGCCGGTCTGCGGCGCGTTGAGGATGGGCGTGAAGTGCTCGACGCCGAACATGCCCAGGTTGGACACCGTGAAGCTGCCGCCGGTGAGCAGGTCGGGCGAGATCGAGCCATCCTTGCAGCCCTGCGCGACGCCCTTCATCGCCTTGGAGATGGCCAGCAGCGACATCTTCGACGCGCCGAACAGCACCGGCACCATCAGCCCGCGATCGGTATCCACTGCCACGGCCAGGTTCACGTCCCTAAAGTAGCGCATGCTGTCGCCCTGCATCCAGGCATTCAGGTCCGGGAAGTCGGCCAGCGTGCGCGTCACCGCGAAGAGAATCATGTCGGTCAGCGTCACGCCGGACAACTCCGCGTCGTTCTTGCACAGTGCGCGGTATTGCTGAATCGCGGTCGCGTCGAATCCGGCGGTGTGGGTGAGCTGCGCGGTGGTGCCCAGCGATTGCATCATATTTTTGGAGATGATCTTGCGCATGGTAGACAGCGGCTTGTCCTCGTAGGCGGCGGCAGGCGCACCCACGGCGGCGCCCACTGCGGCACCCGTCGCG
>JAVBUY010000019.1:0-8962 GCA_031554855.1 Eubacteriales bacterium
ATATCACGCTGACCACCGACCTGATCGTCGCCTACCCGGGCGAAACCGACCAGGACTTTGCCGACACGCTGTCGCTAGTGGAGCAGGTGCGCTATGACGCGGCGTTCACATTCATCTATTCGCCGCGCCAAGGTACCCGCGCGGCGGAACTGTCCGGCCGCCTCGATGACAAAACCGCCACCGCACGCATCGAGCAACTGATCGCGATCCAGCGCGGCATCACCGCCGAGCGCAACACGCGCTTTGTCGGCACGGTGCAGCCGGTGCTGGTGGAGGAACAGTCCAAGCGAAGCAAAACACTGCTCGCGGGCAAGACCCCGCACGGCATCACGGTCAACTTTACCGGAGATGCTAGCCTTATCGGAACGATCAAGGATGTCGCCATCACCGGCGCGGCGGAAACCACGCTGCGCGGCGAGTTGGCGGCACAGAAAACGGAGGGAAACGTATGAGCGAAGTATTTGACAAGGCGCGCGCGCTGGGCGAGGCCATCCAGCAGTCCGAGGAGTACCAGGCCATGAAGCGAGCCGAGGACGCCAGCCTGGCCCATGAAACGGCGGCCAAGCTGATGGGCGAGTTCATCACGCACAAGAGCGCAATCGAGACCGTGCTGTCCGCCGAGCACCCCGATCCCCGGGCGATGGCCGAGCACAGCCGCGAGATGGAGCGCGTCCAGGGCGAACTGTCCGCTCTGCCTGTCATCCAGGAAATGACCGCCGCACGCGCCGCGTTCACCGACATGATGAATCAGGTGAACCAAGTGCTGCGCTTTATGGTGACCGGCGACATGGAGGACACGCCCTCGGCTAGCTGCGGCAGCGGCAATTGCGGCGGCTGTTCCGGCTGCGGCCACGAGCACTAATCCCGTCTCATCCATTTTTTCGCGCACGTAGGAGGCCACATGGCGAACCTCAGCCCGATGATGCAACAATACATGCAGATCAAGGAGCGCTACCCGGGCGTCATCCTATTTTTCCGTCTGGGCGATTTCTACGAAATGTTCTTTGACGATGCCATCACTGCTTCACGCGAGCTGGAACTGACGCTGACCGGCAGAGACTGCGGTTTGGCCGAGCGCGCGCCGATGTGCGGCGTGCCGCATCATGCGGTGCAGACGTATCTGTCGCGCCTGCTGGAAAAAGGCTATAAGGTGGCGATCTGCGAGCAAATGCAGGACCCCAGCGAGGTCAAGGGGCTGGTAGAGCGCGATGTGGTGCGCATCGTCACGCCTGGCACGGTGATCGACGAAAATATGCTCGACGAGCGCGAGAACAACTATCTGTTGTCTCTGTGCATGGAGGACGACGCGGTTGGCCTGGCCTATGCCGATGTATCGACCGGCGAGGTCTACGCCTACGAGATCGCGCACGCCGCGCACGCATTGCCCGATGAGCTGGCGCGCATCGCACCCAAAGAGATCATCGCCAACGACGCGGCGATTCTGTCCGGCGTGGCGCAGGCGACTGGCCATGCACCGGCTGCTTACGCGCCACGCGCATTCTCGCTGGCCACCGCCAAGGAGGCGCTGCTGGCGCACTTTGCCATCCAGAGCCTGGATGCGTTCGGCTTGAGCGAACTCAAACTGGCGACCTGCGCCGCCGGTGCACTGATGCGCTACCTGGGCGAAACACAGCGCAATGCGCTGGCGCACATCACTGCGGTGCGACGGTATCAACCCGAGGCGTTCATGCTGCTGGACAAAACAGCGCGCCGCAACCTGGAACTGACCGAGAGTCTGCGCGGCAAAGGCAAGCGCGGCACGCTGCTGGCGCTACTAGACAGGACCGCCACCGCGATGGGCGGCCGACTGCTGCGCGGCTGGATCGATCAACCACTGGCCTCGCTGGACAGCATCAACCGCCGGCTGGACGCGGTGTCCGCGCTGCACGGCGAGCATGTGGTCATGCAGTCCATCCATGAGGAGCTGCGCCACGTCGCCGACATCGAGCGACTTACCAGCAAGCTATCCTACAAGAGCCTGCACGCGCGCGATGCACTGGCGTTGTGCGCATCGCTGCAGCGCGTGCCCACCGTGAAGCGCCTGTCCGCGCATGCACACAGCGCGTGGCTGGACGAGCTGACCGATGGTCTCGACCCGCTGCCCGAGCTCACCGACTTGCTGGGCCGAGCCATTCACCCCGACGCGCCGCTTAACCTTACGGACGGCGGCATCATCAACGACGGATACGACGCCGAACTGGACGAGCTGCGCCGCGCCTCGGTAGAGGGCAAGCAGTGGCTGGCCAACCTGGAGGCGCAGGAACGCGAGGCCACCGGCATCAAGAACCTGCGCATTCAGTTCAACCGCGTGTTCGGCTACTATATCGAGATCACCAAGTCCAACCTCTCGCAAGTGCCGTATCGCTACACACGGCGGCAGACGCTGGCCAATGCCGAACGCTTCATCACGCCGGAGCTGGCCGATATCGAACAGAAGATTTTAGGCGCGGAGGATAAGGCGCTAAAGCTGGAACAGTTGCTCTTCGCCGATGTACGCCAGCGCATCGCCGCCGAGCTGGCCCGCCTGCAACGCACTGCCGAGGCGCTCAAGACCATCGACGCGCTGGCCGCATTGGCCATGGTGGCTACGGAGCATGGCTATGTTCGCCCCGAGATGGCCGACGATGGCACGCTCAAAATCATCGATGGCCGCCACCCGGTCGTCGAGAGCGCGATGACCGGTGGCGCACAGTTTGTGCCCAATGACACTGATCTGGACATGTGCGACAACCGCATGCTGATCATCACCGGCCCGAACATGGCGGGCAAGAGCACGTATATGCGGCAGGTGGCGCTGATGGCGCTCATGGCGCACATTGGCAGCTTTGTGCCAGCCAAAGAGGCGCACATCGGGTTGATCGACCGCATTTTTACGCGTGTCGGCGCGTCCGATGACCTGGCCAGCGGGCAATCGACCTTCATGGTCGAGATGAACGAGATGGCCAACATCCTGATCAACGCGACGAAAAAATCGCTGGTCATTCTCGATGAAATCGGGCGCGGCACCAGCACCTTCGACGGCCTGTCGATCGCCTGGGCAGTGGTCGAGTACCTCTGCGACGACGCGCACGGCTGCAAGACGCTGTTCGCCACGCACTATCATGAGCTCAGCGAGCTGGAAGGCCGCCTGCCGGGCGTGGTCAACTTCCGCGTATCGGCCAAGGAGCACGGTGAGGACATCCTGTTCCTGCGCAAGATTGTGCGAGGCAGCGCCGACAAGAGCTTTGGCGTGCACGTGGCGCGCCTGGCCGGTGTGCCCGCGCCGGTATTAGGCCGTGCGCAGGAGATCTTGGCGCGCCTGGAGGCCGCCGATGTGAACCAGAGCAGCATCGGCCAGAACATCCTAGAGGACAACCGCAAGGAAAAGAGCGAGCAGGTGACGCTGTTCACCTCGCCTGCCACCGCGCTGATTGAAGAACTGCGCAATACCGACGTAATGGGCCTGACGCCCATCGAGGCGATGAACCTGTTGTTTGCGCTGCGCGAGCGCGCCAAGCGCATCTGACCCTGACCAACCGTGGGAGGGCATATGGAAAACGAACGAAAGAGCATCCAGCGGCTGCCGGAAGAGGTAGTGGGCAAGATCGCCGCTGGGGAAGTGGTAGAGAGCCCCGCCGCTGCGATTAAAGAGCTGATCGAAAACAGCATCGATGCAGGCGCGACCAACGTCACCATCGAGACGCGCGACGGAGGCATCGCGTATTTCCGCGTCACCGACAACGGCTGCGGCATCCCGCCGGAGGACATCAAGATGGCATTCGAGCGGCACGCGACCAGCAAGATTCGCACCGCCGACGAGCTGTTCGATGTGCAGTCGCTGGGCTTTCGCGGGGAGGCGCTGGCCTCTATCGCGGCGGTGGCGAAGGTGACGCTGACCAGCCGCGCGAAAGGCAACGATCGTGGTGTGAAGGCGGTGAACATCGGCGGACGCTTCGAGAGCATCCAGGACGCGGGCAGTCCGGAGGGCACCACCATCGTCGTGCAGGATTTGTTCTTCAATACGCCTGCGCGCCTCAAATTCCTAAAGAAACCGGCCACAGAGGGCGCGCGCGTCGCAGACATGGTGCTGCGCATGATGCTGTCCAACCCGACGGTCGGTTTCCGCCTGGTGCAGAACGACAAGCAGGTGTACCACAGCCCGGGCGACGGCAAGCTGGCCAGCACGGTGTATAGCGCATATGGCCGAGAGGTGTCCGAGAAGCTATTTGCAGTGGATGGCCGCGACGGCGGCGTGCACGCCTGGGGCGTGGTGGGCATCGGCCCGATCGCGCGCGGCAATCGCGCACAGCAGAGCTTCTTTATCAATGGCCGCTACGTGCGCAGTGTGCTCTTAACCCAGGCAGTCGAGGCCGCGTGCCGCGAGCGCGTGCTGGTCGGTCAGTTTCCGTTGTGCGTGCTGCATTTGGCATTGCCGCCTACGCTGGTCGATGTTAACGTGCACCCGAACAAGCTGGAAGTGCGCTTCTCCGACGAGCCGCTGATCTCCGCCTGCGTGCAGCGCATTGTGCGCGACGCGTTGAGCCAGGATCCGATTGCCAGCGCGCCGGAAATCAAACTCGTGCGCGAGGAAGTACCGCTGCGTCCGACCGCAGAGGTGACCGCGCAACAGATCGCGCCGCCTCCGCCGGAGATGGAGCAAGTGCGCATGTCGCCGCCTGCCCCAGCGCACACGCCGTCGCCCGAACGCTTTTCCGACGTTGCAGCGGGCTTCTTTTCGCAGGTGGCGAGTACCCCGGCGAAGATGAGCGAGCACGCCTATGCGCCGCCACCGCCACCGCCGGAGGTCGCGCCGCCTGCGTTCAGCTCGCCCGTGCCGCCCTCTAGCACAGAAGCGCCGCCGTTCTCGGTGATCGGCGTGGCATTCCGCACCTACATCCTGGTGCAACAGGGCGATAAGCTGCTGCTCATCGACCAGCACGCTGCGCACGAGCGCATGCTCTATGAAAAGCTGATGCGCTCGCTGCACGAGGGCGGCGGTTCGCAGCAACTGCTGGTGCCGCAGGTGGTCAAGGTCACGCCCGCCGAGCACGACAAGTTGACACAATATCGCGAGGCCATCGAGGAGTCCGGGTTTGAGTTCGACTTTTTCGGCGACGGTGCGGCGCAGATTCGCGCGGTGCCCATCATTCTCGGTGAGCCGGAGGCCAAGCACGCGTTCACCGCCATGCTCGATCAGTTGGGCGAGTTAAGGCTGTTGTCCACGCAGCAAAAACGGCGCGATGCCATCGTGCAGATGGCTTGCAAGCGCGCGATCAAGGGCGGCGACACGCTGGACAATCGGGAAATCGCCGCACTGCTCGCCGAGATGCAGGACAGCGACGCGCCGCCAACTTGCCCGCATGGCCGTCCACTGGTGGTTGTGCTGACCCGAACCGAGCTGGAAAAGCGCTTCCGACGCATCGTGTAAGGAGTGAGCCCATGCGACCGATCATCGCCGCCGTGGTAGGGCCGACCGCTTCGGGCAAAACTGACGCGGCCATCGCGCTGTGCCATGCGCTGGGCGGCGAAGTGGTGTCCATGGACTCGATGCAGGTCTATCGCGGCATGGACATCGGCACCGCGAAGCCGACGCTGGCCGAGCGGCAGGGCATCGTGCACCATCTGATGGATGTCGCCGACCCAGGCACGCCGTTTTCGGTGACCGAGTATCGCGATCTGGCCGACGCGGCGATAGACGACATCGTTTCGCGCGGCGCGCTGCCGGTGCTGGCGGGGGGAACGGGATTTTATCTGAATGCGCTGACCTACGACATGGACTTTGCCGACGCCAGCGCCGATCCGGCCTTTCGCGCCGCGCTGGAAGCCGAGGCTGCCACCGAGCGGGGAAAGCAATCGCTGCACGAGCGGCTGGCGCGGGTCGATCCGCCCACCGCGCAGCGCCTGCACGCCCACGATGTGCGGCGCGTGATCCGCGCGCTGGAGATCCACCATGTGACCGGCCAGCCGATGTCCGCGCACGCCAACCAAGCGATGAAACAAACCGAACGAAGGGTTGCGCCAGTCATCGTCGGGTTGTCGTACCCGCGCGAGCAGCTCTACCAGCGCATTGATCAGCGTGTGCGCATCATGATAGAGCAGGGTCTGCTGGCCGAGGCCAAGGCGTTGGCGCGGCGGGGCATTCCCGAGGATAGTCAGGCCATGCAGGCCATCGGATACCGCGAGCTCTGGCCGTACCTGCGCGGGCAGTGCACGCTGGATGAAGCCATTGCGACCATCCGGCAGAATTCGCGCCGCTATGCCAAGCGGCAATTGACCTGGTTCACGCACGACCCGCGTGTGCGCTGGTTTGATCACGCGGACTTTGCCGACAAAGACGCGCTGCACGCCGCGCTCATCGCGCACGTGCGGCAAGCGATTCAGGATAGGATAGAATGAATAGGATGGGATGAACATGCGAACGATCCAAAGCGACGCGGAACTTAGCGCCTTCCTCGGGCAAGCCGAGCAGCGTTGCGCGCCGGTTTTTGCGCAGTTGGAGCGCACCGAGCAAGTCACCTTCTCGCGCATCCTGCGCGCGTTTCAGCAGCACCGCGTCGCCGCACAGCATTTCGCGGGCACCACCGGCTACGGCTATGGCGATACCGGCCGCGACACGCTGGAGCGGATATTCGCTGATGTGTTTGGCGCGGAGGATGCGCTGGTGCGCCCGCAGATCGTGTCGGGCACGCACGCGCTGGCGATCTGCCTGTTCGGGTTGCTGCGCCCTGGCGACTGGCTGTTGGCCGCGGCGGGCAAGCCCTATGATACGCTGGATGAGGTGATTGGCATCGCGGGCGAAGCCGACGGCTCGCTGAAGGCGATGGGCGTTGCCTATGACGAGGTGCAACTGAAGAACGATGCGCTGGATATGCCGTCCATTCTGGCTGCGCTGCGCCCCGAGACCCGCGTCGTGCTGATCCAGCGTTCGCGCGGATACGCCTGGCGCGCGTCTCTGAGCGTGGAGGCTATCGGCGAGGCTGCGCAGGCCATTCATCGCTTGCGCCCTGACGTCTTTGTGATGGTGGACAACTGCTATGGCGAGTTTGTCTGCGAGCTGGAACCGACCATGGTGGGCGCCGATGTGGCGGTCGGTTCGCTGATCAAGAACGCAGGCGGCGGTATCGCACCGACCGGAGGTTATCTGGTGGGCACCAAGGCAGCGATCGCCCGCATCGAGCAGCGGCTGACCTCGCCGGGCATCGGCAGGGAAGTGGGGTCCTACGCGCCGGGGTATCAGGCCTTCTACCAGGGATTGTTCATGGCGCCGCACATCGTGTGCCAGGCGATGAAAACCGCTGTGCTGGCCGCCAGCGTGCACGACCAGCTGGGTTTTGCCGTACAGCCCGCGTTTGACGCGACGCGCAGCGACATCATCCAGGCTGTCGAGCTGGGTGACGCTGATCGGCTGATCGCATTTTGCCGCGGCATCCAGGCGGCATCGCCGGTGGACAGCTTCGCCGCGCCGGAGCCGTGGGACATGCCCGGCTATCAGCATCAGGTGATCATGGCGGCGGGAACGTTTGTATCCGGCGCATCCATTGAGCTGAGCGCCGACGCGCCGATGAAGCCTCCGTATATCGTCTATTTGCAGGGTGGTCTTACCTACGCACATGGGCGAATAGGCATCGAAAGCGCGCTTCGATCGATGTTACACCTCTAAAAATGGCTTCAACCTGCGGCAGGGGGGATTCCTCTGCCGCTTTTTGCTATATCGCGCTATGCAATTATGCATTTTCGACAAAGTGAAATGCGAACATGCAATAAACCAGAATAAAAATGCACCTGGAAAATCAAGGAGATCCGTGGTATGATAAAAATACCAGATATTGCGGAACCGGAGGAATGGATGCGTGCAGATTTCATTTCGCGACTTGTTGTGCGAGACGCATATCGGTCTGGAGCGGCAAGGGCCGGGCAGCGCAGAGATGACCGTCAAGGCGCTGAGCTTTCTGGGTCCGCTCGATACGAATGCTCGCGTGATGGATTTGGGCTGTGGAACAGGCGGGCAGACCATGGTGCTTGCGCAGCACATCGTGGGCAGTATTGTTGGCGTGGATTACTTTCCCGATTTTGTGCGCGTATTCAATGACCAAGCACAAAAGCTCAATCTGCAGGACAGAGTCCATGCGATTGTCGGCACGATGGAGAACCTTCCTTTTCAGCACGAGGCATTCGACCTCATTTGGTCAGAAGGGGCTATTGACAACATCGGTTTTGAAAACGGTCTCAGGTATTGGCGTGATTATCTCAAGAAAGATGGTCACATCGCTGTCACCACTGCTTCTTGGTTTGCCGACGAGCGCCCGGCTGAAATAGAGAAATGGTGGCTGGACGCCGTGCCGGATATGGATACCATCACGCACGATATTTCCGTCATGCAAAAAGCTGGCTATGCGTTTGTTGCCGCCTTTGCATTGCCGGAAAAGTGCTGGACGGAAGACTATTTCGTCCCTCGTGAGGCAGCGGGGAAAGTACTGCTGGAGAAATATCCCGGCAATCCAGCCGTCGAAGAATATGTGAGAAACGATCGATACGAAGCGGAATTGTATGAAAAATACAAGCAGTACTATGGGTATGTTTTCTATATCGGCAAAAAGACATAGGGACGGATGACCGACGCGCGAATCTAAAAACGGCGGGGCAATGTGCTCCGCCGTTTTTAGTTTGCATCAGAAGAAGAACCACCAAATGTTGCGCAAGACTAGACCGATCGCCCGCTATATGGTATAATGCAGGTGATTCAGACCGACCGACGGTATTGTGAAATTTGAAAACAGCATAGAAAAAGCGCTGCCACATAGCAGCGCAAAAAATGCAGGGAAGATACGGCGGCTCTACATGACGCGCTGACGAAGCAGAGAAACAACTTTTCCCAGCACAGTGACTTCCTCCACGATGATCGGCTGCATGGTGTCGTTCTCCGGCTGTAGGCGAAAGTGGCCACTTTCCTTGTAGTAGCGTTTGACCGTCGCTTCATCATCGA
>JAVBUY010000235.1:0-18750 GCA_031554855.1 Eubacteriales bacterium
GCAGGCGTTTTTTATGGAAATGACGCAAGGTGGTACAGTGCAAAGACTCTTTTATAAACTTGAGCCTGGATTCAAAATCGGCCCTACATACGAAGAATATTTGCTGGAGAAATGGGAAGTAGAGCTAGACTATATTGCCGACCCCAAAGAGGGCGTATACTTGCCCTTTGGCGAAACCATCGAAATCCACGAATTTGGTACCGTCACGTTCACCCTCTAGTGCGTTGTCCTTGCCCCCCCCCGCCCACCCGGCGGGGTTTTTTCGTGCCGCCAGCACAATCTGCTGCGACATTTCTTCCAGCGTCATATGCTCCCTCCTTTTCTGTATTGTTCTATAAAAAAAGCGCTCGCGCGCTGGATCTGTCTGTTTCTTTCTTTTTCCATGTCTGCTATAATCAAGCTAAGAGGTTTTTTTACCGCTTGCCGCATTCAATCCTCAACTGCGCAATACGCCCACAGGAGGTATCTATGCAAAAACATTGGTTCACCTTGGCGATCTGTTTGTGCCTTGTCGCTCCACTTGTCGGCTGCTCCGGTTCCATCCCCCAAGATGGTTTTGCGTTTTTTGAGCAGGAATATTTCGCATCTTCCGTCGAGGAGCAAAAATCCATTCTTGAAGAATATGGGCTTGCATCGCACCCTGAAAATGCTGATCACATTTTGCATGTTGATAAACTTGCCTTCGGTGGCATCTCGCCTTTATCTGTCTCAATCGGTTTTCGAACCAGCACGGTCCCTGCACTGTTTTACCGCGCAGAATTCACATTAGACGAAGGCGCAACCTTAGAAGCTCCAGGCAAGACTTATGAACAACTTACAGAAGCAGCAACAAAGCGTTACGGCAAACCGTTTGGCAAATACGTTGACGGTGCCGACATGTACACCGTCTGGAACTTTTATGATGTATCTCTCGCGTTGAATTTTCATTCCAACGACTCGACCGCATTGTCTCCAGGTGTTTCTTTTACTTTGCATCCATTACCAGCATCTCGCTACAAGTCTTTCGACGCCTTCCCCCCCTTCCCCCGCTCAGCCAAATAGACCACCGCCCCCGCCCACCCGGCGGGGTTTTTTCATGCCGTTCGTGCCTCTCTTCCAGCTCCATATGCCCCCTCCTTTTCTGTATTGTTCTATAAAAAAAGCGCTCGCGCGCTTAATCTACCTATTTCTTTCTTTTTCCACGTCTGCTATACTGTAAGCAGAATTCTCCCTTCAAGGAGGCCCTCTATGAAACGATCCCTATGCATTGCCTCTTTCGCCATATCCTGTCTTGCGTTGTGCCTTGTGCTGGCCCACATTTTTTTGTCGCCTGCCTATCTCGCCGCTTCTTCGGCTTCTGCCGCCCCCGTTGTTCCTATCGCCTCCGCCACCCCTTCTGCCCCTGCTACCCAGGAAGAGCGCATTGCGCTTTATCAGAAGCTGCTTTTCGAAGGATATGCCACGCCGAAAAATGCAGATGGGTGGTTCGCCCCACTGGCCACGGACTATTTTGCTACCCTCGAAGACCTGGCTGCCACTTTCGGTTTAGCTTACTCTTTTCAAGAAGAAGGAATTTTTCCAGACAGACCCACCGCGAATACGACTCAGGCTTCAGCTTATATCGGCAGCGCAGCGATTAATTATTTCATCTTTAAAAACAACACAAGCCTGCGAGGCGATAAAACCGGGAAATTTATGTCTGCATATATAGATGCTGATAAAGGTACTGCACAGGAGCGTGCGCTAGCTATGGTGTGTCTCTATGCCGATACTGAGCGCCTTCACCAGATTTTTTTCAACCCCGACGGCACCGTTCCCGATGATATGCTGGATTGTCTTGTCGCTATCTTTGAGCCACTATTCGAACAAGCTTGGGCGCAAAGGGGCAAAGAAATCTACGACCCTTTGAAAATATACTCCATTACACTCGCGAGCAGCAAAAACGAAAACATGCTTCATCTTTATATTGTTGCTAAACGTTAACCATGTCGTCTGTTCGTGCGTCGTCCCCCCGCCCACCCGGCGGGGTTTTTTCATGCCGCCAGCGCGGTCTGCGCGGCTCCCGCCGCCGGTGTTTTCGCTTCCCCTTTTGCTGCCTCTGTGCTATACTTCTTCCATCAATTATCCAGCGGGAGGTTTGGGTATGAAGCGCGTATTCTCCATCGCAATGGTGCTGTCTATTGCTTGTATGGTTGCTTTTGCTCCGGCTTTGGGCCTTGCGGAGTTTGATTATCATGGATTAGAGAGGCATGAGGGTTTTTCCCTCGACCCTGCTACCGGAACGTTTGGACTGTTTTCTAACGGTCAAGATTTTTTTGACACAATGGATAAATCTGGAAAATACAAAAAATCCCTTGACGATGGTTATGTTTTTTTATCCAGTAAGCTTGTCGGACACATAGAAGATCCCAGCAAAGCCCATATTTGGATCACCATTTCTTTTCGGCGGAAAACACCGCTCAATATCGAGCGCGCCGAGCTGACCATCGATGACAAACTTTACTCTTTCTATACCGTCTATTGGCCAGCGAAAACACTTGAGGACGGCTCGGTATTAGAGCAGGACATGCTCATGTGCGGCAGCAATGCCGTGCGCATGTTGCTCGCGTATAGTCAGGCAAAATCCGTTCACGTCAAGCTGATCGGTGAGGACGGTCAAACTTTTGAAACCACCATGCTCAATGATCACGAATCACCGGACTCACTGGTTCGATTAGGCTCGGCTTCGTTCTATGCTATGCGATTTGCATATGACTCCTGGTTTTTCAACGGTGGCGAGCCGATCGCCGATCCCGAGTACGATGTGCACGACGGCGTCACCATCACGCCACTGTAGCCGATCCCCTCGCCGCCCCGCCCACCCGGCGGGGTTTTTTCATGCCGCCAGCGCGGTCTGCTGCGACATTTCTTCCAGCTCCATATGCCCCCTCCTTTTCTGTATTGTTCTATAAAAAAAGCGCCCGCGCGCTGGATCTGTCTGTTTCTTTCTTTTTCCGCTTCTGCTATACTAATGCCAACAAAACGGAACATAAGGAGGACTTCCCTATGAAGCGTGCTCTTGCTTTGCTGCTGGCGCTTTCTGTGGCTGTTTGCTGTGTCGTCCCATTCGCTCTGGCGGAAGAAAAAAAGCCGCCGCCCTTGACGGGCTACCACTTTGTTCTAAAACTTGCGATGTTTGCCAAAGACTATTTGCCAGATGATGTAACGCTTCGACCAGAGTTTTATACCCTCCCATCCACTGTTCTGAACACAGGAGAAGATGGCAGTGTCAGCGAAATTGCCTTTAATCTCTTTGGTTCCTATATGGTGGTATCTGTCGATGCCAAGACGGATGTCGTGCAAGAGATCCAGTACAGTATATCCAGACATCCTGAAGATAGGCTCCCCTTTGTTGTCAGCATATTGTATATGTCCGTCAAAGAGCTGCGGCAAAATCACGTTGGGGAAAATGGTTTGAATGAAGATTTTTATGTTTTGGCCAAGCACCTGTATTATCCGATCGGGCAAGTGATCGAGACCGGCGAGCCCTACAGCGACGAAAAATTCACTTATTCGATCATAAGCCCCACCGTTAACCCGTCCATCTCCATCGTCCCTAAGCAATAGTCTTGGTTTTGCACCCCCGCCCACCCGGCGGGGTTTTTTCATGCCGCCAGCGCGGTCTGCGCCTGGATGGCCTTGACGCCCCCGCCGCCCACTCGGACGGCGGGGTTTTCTGTTCCCGCGCGCTTCGCCGCCTAGAGAAAGAACGCCTCTGGCGTCACAACCTCGTCCTGCACTGCCTCCGCGCCGCCGTGCAGCACGCTGTATTCGTCGATCAGCGGCCCGATTTCGTCGGGAAAATAGTCCTCAAAAAGCTCCCGCTTGCCGATGCCGATGCTGACGCACTGGGCGATGAGCCGCTGGAGCCAATACTCGGTTGCGGGGAGCTTTGCACCGCCGCGCGCGCCTGGGTGATGAGTGCGCGCACGGCCCTGATGAAATTTCCGATATCGTTGACCTCGATCCAGGCCTCGACGATGGCGACGATGCCCTCCAGGCTGACGTTCGGGTCGTCGAGCAGCGCCGTTTCGTCGATCTCGGTCAGTCGCGCGACGATGCGCACCACCTGGCGCGGCGCGGCGATCATCAGGTTGCCGATCACGGCCTGCAGATCGCTGCCGGTAAATTCCTTGAGCATGCGCAGGATCTGCTCGGGCGACTGGCCGGGGAAGCAGGCGGTCAGCAGATCGCCGGGCACATCGCGCAGCAGCTCGATGGCCTCCAAATACTTGCCCAGCGGCAGCTTGCGCACCTGATAGCCGCGCACCTTCACGGCTTTGGCCAGCGACAGGGTTTCAGTCTTGGGCTTGGTTGGCATATATTTTGTTCTCCTTTATTTTTTCTCTGGCAGGCGCGGCTGGACTCGAACCAGCTCCCGCAGCGCAAAAGCCTGCGGTCTTGCCGTATTTCTACGCGCCTATATTGCGCGGGGAGGCTTGCGCCTCCCCGCGTTTTGCGTTCGGCTTACGCCTCGGGCAGCGTCTCCGCGTCGGTCACCAGCGCGTCGCAGGCGGCCTGGTTGCTCTTGTCCTCGAGCAGCTGCATGCGGACCAGGTCCTCGGCGGCGGCGTAGACCGGCAGGCGGAACGTGCCGGTGATGATCGCCTCGCAGACCGTGGCGTTGTCGCCCTTGGTCTGGAAGTTGTCGTAGCGCACGTCGGTGACGTCGGCGCTGCGGTAGTTGAAGTAGAAGGGCAGCCCGGACACCGTGTCGGTGATGCCGCGGATCGACCAGGTGCCGTACTGCGGGTCGCGCGCGTGCTTGAAGGTGCCGGTGGTCACGTCGTAGGCGCCGACGCCCAGCATTTGCAGCGTCTGCATGTCGATCTCGGCCAGGCGCAGCTCAAAATCGACGCCGTTGTTGGTCTTGAGCGTGGCGTAGAGCTGGTCGTCGTAGTTGATCTTCTGGGTGTTGGATTGCGGGGTCTTGCTCAGCTGGCCGACCCAGGGCAGCGCGACGGCCGCCTCGGATTGGTAGCTGGTGATGTCGTCCTTCGTGACCTTAGAAAACGCAATGCCCCTCAGTCCGATAATCGCACGTTTCACAGCCATAAATAGAATCCTCCTCAAAAAATTTGTTTATATCTTAATACGGTTTGGCGCAGGTCCGCGCCATCTTCCTCGCGCGCGAGCGCACGCCAGTAGCCCAGCGCGAGCATCGCGTCGTCTGCGGCGGAGGCGACCGACGCGCGCTCGGCGGCGGTGTCGGCGAATGCGCGCACGCACATCTCCACCACGGTCAGGTACGCCTGGTTGTCGCGGAGGTCGGCGGGTGCGTTGCCCACCTCTTCGGCGACGACGCAGGGCAGCTGCGCCCAGTCCTTGGGCCAGGCGGGCAGCGCGGCTTTCACGCCGGGGATCGCGCGCAGTGCGGCGAGCACGCGCGGCTTGTCGTCGATGAGCGCCATGTCAATCCCCCCGTTGGGTTAGGTCGATCTGCCGGTGTCCGTCCCCCTGGGCGATGCCCGCGACCCGGTAGTCGGGCGGCGCATCGCCGGGCACGCCGACGCACACGCCGTCGCCCAGGCGGATCTCAGCGATGCCCGCGTAGAGCGCGCGCAGCATGCCGGTGGCCTGTTGCCCATAGAGCTGGGCGGCGACGGCGCTGGTCACCGGCTGCACACAGGCGCGGATGGCCACCGGCGCGCCCCAGACCGCCACCGGCTCGCCGTAGGCGTTGTCGGTGCTGATGCCATGGGCGCGCAGCGCGAGGGTGCGCATGTCTCTCTCAGCCAGCCTGCCACTCATCCGCGCGTCACCGCCCTTGCCAGGCGATAGGCGTTCATCTGCGCGGCGATACCGGGCGGGATGTCCTCGGCGAAAAACGCGCGGCTGACCGCGCCCTCGCCGTGCGCCTGCTCGCCCTCCATGCCCTGGCGGTTGTAGGTGACCAGCGCGAGCTGCACCACGGCATTTTCCAGCCCGGGCACGAGCGCGTCGCGGTTCGTGTAGGCCAGGATGGTGTCCCGCGCCTGGTCGAGCAGCGCCGTTAGCAGCGCGTCCCGGTCGGTGTCGGGGATGCCCAGCAGCGTTTTCAGCCGCTCCAGCGGGGTCATGGACACCCCTCCTTACACCGTCGCGGCGTGCAGGTAGATGCCCGCCACCTTGTTCTCGTACACATCGACGACGCCGACCTGGCGGTAGCCGAACTTCCACGCATCGGCGGTCTGGTTCTGCTCGGGGGCGATGACCTTGGGCGCGATGTGCTTGGGGAACTGGATGAGCGCGCCCTTGTGCAGCACCATGAAGTTGATGTTCTTGGCGCCTGCGGCCTTGGCATAGCCACCGGCCTGCTCGCCCTCGCTCGTGCCGTCGAGCTGGTCGATGGCGGTATAGAAGCGGGTCTGCGGCACGCGCGTGATGCTCGCAAAGCGCGCGAGCACGGCCTTGCTCTTGCTCAGGTCCAGGTCCTCGGCCAGCGCGAACAGCTCGTGCGTGATGAACAGATGGCGATCCTCCTCGGGGGTCTCGTTCTGATCCATCCGGTTGGCGGCGGCGCGCAGCGCGGTGAGCACGGCCTCGCCGGAGGCCAGGTTGGCGGGGGTGGCGGCGCCGATGCCCGGCGTCGTCGCATAGGTCGCGAAGCGGAACGCTTCCAGCTCGGGGGCGACCTTGGTGCGGATGAACTCGCCTGCGAGCTGTCCGAAGGCGATGCCTGCGGTCTCGGCGTTGTCCATGTTGTCCACGGTGAACATGCGGCCGCGGTCAAAGTTGACCGGCACGGTCATGTGGCGCAGCGTGATTTCGCCGTCGGCGTAGCCGCTGTTGCGGTTGTAGTGGCCGAGGCCCTGCATCTCCAGCTTGGGGATGATCAGCTCGCCGGCGTTGGCGCCCAGGCGGGCGAGTTCGGGGTTGCCGTCCAGCGCGGCGGTCAGCGAGGCCAGCTTGTAGACCTCGTCGAGCAGCGGCACATAGCCTTTGAATAGCGCAATGTCATTGGGCATAGGGTTTCTCTCCTTTGCTTTTGGGGTGTTGCTTGGCTGGTTTATAGTCCGGCCGCCATGCGCACCTGCGCGAGATAGGCGGCCTCGGGGGACAGGTGACCGGCCTTGGGGATGTCGGGGTTGCGCAGGCGCGCCTCCATGCCGGTCTGCACGGCGCTGCGGAATGCCTGCTCCACTGCGGCGATGCTGGCGCTGCATGCGTCGGCGTCGGCGTAGTGCAGCACGTCGGCCAGCGCGGCGGGCAGGCCACGTTTGGCCAGCTCGCCCTGGGCGGTGACGCGCAGCTCGCGCCGGGTCACCTCGGCCTCGCGCGCGGTCAGCGCGTCCTCGCGCACCATGCGCTCGGCCTGCTCGCGCTCATCGGCGGTCATGCGCGCCAGGCGCTCGCCCTCGGTGCGGGCGGCGGCGACCAGCCGTTCGGCCTTGGCGCGCTCCTTGGCCAGCGTCCGCGCGATGGCCGCGTCCAGGTCGGCCTGGGTATAGGTTTTCTCGTCGGTGGTGGCGGTCTCGCCGCCGGTCTGCTCCGGTGCGTCGGGCGGTTGCGCGCCGCCGCCGGTTCCGTCCGCGCGCGGCATCCACCGCGCCAGTCCCTTTTTCCAGTCGTACATCGTTTTCCTCCCGTTTTCAGCCCGCCGGCTATCTCCCAGTTTGTTGCCCACAAACCGCAAAAAGGGTATGAAAAAGCGCCGCCCCGAGGGGTGACGCTCTTGCATCGTATGCCCTTACGCCTCCTCGCCCTCCACAAAGGAGAGCTGCCGCGTCAGCACGTCCCCGGGCACGATGTCCTTGAGCAGCGCCACCATCTGCGCTTGCTCCAGGTCGTTGACCGGCAGCCCGCGCGAGAACACCAGCTGTACGGAGTCGGCGTCCAGCGGCGGCAGGCCGAGCATGCCCAGCGCGTGCGCGAAGCGGCGCAGCCGCTCGGTCAGCCCCTCGCGGAACCAGCGTTCCTTCGTGCGGGTCAGCTGCTCGAGGCCGAATAGCTTGTAGCGCATGGCCACGCCGCTGCTGTTGCCCGCGAAGTGCGCGTCGGTGAGCGCGGGCACCATGCTGATCTTGTGGATGTCCTCGACCAGCGCGTCGGCCAGCACCTGCACCGACGCCTCGTCGAGCTGCTTCACCAGGTAGGACGCCGAGGCGTCCTGGCTGGGCAGCTCCAGCAGCCGGTGGTCGCGGATGTGCTGCGCGGCCTTGGCGAAGGCGGTGTCGTCGTCGCCCAGCGTCGCGCCGGTGATGAGCAGGATGGCCTCGACCAGCTGTTCCTTGTCGTTCAGGCGGTCGCTCATCAGCGTGTTGTAGGCGTCGATCAGCGTGGTCACGCAGGCAAAGTCGCCGCGCTCGTCCTCGTTGTTCCAGTATTCGATGACCGGCACGCCGCCGAAGAAGTGCGGCTGTTCGCCGACATAGCGCGGCACAGCGCCGGGCGACGCCAGCGAATACGCATAGGCTGTCGTGGCGGTGTATACGGTCAGGTCGCTGCCGTCGGGGCGGCCCAGCGCGGTCATGCGCGGCACTTCGTGCAGGCCGAGCAGCGGCTGGTGCGCGACGGTGTCGTCGTACACGACGAAGGCCTGGCGCGGGTCCAGCCCGGCGCTTTTCGGGCGCGGCGGGATGCCGCCGTCGATGTAGAGCACCTCCACGCCCTTGCCGTAGATGCTGGCGTCCTTGGCCAGCTCGGCGTCGATGGCGTCGATGCTGGCGCGGCGGTACGCGTCGAGCAGCGGCGCGAGCGCGGCGGCCTGCGCCTCGTCGCGGTAGCCGACCGGCCGCCCGGCCAGGTACCCGCTGGCGATGTCGGTGATGTACTTGGCGTGGTTGATCATCAGCCGGTTGTTGCTGACGCCGCCGGGCTTGGCGCGGTGCAGGATGTCGTGCTGGCCGTCGTAGTAGTCGCGCAGGCGTGCGAGCCTGCCCAGCGCCTGCCTGTGCTCGGCCAGCATGCCCTGGATGACCTCGGGGGTGGGCGCACCGGCGCTCAGGATGTCCGTACTGCGTGTCATCATCGGTCTCACTCCTTATAGTCCCAATGTGCGTATATCGCGCACGCGCGCTTGGGCGCGGCGCAGGATATCCTCGGTCAGATAGCGCATGGCGGCCATCGCGTCGTCGCAGCACGCGACCGGCTGGTCGGTGAGGCGGCCGGTGGCGCGGTCGGTCTGCCACTTCCATTGCCCGATCTCTTTGATGGTGTGGATGCACGACGGATGGATGTGGATCTTGGGGAACGCCTTCAATACGTCGATCTGCGCGCGCACGCTGCCCGCGCCCTTCTTCACGCCCTCGGCGTGGTATCCCGCGTCGCGCCACATCTTCACGCGGTCGGGCTCGGCGCTGTCGCACCACATCTTCACGCTGTGGCGCTGAAAGCCCTGGCGCATCGCCAGCGCGATGATCTCGGTGGTGTCGCGCTCGTACACCACCAGCTCGTCGCAGATGTACAGCTCGCCGTCCTTGCCGCCGCCCGCCAGCAGCGCGTTGGCGTGGTTGAAGCCAAAGTCCTGCGCGTAGCGATACCAGTCAAAGCGCGATGCATCGCGATTGAAGTCCTCGACCACCCAGTTGGTCAGGATCAACCCGCCGGTCTCGCCCCACTCGCCCAGGCCGTACACGCGGTAGCCGTCCGGGTCGCGCAGGCGGCGCATGAGCATGCGCCGATGAAACGCCGCGTCGATGAAGCGGTTGTCCAGGTACGTCGAGTGGTGGGTGTATACGTCCGGGTGCGGCGCGTCAAAGAACTTGGCCTTGAGCCAGTGCGACGCCGACACGGGGTTAAAGGTCAGCGTCATCTGGTAGTACAGGTCGGGGTTGTTCAGCTGCCCGCGCAGGCGGTCGTCCAATATGTCCAGGTCGGCTTCTTGTATCTCGGTCGCCTCTTCGACCCAGATCCAGGTCAGCTTGCCCTGCGCAAAGGTGATGGACTTGACCTTCTCGCGCTGCGCCGCGTCGTTCAGCCCGCGAAACAGGATCTGGTTGCCGGTGGTCAGGCACTCCATGCGCAGCGGACTGCGCACGATCTTCCACACGCGCGGCGCGTACTGCCCGAACATGCGGTATATCGCCGCCTCCAGCTCGGCGAACGTGCTGTCGCGGTTGGTCTCGTCTACCTTGCGCACCACCAGCAGGTTCGCGCCGGTATGGCGCGGGTCGCTTAGCTTGCGGATGTAGTCCTGCGCGATGTTCACGCTCTTGCCGGACCCCGCCGATCCCCTGAGCACGCGATAGCGCCGCTTGCAGGCGTTGACCGCCCTAAATACCGCATTGAAGCGCAGCATCGCGCCGGTCTCCGACGCCGTCGTCGTCGGCGTGCCGGTCTCCGGTGTCGTCGGCAGCATCGCGCCCCTCCCCGGTGTCGTCGGTTGCATCGTCGTCCTCCCCATAGTCGTCGCGGAATACCAGCGTCACGCCACCCGACGCGTCCGCCTGGTCGGCGCAGAGGCGGTAGCGCTTGCCCAGCAGCTCGGCGGCGCGGTACACCTCGCGGAGCGGTGTGGGCACCTCCAGCACGCGCTGGTCCCGCGTGTCCTCGGCGACGCGCTTGCCCCGCTCGTCGTAGTGCGATGCCTGGGTGCGCAGGGTCACGACCACGTGGTCGGGCAGCTCACGGCGCAGCATGCGCGTCAGCGTGCGCAGCACCTCCTCGGCGCTGGCGATGCTGTCGTCGCGCATCTGCTGCATCATGCCCTCGATGTGCGCACGGATCGCGGGCTGGCGCAGGATGCGCGGCCCGGCATTGCGCGCGGTGCCCGGGCTGTATCCGGCGCGGATCGCGGCCTGCGTCGCGTTGCAGTCGATCATATACTCGGCGCAAAACCGCTGCTGCCTGTGCGTCAGCTCCCTTCGGGGCATGCGCATCCCTCCTCCGCCTCTTTTGCATACAAAAAAGAGCGCCTGTACGACGCTCTTGCCCGGTCCGTGCCAGCGCACGTGTATATCCGGGATGATGGCGCTCGGCGCGGGATGTGCCCCGTCGCTTCGGCCCATGTACACAATACCATAGTCCCACCGCGTCATTCAACGACATGTGGCCTGTGCGCCGCCGATGCCCAGCAGCTGCAATCCCCGGTTGCGGTAGCGCTGACATTGCCGCGTGTCGTAGTGCATGCGCCGCGCCACGTCCTCCCAGATCATGCCGTCCATATAGTACAGGCGCATCACGCTGCGCACGCGCTCGTCGCGGATCGCCTCGATGGCGTCGGCGACCAGGCTGGCGTGCTCGATGTACGCGGTGATGCGGTAGCGCATCTTGGTTTTCAGGTCGGCCAGCGCGGCGGCGCCCTCGCCGGTGCTGTCGTTGAGCGGCGCGCCGTCCCCGCCGATCATCCCGCCGGGGATGCGCCCTGTCGCGGCCAGCGATTCCAGGCGCATCAGGCTCTCTTGCAAGTGCTGCGCCTCGCGCGCCAGCGACGCGCACGCGTCCAGGTCTTTTCTCGTGATCATGGCTGCTCGCCCTCCTTTGTGTGCTCGCCGGGTGCCCGTGCCGCCTGCCCCACGTCGTAGTACAGCCCGTCCAGGTCGCCCGGCGCATAGGTGCGCTGGGTGTAGCGGTGCTGCGCCACCTCGCGCGCCGGTCGGCTGGCCGCCTGGCCTTGGCCGGTCTGGCTCAGCGGGTATACGTCGGTCCAGCCATTGCGCGTGGACTGGTCGAGCAGTGCCACGCGCTGCGCGTCGTCGCCGCCGGACAGCTTGTCCAGCGACTGCATCACCAGCTCCAGCGCGCGGCGGGTCGCGGGTTTTTTCTTGGCGTCGCGCATCTCCAGGTACCCGGCGAGGGCCTCCGCCACCGCAGGATTGCGCGTATAACGATCCACCAGCGCACCTATCTCCTCGCGCGCGCCCGCGCGCCGCCTTCGTTCGGTTTCCGGCTGATCTTCGGTTTCCGATTGATCTTCGGTTTCCGGTTCTTGTTCTGGTTCGGGCGGCGGCTGGCCGCGAGTCGCCGCGCACTGCGCCGTGCCGCTATCCTGCGGCGCAGGGTACCGCGCCCTGGAATCGCGCAGCCGCTGATGCGCATGCCAGGTCGGAAACAGCAGGTACGGCCTGCCGCCCACCTCGTAGCGACGAATGATCCCGACCAGCGCCAGCTTGGCCACGGCGTCGGCGATGCTCTTGTCGGTGATGCCGCGCTTGGTGACAAACAACCGGCTCTTCATGAATTCCGGCCGCGCATCAAAGCGCCCGTAGTCGTCGCAGTTGACCAGCAGCCGGTAAAACACCGTTTCCTCAAAGGCCGTCAGCCTGTCCAGGTCGTCCGAATAGCAAATGCTTTCCTCCAGCATCCTACGGGGCATGTGCGCCCGCCTCCCTCCGCGGCTACACGCCGCCTATCCTCAGCCCGATGCCATAGCCGACCGCCAGCAAAAAGAACAGCGCGGGCAGCGCGACCGCCATCACCCAGAAGGCCGCGCGCCAGGTCGCCATCCGGTCGGCATCGCGGCAAGCGGCGCGCAGATCCTCGGCCATCCGGCGGATGTGCGCCTCCCGCCGAGAGACCCGCGCGCGTTCGCGCACCACCTCGCCGTCGCTGATGTCCAGTGCCCGCCGCAGGTACGCGATCTCGCTGATCAGCGTGCCGCGCGGCGTCTCCGGCGCTGGCAGGTTGTCGCTCGCGCCGCGCCGCTTGTCCGGCCAGTTCTTCTCGCATGCGATGGCCATGCGCTGCTCTCCTTTCGGGGGGATCACTTGTCCGTCTCCTTGGCGCACGCCAGCGCGCCCTCCAGTTTGCGATAGAACTCCTCCGGCAGATTCTCCTGTCGCCCGATCTTGCGCAGGATGGCGATGATCTTCTCGATGCGCTGCTGATCCGACACGGAATGCACCTCCAAATCGTGTTGATTGACACCATTATATGCCAATTTTAGTGTTTGTCAACTACTTTTCGACAAAAAGCATGTTGACCAACACGCACAAAGATGGTACACTGGCTGCGAGAGGTGATGCTTGTGTTTGAAACATTTTCCGAAAGAGTCAAGTGGCTGCGGAAAGAAAATAACCTGACGCTGGTCGAAATGGGCGACCGGCTGGGCATTGGGCGCGACGCCTATGCCAATCTGGAATATGGGCGCGTGGAGCCCGCGAAGATCGTGCTCAAGGCGATCTGCCGGGAGACCGGCGCCTCGCTGGACTGGCTGGAAAGCGGCGCCGCCAAGCCCTATACCAGCGATGAGGATCGCGTGGTTGCCAAGGTGGTGTCGCTGATGGCGGGCAGCGAGCACAAAAATACCAAGGCGCTGATTCGCGCCTTGGCAAAGCTGGACGATGCGCAGTTGGATGCGATCGACACCTATGTGGATGCGCTGCTAGCCGAGCTGGGTCGCTAGCGCGCGAGCCGGGCGGCTACTCCGGCTCTTTCAGGCACAGCTCCTCCGCGATGGCGTAGAGCAGCCGCAGCGTTTCGACGGTGTGGATGCGGGCCACCAGCGCCGCGATGCTTTCCTGGTAGCGGATGCATTCTTCAAGTTGCTTGCTTTGTTCACGCTTCATGTATTGCACCTCGATATCCCGCGCACTTGGCTTTTGCCTGTACGTATATCGTACATACGTTCGCATTTCTTGTAAAGTCGCATATCTTGTGGGGTCATTTCCATCCTATACCACCTGTTGTTTCGTCATACTTTTGATACAAAAAACCCTGTCGAAATCCCGCTCGCATTTTTCGTCTTAACATTTCGACACAGAAATTCTATATTCCCCACGCCATACGCCCACATCCCGCGCGCAAATCACCACCACAAGAATCCTCCCTTCCCCCGCCCGCTGCGCTAAGGCGGCAAGCTCTCGCTTGCCGCCTTTCGCGCCAAAAAACCTGGTTAGAATCCGCAGCCGCAGCCCCGGTTGCATCCGCAGGTGCTGCTGCTGTTGAGCGCCGCGTTGCCCAGCGTCATGCTGCCCTCGTTGCACAGCGACATCGGCGGGAACAGCGGCAGGCTGAAGAACTCGTCGCACACGTGCGATGAAAAATGATATTTTAACGGGCTCTTCTTGCCGCTTCTTGATACCATTGTGCCTTAAGGTGCAGGCGATACCACTGATGCTGGTGTCGGTGTGAACGTCGGCGCCTCAGTAGTGTGCCTTTGAATTGGCTCTATCGTTGGAAGGTCGTCACTTGAAGAATTCTGAATAGCAATTGCCTCTACTGCGCTCGGCATGCTTGTTGGCCAGGGTTGCATCCCTTGTTCATCAGCATAGAACTGAGCATAGTTTGTTTTGATTCTTGCTCCTGCTACAGCCGTGACATCAGGGGTTTCCAGATTCTTCTTCGATGCGTAGCGACACAGTCCAACGCTTTGTGGAATTATAAATGTGTACTGCATATTCTCATCATACAATATCCCATCATAAATCCTTGTCGTCAATTGTTGTTCCGTGAGCTCCCTTGACGGCGCTTGTCGAGTAGCCAAGTACACGGGAACTGCTACCGTGAGCAGAGCGATAATAGCCATGATCCACCCCCGCACAATCGGTTCGTGATTTGGTTTCGCTGTATTTCCCGGTGGAACCCTGTTTCCGATTCCCAGGTCAATGCTTGGTCGTCCGCCATAGATATGATTCGAAATGTCGTAAGAGTATGCCATTAAAGATAAAGGAACATTCTGCTTTATCCGATAATCGTAGTACTCGTTTTCACCTTTTTGAAGATAACTGCGAATCAGATCGTGCGGAAGTGTCAATGATGTCCCTTCCCAAGAATTGTTTCGGAATTCTTGGGGAATCCCTATAGTCTGCGGTTCATGCAGAACGATTCGATAATTTAACTCCGGTTGAATATTCTTGTAGGTATCAAAAATGTGGTTAAGAGTGGCTCTTAACGATGAAATATACTCTCTCTTGCCTCGTCCTTTTGCCGATACACGTATTCTTCGATCATTCTCTTCGACTAAAGCAATCGCTGCTCCATTATCAAGCACTACTCCATATCGCCACACATTTCGAACTCCCTCGGCAATATCATGGTGCTGCAAAACAATAAATCGGCAAATTGTGTCTGCAGGTAGTGAATTTTCCGCAACGTACTCCAGCATTAAACTATCCCTTATTTCGAAAGTCGGCAGGTCGTCTGGCAGGTCATTGCTTAGCAGAACGGGCACCACAATACCATCGTTATCTTCATCCACATATGCTAATTGATACTCGCACATAAGTCTTAGTAAGAACGAATGCTTTTCTTTGGGATACCGAATTATTTCTTCTGCAAAAGCCACCATGCAGTCTTTTTTTGAGATACGGTATTTCCCGTTATCTTTAGCCCAATTTATCAATCTATAAATGCCATGGCTAATCCATTCCGGATTTAGTACCAACGTATGAAAACTATTCAGCTCCCGATACCACAAGCAAATTCCTAGTGCATGTAGGCTGCTCAGTACCTTCTCTATATCAGCTGCGGCACATCCATTTTTTAGAGCGATCTCATCAAATACTTCGCGTGTTATTAATTCCGTTTTTTGTCCATCATGATTTTGCGCAAAGCGCTCCAGTAAATCGTCTTTGATTTCAAAGTAAAGTGTCGGCAACTTTTGTCTGTTCCAGGATGGGTTGTCTAAAATGAATTCTGCTACACGCAAACGAAATTGCCTCAATGCTACATCGTCATCTCGAAGAGAGAATTCTGCAAAATCGTCCAAAATAAAGGGATAATCGCGTCTCAACTTATTTTTCGGGACTTCTGGTGCATGCTTATCTCTCCGATTTATTAGCACCATAACCCGTGAGTTTCCGCCATATATTTTCACATGTTCCAGCCAATAATCCAGTCGATTCCTGTCCTCCGTTCGCCCGTCGTATACAATAATATATAGACAGCGTTCCGACAAAAAGCAACGATGTGCTGCATGTGTTACTACGTGGCCAGCAAAATCCCAAATATGGATATTGACAGGACCAGCTCCCTGTGGCGATTCAATTCTCCAAAGCGTAGTTTCGACGCCCTCCGTGCTTTCGCCATCCTCGGTCATCTGGGCCTTCGGATCAATTAGGCGTCGCGCCAGGCAGGTTTTCCCTGCACCTTTTTCTCCTAAAATGATTATTCTTGCTTCGTTCAGGCGCTCACCGCCTTGTTTCTCCAGATCCGTCAAGTAAACACCGACTGCAGCAGCCCCCTTATCTTGTATTTCAGCTGGTACTGCAATGCGGCGCTCCAGTGCACGCATGTCCAGCTTAAAACCCTGGTCAAAAATCGTCTGATACAGTTTTGCCCAGTAACCACATCCACTGGCTACAAGTGTATTCAAAAAATGCGGCCACTCTGGGCCATAAAAATCCGTATCTCTTTTAAATCGATTGCAATTGCCGGCTTTAATTCTTTGTATGTCATCTAACAACAACGCCAAACCTTTTCTATAGGACTGCTGCGTCAAAGCAATTTCGAATGCCTTGATTGCGTGATCCGGAAAAATCTCTTTTACTATTTCGTTAAATTCATCATTCTTGCCTCGTGCCATATTGACGGCGAGGGAAAGACGGACGGCATCGGCTACATAATCCGGTGCCTCCATTTTTTCATTCATTTGCAATTCGACCAAATCGGCAGCAGCCTGCGCGATATTATTTTGTCTGGATACCCCAGCCTTGGAAAGATACCACCTAGACATATCAAGCGCCCAAAATACCTTGTATATATCTTGTGAAACGCTCTCATTCGGAAGTATCTCGCATGTATAACAAGGCAAAGCTCGGAACGCAGCAAGCCAGCAAAAGAACACTTTCTCTTCTCTAGACATTTCACTCAGTTCAATGTTTAGTTTTACCAGCAGATCATCTTCGAATTTTCCCATTTTCCCTTCCCACCCTCTACTCGTTTTTACAATTCACGAACAGCAATTTCCTTTATTTTACCATATAACACAAGTTTATCAACAGGAATTGTTTTTGTTAATTTTACTTGTCTACAAGAATCATTTTATAATCAATTTCAGTAAAAATCAATCTACTCCCGAATCTGCCAAAGCTGTCTCAAAAACTGCGTTCTTTACCACGCTCAGGCATGAAAAATACCCCGCCGGCCGAGGCCAGCGGGGTGTCACTATCATATTGGTCGATGCGATAGATTATCATTGTGTCAAAACTCGTTTCGATTATCCGGATTATTGACCACGCCGAACGCCACCAGCGCGGCCATCAGCGCCTGCACGATGCCGTCCCAGCCGGGGATTTCCACCCCCAGCCACTCCTTGCACACCAGCGCGATCAGCGCCGCCAGCGCCATCCACGCCGCCCAGGACTGCGCCCGGTTCTTGATTTTCTCCCACAAGCTCATAGTTCCATCCTCCTTATTTGGTCCCCATAAAATAGCCGATGGCGATCGCCACCAGCACGGACACCACCTGACCGACCAGCGC
Source organism: Eubacteriales bacterium (assembly GCA_031554855.1). GTDB lineage: Bacteria > Bacillota > Clostridia > Christensenellales > Aristaeellaceae > JAVBUY01. Next base: position 17,300 of record JAVBUY010000235.1, read on the forward strand.
CTCCCAGCGCTTGGCAGGCTGCATGCGCAGCGCGTCGATATCTGCCCGCTGCCGTTGCTGTTCCACCGCCATGATCTCCTGCTTCGATGCCATCTTCTCGACCGACAGCGCCAGGCTGTGCACGGTCTCCACCAGGCGCTGCTGCTCATCCAGGCGCTTGAATACCGTCTTGATGTCGGATCCTAGCCCTGCCACCGTCGCCTGTAACCCCATGATCGCCTGCACCATTTGCTCCTGCTCCATACGCATCACTCTCCTTTCGCCATCGCCCCACTCGACAGCCCCGCCAACACATCGAGCATCGCCACGATCGCGCGCGCCTCGTCCACTGTCCGGCAGGGGATCCACACGCCCGGCTCGCTCGCCGCGGGTTCGCCGTCGCCATCCTCGCCGCCCGCGCCCGCGCCCTGCCCCTCGTTTTCCCCGCCGCTGCCGTCCGCCCAGGTGATCCTCAAATAGTCCTTGCTCGCCCAGCCGGTCACGCCGTCGTACAAAATCAGCGCCCAGCCCTCGCCGTCCTCTAGCACGTCCACGGTCGCGCCGCGCGGCAGCTTGCCCGCGATGCCCGCGCTCTTGCTCGGCTGCTGCCGCACGTTCAGCGACCCGTCCTGCGTCGCCACCACCGCCGTGCCGATCGCCCGCTCCGGCGCTTGTCCTGTGTATGTCACTTTGCTCATCTCCCCCGCGTATGTCCAGGTGCCCAGCTTGGTGTCGGCCTTCGCATAGGGCGGCGTCGCGTGCACAATGCGCAGCGGGTTGACCCGCGTCACGCAGCCGACATGGTACAGATTGCCGGGCGCTTTGCCGTAGTCGCGGTGCCCGCGATCCTCTTCGCCCCACGCGCGGCACTTGAACACCGCCATGCCGACCGCCAAATCGCCCGCCCCCGCGATGGCAAACGTCCGCGCGCAATATCGCCGGAACTGCGCATTGCTGCCGTGCTCCACTTTTTCGCCGTACTTCCTGTATACCCTCACCCACGCGCCGCTGCAATCCATCCCGTTCTGGTCATTGCTGCCGGGCGACACATACGGCCAGCCGATGATCTGCTCAAAGAGCGCGGCCGCTTCGCCCGCCGGGATCGCGCTCACGCGTCCCGCTCCGTCAGCGCCCGCGCCTCTTCACGCCAGCGCTCCGGCACATCCGCCAGCGCCATCAGCCCTGCCTGGATTCTCCGCGCATAAATCGCCGCCATCTCACACACCTCCCGTCACGATCTCGGCCAGTTCGCACAGCGCGCCCTCGATGTCGTCCAGGCGGCGCGCGGTCTGGTCATAGGCGGTGCGATCCGCCGCCTCCCTCCCCGGCACCTTGGGCCAGGCGAAGTCCTCCGGCCAGCCGGGCTGGTCGGGCAGGTCGCGCAGCGCCTGGCGGTAGTCGCGCCATGCGTCGCGCTCGGCGTCGGTGCAGGGGTAGTCCAGCGTCTGCGTGTAGTCGCTGGCGCGCAGCAG
>JAVBUY010000065.1:0-9458 GCA_031554855.1 Eubacteriales bacterium
GTCTTGCCGCCCAGGAAAGCGACATCCGCGAACGCCTCGCAGCCATGCGGAATGGGCTGCTCGTGGCGGAAGTTCTCGACCTTGAGGAAGGTGACGACCTTGTCATACGGGCCCTCGGTGTAGAGCTGCAGCTGCGAGTGCTGATCGGTCACGCCCAGCGACTTGGCGGGCGTCTGGCCATAGTTGACCGCCATGCCCTTGCGCGTCACGTTCTTGCCCAGCGATTCGGCCCACAGCTGGCAGAACCAGTCGGCCATGTAGCGCAGCGAGTCGGCGTACGGCATGATGACCTGGACGTTGATGTCCAGCTCCTGCATGCAGATGTATTGCAGCAGCGCCTGAAGCAGCGCGGGGTTGCTCCACACGTCGCCGGTCTTGCAGCGCTCGTCCATGTCGGCGGCGCCAGCCAGCATCGCGCGGATGTCGATGCCGCAGACCGCGGCGGGCAGCAGGCCGACCGGGCACAGCTCGGAAAAGCGTCCACCCACGCTGGACGGGATCGTGAACGTCTCAAAGCCCTCTTCGGCGGCAATCTTCACAAGGTTGCCCTTGGCCGCGTCGGTGATGGCGATGATGTGCTTCTGCCAGCCGCTGCTCACCTGCTTTTTCAGCAGGTCGCTGATGATCAGATACTGCGACATGGTTTCGGCGGTCGCGCCCGACTTGGTGATCACGCAGAAGCAGGTCTGCTTCGGATCGATCACGTCCAGCAGCGCAGCCATGCGCTCGGGATCGATGTTGTCCTCGACGTACAGGCGCGGGCCGCCGCGCTTCTCGTCGGGCAGCTCGTTGTAATGCATGTGGTTCAGCGCCTGCTGCACGGCGGTCGGGCCCAGCGCGGACCCGCCGATGCCCAGCACAACAAATGCCTTGAAGGTGGCGCGCACGTGGCTGGCGACCTTCTCCAACTTGGTCAGGATCTCCGCCTGATTATACGGCAGCTCGGTCCAGCCCAGCCAGCCGGTGCCGCGGTTCTTTTGCACAGCCGCCTGCGCCGCCGCCGCAAAGGAAGCATAGCCATCCACCATCTCGCGGGTAATGCCGTACTGCATGCCCATTGTGTCGGCCATCATGTGGTTTACGTCCAGCCGAATCCGCTGCGTTTTGTTCTCGCTCATCTCTCTTGCCATCCTCTCATGCTCACGCGCTACAGTGCATATTTCGGTTATAGATTATACGCTTCTTTGGACGAGGATGCAAGGCGCTTGTCCTCGTTTTTTCCGGCGTCGCAGACATCGCGCGCCACCCAGAACGCGCAGAGGCATGCGCATAGCACCGCAGCCGCCGACAGCAGCATGAACGGCCAGCCGTCGTACATCGTCGCGCCCATCAGGTAGCGCATGTAGGGCACCAGTGAGGTGAACAGCACGATGGCGGTGACATACCACCGGCGCGGATAATACGCCAGGAACACGATGGACAGCATATCCGCGATGAAGCTATAGCGCGCGTGCATGCTGGGCAGCAGCAGCGGCATGGCCATCGTCAGCGTCAGCGCGGCGGCAATCACAGTGTCGAGGGTCAGCCGTCGAGCGCGGTAGTAGAGGTATCCGCAGAACAGCAGCGCCACCGCCATTGCCAGGAACAGCGCCACGTCCTTGAAGATCGGGTAACTGACCATCCGAGGCAATAGTTGATACAGGGACGCCCCGCCCATCACCAAATAAGGATAATTGCCCACCTGCATGCCGTAGACCGCCAGGATGCTGGCTATGCTCTTTCCGGCCAGCAGTGCAGGAATCATCATCAGCACATAGCCTGCCGGGAACATCAGCACATGCTTGAGCGAGATCTTGCGCATGCCGTAAAGCACCAGCAGGATGGGCAGGATAAAAATCGCCTGCAACTTCAGCGCGAAGCTGATGCCGAAAAACAGCGTGCCGCGATAGGGCTTGCCCTCCAGCGCAAAGTACAGCCCACCCAGCGCAAAGCCGGTGTACAGCGCGTCGCATTGCGCCCAGTACGAAGCGTTGAGCAGCATGGTCGGTGCCCACAGCGCCAGCATCATGCAGGCAAGCTGGGTCAGCAATCCCCTATACTTCAGGCTGACCAGTTTCATCACGAAGTACGCGCACAGATAGTCGAAGAGAATCGACGCGAACTTGAGCAGGTAGAGATCGGGCAGCATCGGAAAGCGTGACACCAGGAAGATCAGGTACATGTACGGCGGCGTGTAGTCGCCGATGTTGCCGATGATCGATCCGGCGAACCCGCGATCCTGCATGCGGAAAATCCACGCGCTCAAGAAGTCATTGTAGTCGCCGCTCTGGTAATCCAGCAGCGAGATGCGCACCACCAGCGTGGCCATCCACACCCCCGCCATCAGCACCAGCAGCGCCACCGGTGCTTTCTCGCGCCAGAGCTTGTAGAACAATCCGGCCAGCGTCACCGCAAACAGCGCGCAGAAGATCGCCGCCAGACTGGTTTGAATAAACGCTGCCTCGCGGGGCGGGAAGGTATCGACGAACTCAAAGCGGCACCGCTTGGCGACAAAGAAGAACAGCACACTGGCCACCGCCCACAGCGCGGCGACAAACGCCAAATGTGCGCGCGCGGTCAATCCCTTGCGCAGCAGGTCGTCGGGCTTGTCCAGGATTTGCTTCACGCTATTTCGCCACTTGCGCATGCGCGTCCCCCCTTCCTTTCAGCTCGGCCACCAGGTGCATGGTCGCCAGCCCCGCCGCCAGCACGAACGACAGTGTCGCCATCGCGTAGGGTACGGCGGTCCATGGCATGCGCATCACCGACACCAGGTAGCCGAAGTTGGACGACGCGAACACCATGCACGGGATGCACCACTTGCGCGGATAGTACATCAGGAACACGATGGCCAGCATGTCGGCCAGGTAGAAATTGCGCTCGCGCATGGTGGGCAATAGCAGCGGCATCGCGATCGCCAGCACCAGTGCGGCGGTCATTACCATGCCGGTGGTGAGCCGCTTGGCGTTGAGGAACAGCATGCCGCACAGCAGCGCCGAGGCGCCAATGCTCAGGGAAATGCCCACATTCGAGAAGATGCGGTACGGCAGCCGATGGATCGGCATCATGCGGTAGATCGACGCGCCGGACAGCACCAGCTCCTTCTGCTCGTCGATCTGCATCGCGTAGATGTCCAGGATATCGATCAGCGGCTTGTCGGCCAGGATCGCGGGCAGCAGCATCAGCAAATACGCCGCCGGAAAGGCCAGCAGGTGGCGTAGCCCGATCTTGCGCATGCCGAACAGCACGAGCAGGATCGGCAGCAGGAACGCCGCCTGCATCTTGATGGCGAACGCCGCACCGAACAGCGCCACGCCCGCCCAAGGCTTGTCGCTCAGCGCCAGATACAACCCCAGCAGCATCAGCGACACATACATCGCATCGTACTGCCCCCAGTACGCGCCGTTGAGCAGCACGGTGGGCAGCAGCAGCGTTAGCATCAGCGCGCTTACTTTTATGCCCACCCGTTCATAGCGCAGCCCGACCAGCTTGACCACGCCGTAGGCGCACAGGTATTCAAAGATAGCCGATGCGAACTTGACCAGGTACAGCTCCGGCACCGGCCCGCAGAATGTGCCGATCAGGTACAGCACGTATTGATACGGCGGAAAGAACACACCCACATAGTCGGTGATGGTGTACGAGAAGCCCTCCTCGCGCATGCGCAGCGCCCACTCGCCCACGCCGCCCTCAAACTCGGCGGGCAGGTGGTTGGATAGCGCCAGGCGCACCATCAGGATCGCCATCCACACCGCGCTCATCAGGATCAGCAGCGCGCGCGTCGCGTCGGCCTTGCGCAGCATGCGAAAGAGTCCGGCCAGCGTCGCGCCAAACAGCGCGCCATACAGCACGCCCAGCCATAGCCGCGCGGCAGCCGCCTGTTCCGGCGCCACGCCCTCCAACAGATCATATCGGTAGCCACGCGCCACAAAGAAGCACGCGATCGTCAGCAGCGCCCACAGCGCCGAGGCGAACGCATTGCCCGCGCGGTCGTCCAGGCCGCGACGCAGCAGACTGTCGGCGCGATCCAGTGCGCCGGCGACCGCCGATCCCGCCCGGCGCAGGCTGGCGATTGCTTTGCCCATCTCATCATCTCCCGTACTTGCAAAAAGCTTACCAAATTATACTATAGCCGGTCGGCTTTGTATAGCGCGTCGCGCAGCGCATCGAGCGCAGCTTCTATTTGTTCCATGCGCGTAAACAGGGTGCTGTAGGGTTCGAGTATCACCGGCCCATCGTAGCCCTGCGTCTTGAGTGCGGCGAAAAAGCGCACAAAATCAAACGTCCCCTGCCCGGGCAGACAGAGCGCCCCCTCTTCGTCGCGATCGCACACATGCACATTCACCATGCGATCGCCCATCTCGGGGATCAAGGCGGTCGGGTCGATGCCGATGTGCATCGCCTGCTTGATATCCAGCACAAAGCGCATATCGGGCACCGCCTCGCGCACAGCGCGCACATGTTCCGGCCGCGACAGGTGGCACCACCACACGTTCTCCCAGCCAACGCACATTCCGCGCGCCGCCGCGCGGGTGCACAGGTCGTTCAACCCGTCCTGCCAGCCGGGCAGGTTGGGTCCGTTGCCTCGCCGGTGCGTATCGGGCACACCATGATACACATACACCCGCGCACGCAGCGCCTCGCCAGCCTCCAGCACCCGCTCAAACACATCCATCGCGTCGGCACGCTGGCGCGCGGATTTGCTGAATAAGCTGCTTTCAAATTGCGTGCCCAGCGGGTGCACCGAGTGCGCGGGCAGACCGTCCAGCGCCTGCGTCACTTCAGCGGCAAACGCCGCGTTGTATTCGCTGATGGTTTCCAGAAACACTTCGCAGCAATCCAGCCCCAGTCGCGGCAGCAGGGCCGCCGCCTCCTCGGTCTCATATCCGCCATAGAACGCCGCCGTCGATAGCCCCAACCGCAATGCAATTCCTCCCAGCCGTCGCCGCGCGGTGCGCGCGTGTGTCGCAACTCTTTGTCCAGTATACCCCGAGTGTTTCCAACCTGCAAGCACAGACAATCTTTGGTGGGTGGTCGCGCGCGCAAACCAAGTCTATACTGTGTGCATCTTGGATATAGAAACAACGCCGCAAAACGGGGAGGAATGCGCATGCGACGCGTGACGCGCTGGGGCTTGCGCCTGGCCGGATTGTTGCCGGCGCCATTGGCGTTTCTTGCGCTGCGTCTGTTTGCGCACCGCCCGCAATGGATCGAAGACATGTTTTCGCGCCGCGTGTATCCGCCGCTGATGGGCGCGCTGTCGCGCATCTCCGCGCAGATGCCGTCTTCGGTCGCCGAGCGCGCGCTGCCCATCGCCGCCGTGCTCACCGCCTGTCTGCTGCTGTTTCGCGTCGGGCAATCGCTGTGGCGACACAGCGCAAAGCCGTTCGGCCGCTTCTGCTACCGGCTGGTCTGCGGCGTCGGCGCGTGCTACGCCGTGTTTGTGCTGCTCTGGGGGTTCAACTTCGCGCGCCAGCCCTTCGCCACGTCGGCCGACCTGCCGCTTGCCCCTGCCAGCACGGCGGAGCTGTCCGCGCTATGCGATGACCTGGTGGATGATGCCACGCGTCTGCGCGCACAACTGCCCGAGAGCAGCGACGGCACGTTTCTCTCGCCCATGCCGCTGCCCGAGCTGCTGCGCAAAGTGCCCGGCGCGTACGGCGCGCTCTCGCGCCAGTATCCGTGGCTATCCGGCCAATATGCCGCGCCCAAGCTGCTCAAGCACGGCGAAACCTTCAGCGAGATGCAGGTGATGGGCATCTTCATCCCTTACACGGCGGAGGCGCTGCTCAATGGCGGCATTCCCGCGACGCAGCTGGCGCACACCGCCTGCCATGAGGCAGCGCATCAGCGCGGCTTCGCGCGCGAGGCCGAGGCCGACTACATCGCCTACCTCGCGTGCATGGCCTCGGGCGATCCCGGCTTCGCTTACTCGGGCACGCTGACCATGCTGCGCTACGCATCGTTGGCGCTCAATGCCCGCGACCCTATCGCGTACAATGCGCTGGCGCAGCGCGTGCCCGCCAGCGTGCAGCGCGACTATGCCGAGCAATACGATTACTGGTCGAATTATGAAACGCCGCTGGCCGGGCTGGTCAGCATGACCAACCAGCGGTATCTGTCCACTTTCGCCTTGCAGCAGCCCCAGCAGCAGCGCGACGAGGTGGTGTCCATGCTGCTGGCCCGATATCGGCTGGATCACCGCAAGAATCCTTGACTTCCCCCTTCGGTTGTGGTACAGTATCGCAGGCTTTTTCAGCCCTTCTCGATAGGGGCTTTTGGCATGTCCGCGACCACACAAAGGAGATTCTTGATGTCTACACAGCAAAACACATTCGACGCGATCATCATCGGTGCGGGCCCGGCGGGCATTTTTACCGCGCTGGAGCTCACCGAACAAATGCCCGATGCGCGCATCCTGATGGTCGATACCGGTCGCGCGATCGCCAGCCGCGCCTGCCCCGCGCGCACCACCGGCAAGTGCGTGCACTGCAAGCCCTGCGCCATCGTGCATGGCTGGGCGGGTGCGGGCGCGTTTTCCGATGGCAAGCTGTCGCTGTCCGATGAGGTCGGCGGCCACGTCGCCGACTACCTGGGTCACGACGAGGCGCAGGCGCTGATCGCGCATGCCGATCAGATGTATCTGCGCTTTGGCGCCGATCCGAAGGTGCACGGCCTGAACACGCAGAAGGTCGATGAAATCACCTACGAGGCGACGCGCTACAATATCCTGCTGGTGCCCTGTCCGGTGCGCCACCTAGGCACCGAGCACGCAGGTGATGTGCTGGGCGGCATGCACGATTACCTGGTCGCGCAGTCCCACACCACCTTTCGCGAGTTGACCGACGCGCTGGAGATCCTGGTCGAGGACGGCCGCGCGGTGGGCGTGAAGCTCAAGCCGCGCGATGGCGAAGCCTACGCCGCCTATGCGCCCAACGTCATCGCAGCGCCCGGCCGAGGCGGCGCCGCCTGGCTCAGCCAGGAGATCCGCAACCTGGGCCTGCCCACGCGCAACAACGAAGTGGACATCGGTGTGCGCGTCGAGGTGCCCAATTCCATCATGGATCACCTGACCAAAGAATTGTACGAAGCCAAGCTGGTCTACTACGCCGATACCTACGAAAACAAAGTGCGCACCTTCTGCATGAATCCGGGCGGCGTGGTGTCCGAGGAGCATTACGAGGGCGGCATCGCGGTGGTCAATGGCCACAGCTATGGCGACGAGTCGCTGCGCACCCACAACACGAACTTCGCCGTGTTGGTGTCCACCAGCTTCACCGAGCCATTCGATCAGCCCATCGAGTATGGCCGCTACATCGCGCAGCTCGGCAACATGCTGACCGGTGGGCCGATCATGGTGCAGCGCCTGGGTGATCTGCTCAAAGGTCGCCGCACCACCGCCAGCCGCCTGGCGCGCTCCACCACCATCCCCACGCTCAAGACCGCGGTGCCCGGCGACCTGTCCTTCGTACTGCCGCCGCGCCACCTCACTTCGGTCATCGAGGCGCTCAAGGCGTTCGACAACATCGCGCCCGGCCTGTATAGCAAGAACACATTGCTCTACGGCGTGGAGGTCAAGTTCTACTCCTCCAAGGTGCTGGTCAACGAGAACTTCCAGACCGCCATCGAGGGTCTATACGCCATCGGCGACGGCGCGGGCATCACGCGCGGGCTGATGCAGGCGTCGGTCACCGGCATCAAGGTGGCGCGCGCGATCGCAAGCAAGAGCAAGTAATAGGCAAAAAGCAAACCCCCTCCGTGCAATCTTCGCGGAGGGGGTTCTTCTTTACGCCGTTTTCTTTTCCCAGTGCACCCAGGGCGCGCAGGTCGTAAGGCCCAGCACGCCTGCGACGATCAGAATCGAGAAGTAATTCGAGAAATACCGGTCGCGCATCTCCCAGGCGAGCAGGAACAGAATGATGCCCACCAGCCCCATCCAGATCTCCGGATGCTGTCCGCTCGTGCTGCCCAGGTCGCGCACACCGGCAACCGCGCCACCCAGCGCCAAGATCCACAGGCCCAGCATCACGCCGCAACAGTACGCGTTGTATCCCTTGTAGTGCTCGCCGCTATAGAATACGTATTGCTGTATCCACACGTCGTTCCATGGCCGGTCGTCCAGGAAATCATCCAGCCCCATGGTGCCTCTGCCAAAGTCCACTTCCATCTTCCGCCCATAGAATTCGGGCATTTCGCCCTTCATAAAGCGTTTGGCGTATAGCTCGCGCAGCATCTGCCAGCCCACCTTGTCGCGCTCGGTGCGGTTGGGCGCGAAATGATAGAGGTTGCCAATGCTGTCGTCCCGCCAGGCGATGCCCTGCACCAGCCAGTTGACGGTGGGCAGATTGTGCAGCTCCAGCTCGTCGGGCTCAAAGTGCTGGTCCAGCAGGTACTGGTTCCACATCGACGAGCCGATGAGGATCGCCGCCAGCGAGAGCGGCAGCAGCATGCCCAGCGACAGCCAGCGGCCCTGGATCAGGTCGGTCAGAATCAGCGCAATCAGCATGATCACCACCGTTGCCTTGATCTCAAAGCCGATCAGCGCCAGTCCGGCCATGATCACATAGATCGGCAGCTTAAGCCACCACTTGCACTTTCGCGCCACCAGGTACAGCCACAGCAGCGCCGCCGGATAGATGAAGGTCATCGCGTCGGTATAGAACACCGCGCCCAGCACATAGTATGGCGGCAGCACCAGGAACACCACCGCCGCGACCAGCGCCACCGCGTGTCCGGCGATGCGCCGCACGATGTCGATGCACAGAATGATGCTCAGCGTCGCCAGCAAGCTATTGACGATCACCGCCGCCAGGAAATACTGGTCGCCGTCCAGCTTGTTCACCCACTGAAATACACCGGTCAGCAGCGCCATCAGCGGCACATTGTTCGGGAAATTGTAGAAGTAAAACGCACGATCGGCATCGAGCATAAAGGTGTAGTCCTGCGCCCAGGCCTGCGCGCCGTAGAACACATTGCCAAAGTCGGAATGCGGATCGAACTCCAGCAGCATGCCCACCGGAATCTGAATCAGCGGCAGCAGCACGGCGATGCCCAGCAGCACGAACGGAAACGCGCGCTTCGCAAACGTCTCATGCCGCCCCAGAAAGCGCAGCAGAAAGAATAGCCCCGCCACCGTCGCCGCGCACACCGGATAGAAAATCCAAGCCGGATGCCGGTTGAATGCCACGATGGACACGATGATCATCGCAGACAGCAGCGCGAAGATCACAAACACCGTTTTTTGCAGTCCGTTCGACAGTCTCTTCATCTTTCGTATCCCCAATCCTCGTTCTATGCCGCCGTTGCCACATCCACCCTGGGCATGTGCTTCGATTGCGCCAGATACCAGATCAGCATCGACAGCCCGCGCACCATGCACGTGATGGTGATCGCCCACCAGATGCCGTTGAGCCCTAGCGCGGTCGCGGCCAGCGCATACGCCAGCGGCACGCGCGCGATGTTGCTCAGAATGCTGCACA
>JAVBUY010000077.1:0-26677 GCA_031554855.1 Eubacteriales bacterium
GAGCAGGCCGACCAGGATGCGCAGAATGGTGGTTTTTCCGCAGCCCGAGGCGCCCAGGATGGAGATGGTCTCTCCCTCCTGGACGGAAAAGCTGATGTCACGCAGCACCTGTGGGTGGCCAACGTGCATGGCCAGGTGCTCCACTTGCAGTTGGGGGGTCATGGATCCGTTGCTCATTGCGCCTTCCATTTCTCCTGCAACCGCGTTTTCTCTTCGAGCGTGTTGCCGGACATATCGGCGTACGTAATGTTCGCCGGATAGTTTTCGATGGTGAAATCCTCGGCCTTGTAGATCTTCTCGGGATAGTACTTCACTTTGTCCTCGCGCACCAGCGTGGACACAAAGTAGTCGAATACTTCTTTGACGGCGGGGTTGTTCTGCTTGCCATCTATCATTGCCAGGCCATAGCAGGCAAACGGCGAACCCTCGGAGAAGAAGGTGACGGCCAGCGGGGTGCCGCTGTTGATCTGCGTGACCGCGGTGGCGGTGACCGCCAGGCCAATGCCCGCCTCGCCCAGCGTCAGCGCGTTGACCGGGCCGGAGCCCGATGGCGTGAATTGCTTGATGTTCTTTTTTAGCTCCGCGAAATACGTGAAAGCGGCATCCTCGCCCATGGTGTTTACCAGACTCTTGAGGAACATGTAGCCGGTGCCCGAGGAAACCGGGTCGGGCATGGAGATCAGCCCCTGGTACTTGGGATCGAGCAGATCGGCGTAGCTGGCCGGGGGGGTGAGCTCCTTGCTCTTGAGCACATCGGTGTTGTAGGCGATGCAACCGCCGTTGCGCATGCTGGGCAGCACTTTCTTGCCGGGGAGCACCATGTCGTCCACATAGATGGATGTGTCATAGGCCGATAAATCGGCAAACAGGTCTTGCAGTTTTTCCGCGGAACCGTACTCGATGTCCAGCGAAATATCGCAAGGCGATTGCTTGCCTTCGGCTTGCAGGCGCGCGGCGTGCGTGCCGCTGGACAGGTACTCAATCTTGATGTCATAGGAAGGGAACTGTGCCTTTAGCCGCTGAAGAAAATACTCGTTGCGGTATTCCTCGGCTGAAGAGTAGATCAGAACCCGCTTCGGATCGCCTGTTTTTGAACAGGCGGTCATGGACAGCAGTAGGCAAACGGTCAAAACGAGCAACAAAAACTTTTTCACAGACAACACCGCCCTTTCATTTTTCCTATTGTATACAAAAAATTTGAACATTGTCAAGTTTTTTGCAAAGAAAAAATGGAAAGAGCGGTGCAATGTGGCAGCGCCGATTTTACTTTTTGACGGCTGATATGATGTACTGGGCGGCGACTTCAGCGCTGCGGCCAGGGTGAAACAGCGTCTGTTCCATCGCCTGCGCAATGGATTGGCGGTAATCATCCTGGTGCGTCAGCAACGTGTGCACTGCATCGGCGGCTTCGCCCGCTTTGTCCAGCGGCAGCGCGATGCCCAGGTGAGTGCGCAGTGCGATCTCGATGGGCACGCAGTCGATTTTTTCGTATTCGGGATTCATAATCTTCATCGGCGTGTCGATGAACAAGCAAGGTTTCTTAGTTGCGTAGGAAAACTCGTACGCGATGCCTGACCAGTCGGTGATCACCAGATCGGCGGTAAAGATCGTGACGTTGGACGAGAAATCGGCCTCGATGCGGAAATGATCGTCGAACTGATCCTTGTATGCGCTGGTCAGTGCCATCATCTTGGCGGGGTAGCGCTTGACAAACTCCGGATGCGGGCGCACGGTGATGTCGTAACCCTTGCCCAGCAAGGCGGCCAGCAGCGCATCGATGCAGCTCTCCAGGATGTTGCCCTCCTGCCACGAGGGTGCGATCAGGATCTTCTTTTGCGCATGCTCGGTGTGCTCCATGCCTTCGTAGGCTTTGAGCAGGTTGTCGATCATCGCGTAGCCGCAGTGCACCAGCGTCTTTTCCTTGAGGCGATAGACCTGCTCCAGCGCGCGCGCCTCGTTCACCTGGTGCGGGCCGACGCACAGCATGGTGTCGAAGTGGTCGTACGCGCCCTTCGCGGTGCCCATGTGCAGGCTCATCGGGTCGTGCGGCGTGTAGATATATTCGATGTCCTTGCGCACCAACGACCGCTTTAGGTGATAGGTATGCAGGTTGGGCGTGGTTGATACCATCACATTGCAATCCATCTTCATGAACAGCGGGATGAGGCTGTTGTCGCCGACGTAGTAGGGGATGATGCGCGGCTCGTTCTTCTGGAAGATCGCGTCGTTCGGATCGCTGGTCAGGTAGTGGATGGTCAGATCAGAGGTCTTGAGAATCTGGTCGATCTGGTCGGCGAAGTATTTGTGGAACCCGCTCTTTTCGGAATAATAGACCAGCTGCTTGACATTGCTGTCGTCGCAGAAACGCTTGTAATCGGCCTTGCCTCGCGCCACTTGCTCCGGCGTGGGTTTGCTGTTTTTCTCGGCGGCGCGGCTCTCGGCCAGGCGCTGCTTGCTTTCCTCAAGCGCGGTGTAGTCAATGGCTTTCTTGGGGTCGTCGATCCAGTTGAGCAGGTAGAGCGTAAAGATGGCGATCAAGTTGCCCAGGATCCAGTACAGGCCGATGCCGGCGGGCACGATGAACGCGAAGTACGTCGAGAACGCGGTCAGGAAGATCGCCACACCCCAGCGCCCCCAGAAGCCCTGCTCGCGCTGCAACACGTTTTCGCGATTCTGGCACACACAGAGCAGCAGCGCCGACAGGCCGGACAGCAGCGGGAACAGCCAGTAAATGTCCGGATGCGAAAAGCTCGGATAGTGTACGAGGTTTAAGCCAAACATGTTGAAATTCATCTGCTGGATAGACGCGATGGCTTGCGAGGCGTTGCCGCCCAACGCCGAGAACAAGCCGACGGTGTTCGGATCCTGAATGAGCTCGATGGCCTTAAGCTGCGCGGTGGAGCCCAGCGGCGCGCCGACAAACTGTTCGGCGGTGGCGCACAGGGACTGGATCAGCGCCGGGTCAAGCCGCAATAGATGCTTGAGCGGGCTGTATACGACAGAGATCAACCCCAGGATGATCGGTATCTGGATCAGCATGGGGATGACACCGGCCATCGGGTGGTAGCCTTCCTTTTTATAGAGCGCCAGCTGCTCCTCGGCGGCTTTGCCGTGATCCGCGCCGCAAGCTACCGCGATGTCGTTGACCTGCGGTTGCAGCTTCACCATCTTGATGGAGTTCTTCTGCACCCACAGACTCAGCGGAAAAAGAATCACCTTGGTCAATATGGTGAACAGCACAATGGCCCAACCATAGTGGCGCAGGAACGTATAGCACAGCCACATAAGCGCACCCAGCGGGGTGCCGATCAGTGTATCAATCCAGTTCATGGCGAAATGCCTCCTCATGTATCAATGCATACAATAAATGTAGTATAAACACCGCATCCGCCATTGTCAATGTGGACGGTGCTCCCACGATATGGTATCATGTTGCCAGATTTTGTTTTGTGGAGGCATTATGCAGGAACTGATTGCCGCTATTTCTTGGGATACTTTTGTGCAGTCGCTGGTCGCATTCGGACAGGGGTTGTCGGTCAGCTCAGTAGTGATGACGATACTGATGGTGTTTATGCTCATCGGCCTGGTTGACAAACTGCGCGGCAACAAGCTCGGCTATGGCGAGCAGTTTGACGCGGGCTTTCACGCGATGGGCGACTTGGCGCTGGCCGTGGTCGGCATCGTGGCGCTGTCGCCGGTGTTGCTGCTCGTGCTGCGCCCCATCGTGACGCCGATCTATACGATGCTGGGCGCCAGCCCCGCGATGTTTCCGTCGTCCTTTATCGCGGTGGACATGGGCGGCTATGCGCTGTCGGTCCAACTGGCGGGCGAAGCCAACGTGGCGGTCGGCCGCTACGCGGGGCTGATCGTCGCGTCGATGATGGGCATCACGACCTGCTTCACCATCCCATACGCGCTGCGCATGGTCAAGCGCGAGGATCATCCGATCCTGGCGCGCGGTATCCTGATCGGCATTGTGACGATGCCGGTCGGCTGCATCGCTGGAGGGCTGCTGATGGCATTTACCAGCACGCCGATTTCGCCGACTGAGCTGCTGCTCAATACCCTGCCGGTGATCCTGCTGGCCGTCGTGGTGGCGGTGGGGCTGCTGGTGAGGCCGGAATGGATGATGAAGGCCTTCGTGGGATTCGGCAAAGTGATCACGTTCATCGTCACGGTCAGTCCAGCGATTGCGGCGTTCCAGTACATCACCGGCATTCGCCTGCCGCTCTTCTATAAGATGGTGGAGTTTGATCCCGTGTTGGGCGCGGTGCCGCTGGAGAAGGCGCTGCTGCTGGTCGGCCAGATCGCCATCGTACTGATCGGCGCCTTCCCGATGATCCACTTCCTGAACAAGCGCCTGGGCAACGCGATGGCCGCCTTTGGCCAGAAAGTGGGCATCAATGTGGAGGCTTCGACCGGCCTGATGACGCAGCTGGCCAACAGCATTCCGGTGTGGAGCGTGCTGGACACGATGAATCGCAAGGGCAAGTTGCTGAATGTGGCGTTTGCGGTGTCCGGCTCGTTTGTGCTGGGCGATGTACTGGCGTTTGTGGGCGGTGCGTGCCCGGAGATGGTCTTTCCGGTGATCGCCGCCAAGCTGCTGGCCGGTGGCACGGCCATTGCGCTGGCCGCGTTTTTGAGCCGCAAGGATGCGCCGCCGATTGAGGAGGGGAACACATGATTCGCGTCTGTGCGTTGCTGCTGATCGTCGTATTTTACGCGGCGTATTTCCTCAAACAGATGCGCATGGCGCAGCGCGGTATCCGAACCAACCAGATGGGCAAGGGCAACAAGCCCGCCCGCGTGCGCGCTATGGAGATCGCGCTGCTGGTCGTGACGTATGCGCAGGCCGCAGCGCAGGTATTGTCTGTGTTTTTCGGCGCGGAGGTGGGCGAAATCGTGCTGCGCACAGGCTGGCGCATGCTGGGACTCCTCATTGCGCTGTGCGGCATCGCCAGCTTTATCGCAGCGATGGTGACGATGCGCGACAGCTGGCGCGCGGGCATCGACCCCGATGCCAAGACTGCGCTCATTACGCGAGGCATCTATCGCTACAGCCGCAATCCGGCATTCCTGGGCTTTATCCTGCATAGCATCGGCCTGCTGCTCGTGCTGCCCAATCCCGTGCACGCGGTGGTGACCGTCGCGCACCTTGTGCTGCTGCATCGCTGGATCTTGCAGGAGGAGGCATATCTGCCCACGGTGTTTGGCCAGGCATACGAGGCGTATAAGCGAGAGACGCCGAGGTATTTTTGGTTCTTGTAGAAGGCACAAAAAATTCCTCGCCGCGCTTGAGCGCAGCGAGGGATTTTTTTACCCCGGTCTACGGCTTCCTTACCGGCAACACCCGCTTCTCAAACTGTTCGGGGTCGAAGAAGAAATACCCGACCCGCTCGCTCGTCTCATCCGGCGCGTAGGGGCTGGCCGTGTAGTCAAACGCCGCCATCGCCTGCGCGATCGCCTCGCCGACTTCCTCCGATTCCTCGTCGTAGTCGAACGCGCCATGCTCAAAGACGATATACTCACCGGCGGCGACATTCAGGCGCTTGAGCGGCGCGGGCACCGGCCCGGCATAGTCGGCGGGCAGGCGCACGCCGTACGCCTCGGCGGTCTTGCCACCCTCGCCGAACAGGTGCGCCATGATCTGACCGCTGTACGCGCCGATCACGCCGTCCTTACCGTCCAGCTTGCCGCGGATCGTGTCCAGCAGCGCGCAGATCGTGTCGCAGTCCTGCCCGGGGATGGCGGCCTGTTTTTCCCAGAAATCGAAGTACCCTTCGCTGTGCTCGTTGGCGATATACAGCAGCGTGTGCGCGGGGATGGAGACAAAGTACACCTTCACATCCTTGTTCGATTCGATCATGCCGATCTCTCCTATTCCTAAGGCGTAACGGTCAAAGGTGTGGATTTTCGTGCGCAGCAGCACCGGTCTGGGCGCGCGGCGGTACGCGGCGGGCGGCACGCCATAGGTGCGCCGAAATGCGCGCGTAAACGCCTCCTGCGAGGAAAAGCCGTAGTCCAGTGCGATATCCAGCATGCGGCGGTGGCTGTCGCGCACCTCGATGAGCGCGTAGGCCAGCTTGCGCAGGCGCAGGTAGTCGCGCAGCGACATGCCGGCCATCTACCGGAACTTGCGCGTGGTGTGAAAGGGCGAGTACCCCAGCCGCTTGGCCAGTGCGGTCAGCGTCAACCCCTCGTCGTCCCGGCTCTCGATGTGCCGGTCGATTTCGTCCACCACGGTCTGTATGTCGCGCAGCCATGCTTGCACAGCGCATCCTCCTTCCCGTTCGACGCCATTGTACCGCGATCCGGTTTTTTTGGTTTGATTTGATTTGCGCAAAAGATTTTCTTCTGTTGTAAATCCAACGGACTGCGCGGTAAGCTTGCGCTATACTGTGCGTGTCAACAAAACAAGCAATGAATAACACAGACAAAGCGAGGGAACATCATGATTCGTCAAATGATTCATATTGATGAGGAGCTGTGCAACGGCTGCGGGCTGTGCGCGCAGGCTTGCCACGAGGGCGCGATTGGCATGGTGGATGGGAAAGCCAAGCTGCTGCGCGATGACTACTGCGACGGGTTGGGCAATTGCCTGCCGGTGTGCCCGACCGGCGCGATCACCTTTGTGCAGCGCGAGGCGCCCGCGTTTGACCCCGAGGCGGTCAAGGCACACCAGGCCGGGCATGCACAGCCGGAAAAACCGCTGGCATGCGGCTGCCCGGGCAGCCATGCGCGCAGCATTGAGCGTGCACCGGCAAAAGAAGCGCCGCAAGCCGCTTCTGCCGACGCTGTGCCGTCCGAGCTGAACCAATGGCCGGTGCAGATCCAGCTCGTGCCGGTCAACGCATCGTACTTTGCCAAGGCGCACCTGCTGATCGCCGCCGACTGCGCGGCCTATGCCTACGGCAATTTCCACCAGGATTTTATCAAGGGCAAGGTGACCATCATCGGCTGCCCGAAGCTGGACGATGTGGACTACAGCGAGAAGCTGACCGCCATCCTGCGCGAGAATGACATCAAGAGCGTCACGATCGTGCGCATGGAAGTGCCCTGCTGTGGCGGGCTGGCGCACGCGGCGACCAAGGCGCTGCAGGATTGCGGCAAGATGATCCCCTGGCGCGTGGTGATCCTGGGCACCGACGGCCGCATTGTGGAAGAATAAAGAACAGAAAAGCTAAAAAGGCGCTCGTTGAGCGTCTTTCAGGCTGCCGATAAAGCCCCTCTTGCGGTGTCGGCACAGCGCTCGGCTTGTCGTCGTATGACACGATACGGCTTCGCGCCTCGCTTGTGTCCTCCTTGCAACAGGGGCTTTCTGGGCAGCCTGACTTTTTTGACAAGCTGTCGCGCTTACTCCCCTTCCCCGGTCATGCGCAGCATGCGGTAGCCGACGCCCACGTGCGTCTGGATGCACTTGCCGGTCGTGCCTGGCGGCTCGATTTTTTTGCGCAGCGTCGCCATAAATACGCGCAGAGAGGGGGTGTCGCTGGGCGTGGGCGAGCCCCATACTTCTTTTAGGATGACGTTGTGCGTCAGCACTTTGCCCACGTTCCTGGCCAATAGGCACAGTAGCTTGTACTCGGTGGGCGTCAGGTGAATTTCATGCCCATCCAGATACGCACAGCCCGCGCTGTAGTCGATGGTCAATCCGCCGTTTTCAAACAGCGTGGTTGGCTGGCCGGGGTTCTCCTGGTCGTAGCGGATGCGGCGAAAGGTGGTGCGCAGCCGCGCGAGAAGCTCTTCCACCGAAAAAGGCTTGGTCAGGTAATCGTCAGCACCCGCGTCCAGCGCGTCAATTTTGTCGTGGTCCTCGCTGCGCGCGGACACCACGATGATCGGCATATTCGACCAGGTGCGGATTTTCTCGATGATCTTCACGCCGTCCATGTCGGGCAGGCCGAGATCTAGGATGATGACGCTGGGCGGATTGCTGGTGGCGGCGAGCAGCGCCTCCCCCCCGTTTTTCGCGACCTGGTATGGATAGCCCTGCATCTCCATCGTGGTGGTCAGCAGGTTGCGGATCGCGCGATCGTCCTCGACGATCAGGATCTGCGGCTTACTCATCCTCGGTCACCTCCTGCGCCCTAAGTGTAAAGCCCATCACGGTGCCGTGCGGGTGATTGTCCTGCATGTACAACTCGCCGCCATGCGCCAAGACGATGGCCTTGCACAGCGGCAGGCCCAGCCCCAGACCCCTGCGCCCATCCTGGCGGCGCGTGCTGTTGGTGTGCAGCATGTCAAACAGCAGCGGCCGATCTTCCGGCGCGATGCCGGGGCCGTCGTCGGCCACCTCGATGCCCACCCAGCCGCCGTCCCGCCGCGCGGAGATTGTGATGGAGGAGCCGGGCTGTGTATAGTGCACGGCGTTGTCGATCAGATTGATCAGCACCTGTACGATCAGTCGCGCGTCCATCTCTGCCAGCAGCATGTCGTCGGCAATATCCACGGTTACACGGTGTTCCGTACTGTGGCGGTCGATGTGTTTGAGCGCCTCGGCTACGATCTCTTCGATCAGCTCGGGCTCCATGCGGATGTTCAGCGTGCCATTCTCGATGCGTGTGACCGATAGAAGATTCTCCACCAACGTGGTCAGCCACTTGGCGTCATCGTAGATGTCGGAATAGAGCTGCTGCTTCTTAGCCTCGTCGAGCAAGCTCGCGTTGTGCAGCAGCACCGCCGCGTTGCCGCCGATGCTGGTCAGCGGTGTGCGCAGATCGTGCGACAGCGAGCGCAGCAGATTGGCGCGCAATTCCTCCTGCTTGGCCTGCACGGCGAGCAGTGCGGAGGCCTGCGCGTGGCGGCGCACCTGCTGGGTCAGCGTGGCGCTGACAAACGACGCGATGAACATCACCAGGAAGGTCACGATATAGCCCGCGTCATGAAACTGCAAGGAGTAGCGCGGCTCGGTGAATAGAAAGTTGAACGCGAACACGTTGATGACCGATGCGAACAGGCCGAAGAACCGGTCGTTGGTCCACACCGCGATGAATAGCACGCTCAAAATATATATGGTGACGATGTTTGCATCGCGAAACCCCAGGCGATCGAACCACAGGCTGACCAGCCAGGTTGCGACCAGCACGCCCAGCGTCTTGAGCAGGTTCGGTACCTGGGCGCGCAGTTTTCGTAACATGGGGTCATCTCCTCACAAGGGCATTTTATCACATCTTTTCGTCATTTGGTATGCGCATTAACGCAATCTTTACGCCCGCGAAAAAACCCTAACGCCATCTTTACGCGCGAGCTGCTATACTCATGCTGCAAACCGATCCCCACGAATCATGCAGAGGTGAGCGTATGCAGGCCATCGCATTTGTCATTATGTTTGTTGGATTGGGCGTGCTCGGCTATTGGCTGGTTGGGCGCGTGGATCAGTTCATTGCCTCGGGCAATATGCTGCCCCCGGAGCAGTCGGCGGCCAAGATGCAGATCTCGCGTAGCGTCGAACCGGTCGCGGTGCACCGCTTGCAAGAGGTGAGTCAGCCGCGACTGCACGTGCGCGCCAAGCCGATGCGCATCCTGGCGGTCGGCTTCGCGGTGGTGATCCTGGCCGGCGCGCTGCTATTGGCGCTGCCGGTTGCCTCGCGCGCGGGGACGGCTACGCCCTTTGCGCAGGCGCTATTCACCGCCACCTCGGCGACCTGCGTCACGGGCCTGGTGATCTACGACACGTACACGCACTGGTCGATGTTCGGCCAGCTGGTGAATCTGTCGCTGATTCAGATCGGCGGCCTGGGCTTCATGACGGTGGTCATGTACGTGCTGGGCTTTACGCACCATAAGTTTGGCCTGGCGGAGCGCTCCGTCATGCAGGAAGCCATCTCCGCGCAGCACCTGGGTGGCATCGTGCGCACCGGCCGGTTCGTGGTGTCGCTGGCGGCGGCGATTGAAGGCACCGGCGCGCTGTTGCTGGCCATTCGGTTCATCCCGCAATTCGGCGCGCTCAAGGGGATCTACTACGCGGTGTTTCACGCGATTTCGGCGTTTTGCAACGCGGGCTTTGACTTAATGGGCGTCAACGCGCCGTTTTCCTCGCTGACCAGCTATGCGGGCGACCCGCTGGTGTCGGGCACGATCATGGCGTTGATCATCTGCGGCGGCCTGGGTTTCATCGTGTGGGAAGACATTGTGCGCTACACATGGCATTTCCGTCGCTATGGGCTGCACGCGAAGATCGCGCTGACGATGGCGGCGGTGCTCATCATCGGCGGCGCTGCGCTGTTGTTCGTCTTTGAGCTGCGCAACCCGGAGTTCGCCGCGCGCCCTCCCACCGAGCAGCTATTAACCTCCCTGTTTCAGTCGGTGACGCCGCGCACTGCGGGTTTTAACACCGTCGATCTGACGAAAATGACCGGCGCGAGCACAATGCTGATCATCTGCCTGATGCTCATCGGTGCATCACCGGGATCGACTGCGGGCGGCATCAAGACCACGACCTTTGCGCTGCTCATCCTGTGCATTGTGTCGGTGGTGAGAAAGCGCGAGTATGTGGCGTGCTATCAGCGGCGCATTGACGACACAACCATCAAAAAGGCGTTCGCGGTGTTCTTCATCTATATGCTGCTGACGGTCGGCGTCACGGTTGCCGTCGCGCATATCGACCATGTCTCGCTACGGAGCGCGTTGTTTGAAGCAGCGTCGGCGATCGGCACGGTCGGTCTGTCACTTGGCATCACGCCGACGCTCAGCGTTCCTTCGCACCTGCTGCTGGCATTCCTGATGTACTTTGGGCGCGTCGGCTGCCTGACGCTAGTCTACTTCATCGCTGAGCGTATCGTTGAACAGCCAAACCACCTGCCCCTGGGCAATGTGGTGGTCGGGTAAGTATGGGAGGAAAAAGGTATGAAGTCCATCCTGCTGATTGGATTGGGGCGCTTTGGGCGACACCTGGCAGAGAAACTGACCGAGCTCAAAAACGAAGTGCTGGCTGTCGATATCGACGAGAGCCGCGTCAACGCCGTGCTGGGCTTTGTGACCAGCGGGTTGATCGGGGACGGCACCGACGAGCAGTTCATCTCGTCGCTGGGCGTGCGCAATTTTGATCTGTGCGTCGTGGCAATCGGCGAGAGTTTTCAGGGCTCGCTGGAGACCACCGCGCTGCTCAAGGACTATGGCGCCAAGTTCGTCCTGGCGCGCGCCAATCGAGACGTGCACGCCAAGTTTCTGCTCAAAAATGGCGCGGATCAAGTGATTTACGCCGAGAAGGAGATGGCGTATCGCGCGGCGATGCGCTATAGCAGCGATCACATCTTTGATTGCATCGAGCTGACGCCGGAGTACGCGATCTATGAAATCTCCGTACCCGACGCGTGGGTGGGCAAGTCCATCGCGCAAAAAGGGATCCGCACCAAGTATCATGTCAGCATTCTGGCCACGCGCCACAGCGGGGAGATAACGCCCATGCCCAAGGCGGACTATGTCTTTGACGGCGGCGAGACGCTGATCGTGCTTGGCCAGCATGACGATGTGCGCAAGGTGATCGCGTAAAGCCAGAGAGAACGATCTGAAAACAAGAGCCGTATCACTACCTGGTGATACGGCTCGGTATTTTGTCTTTGCGTTGCGCATCGTCACTGCCCCGGCAGGTATCGCCTTAGGACGCTCACGACTTCCTGCATATTGATGGGCTTGCCCAAGTGATCGTTCATGCCGGCCTGAAGGCATTGCTCGATATCCTCGCGGAAAACATTGGCGGTCATCGCGATGATCGGGATGCTGGTGGCACGAGGGTGGCCCAACGCGCGAATCATGCGGGTCGCCGTAAGGCCGTCGATCTCCGGCATTTGCATGTCCATCAGGATCAGCGAATACCTGTCCGGGTGCGCGCGGAACATGTTGACCGCATCCTGGCCGCTGGTCGCGGTATCGATTTGCATACCGGTTGACCCCAGAAGCGCCACCATAATTTCGATATTGATTTCAATATCATCCACAACCAGAATGGTGTGCTGAGAAAAATCCTCGTCTTCGTGGGACGAGCCCGGATCATGCTCGACCTGCATATCCGGCGCGTCGGCACCGGTCGTTGCCAGGCGAAGCAGCCTGACGGTGAAATAGAAACAGGTGCCCACACCCAGCTCGGACTCGACCCCAATTTCGCCGCCCATCATCTCGACAATGCGCCGCGAAATGGCCAACCCAAGGCCGCTGCCGCCATATTTGCGCGATGTGCCTGCCTCTGCCTGCTGGAATATGTTGAACAGCTTGCTCTTTTGTTCGGCGGACATGCCAATGCCATTGTCCCGCACAGATACTTGTACGATGCAGGAATCCTCGTCCATGGATTCTTTGGATGCGGTGAGCTGTATTTTCCCATGTTTGTCGGTGAATTTCGATGCATTGGAAAGAATGTTTGTGATCACTTGCGTCAACCGCTGGTCGTCCCCGAGCAGCACATCGGGAATGGTAGGATCAATGTCGATGGTGAGCTGTTGCTGCTTCTTATCCACATTTTGTGAGATAATTGTCATCACATTGCCGATCATTTTGCGGAAATCAAAGGCGATCGGCGAGAGCTCCATCTTGCCCGATTCAATCTTTGAAATGTCCAGAATATCGTTGATGACGCTCAGCAGATGCGTGGACGCGCTCTCGATGCGATGCAGCGCCGCATCCTTGCGCTCGGGCGTTGCTTCCTTTAAGCCGATCGCAGTCATCCCAATGATGGCGTTCATCGGCGTGCGGATTTCGTGGCTCATGTTGGAGAGGAACGCACTTTTGGCTTTGCTGGCTTCCAGGGCTTGCTCGCGCGAATGCTTCAGCGCCGTGATGTTATGCAGCATCAGCATAATGCCGCTGGACTGGGTATCGTCATCTTTCATGGACACCAGCGTCCCTTCAAAGTCCTCGGCATCCTGCTGGAAGTGGAATGCAATTTCGAAAGATTCCGGCACCCCTGTCTCCATGGTTTGGGTGCAATGCGCAATCAGCTTTTCGTGCTGTTCCTCGGACAAAAAACCAGAAAAAAGTTCCGTCAAGGTGCGCCCTTTGAGCTCAATGGAGCTGGTGTGTCCTGTCTTTTCCACGACAAAATTTGTACAGAAGTCGATGCGCAGCGCTTCTGTTAAAAATAGGATGATTCCCGGAAAGTTTTCGAGCACCAGCGCGAGATAGCGGTCGCGCTGGCGCTGGGCAAGTGTGGAGGTTTTTTGCCGGTTCAATGCAGCTTTTGCGGACGTTCTTTCCTGTTGCAAAGCGGTCATGAGATGTTGATTTTCGCGACTTAGCTTGCGGTTCTCTTTTTCAGCCGCTTTCAGCTTCTCCAGCAATTCATGGGACGGGCTCTGCATGGATTCACTCACAAAAATGCCTCTCTATCTTCCCCGCGTAGTTCTGGCATGCGCATTCGAATGATTACAGAACGCAGGCGCTGAAGCTGTAATTGTGGAACCGATTGCGCAGCTTCCCGTTTGCGTCGGGCATGGGGCATATTTCGCCGCCGGAATACGCCATGGCGAAAGGCTTGCCCGACTCGGAGAACCGTTTGCAAATGAGCTTGAGCTCATCTTCCTGGTTCGGAGAGAGCATGATATAGCGCGTGATGCATGGCAGCATCAATACGGTCTGCCGATCTTTGAGTGCGTCAATTTTGTTCATGGCCTCGTTGGCCGATTCATGGATACCGGCTTCATCTATATAGCCTACCACAAAGGGCGTGCCCTTCGGCATGGGTCCGCCGGTCAGCACCGACCCGTCGTCAAACAGCGTATAGAAGCCAAGCGCCACATATTCGTCGGCATTATCGTAGTACAGCAGCAGCGGCACGGTGGTCACGTTCTCGCTATCGACCTCCAGGCCAATGGATTTCAAATACTCCATGATGGGCATATCGTTGACTTCGTATAGAATCGGTCCATTGCTCTTGGTGATGATGCCTCGGCTGTTGGTAATGTTGCGTTCCGGTATAGAACAGACCACGAATTCGGGATCGACCGGACCATTCATAAACAGCATCGCCAGACCGCTGCGCAGGGTTTCTCCGTTGTAAATGGTTGACACCGTTCCATAGGTGAAATCGACGCTGTTGGTGATGGATCCCCAAATAGGGATGCCGCCACAAACCGCATCCATGGTATCGACGACTTCATATCCCGCCACGTCGCGCAGATGAGGGATATACGATACAATCAGCGCCGGATCATCGCTCACCTTGCCGCGCATGCTGGTGTACAGGCGCTCTATTTCTTCTTTGTAATTTTCTTGGTCAATCGCGTCGGAAATCCCCGCCACAAAGCTGACTTCATCGCTGGTGAGGATTGTCAGCGTCAGTTCATAAATGCCGTAGCCGTGCGTATCCGCGCTAGCGAGCGTGGTCATGCCGATGACATCGAAAGGCAGTGCATCGCATACCGCCTTGGCTACGCCGCTTTCGACAAAATCCAAACTGCAGTAGATGAGGCCGCAACTGTTTTGCTTCAATTTCGTGAAATCAATCTGATCCGTTATTTCTTGAACGGCATCATCGATTTCATCGATTTCTGATGTGCGAGCGGAATACATTTCGATCATGATGATTTCCTCCTCTGTGTATCTCGGCAGCCATGGCAAGCCGCCAACCAAGCGCGCAATCCAATATTCTCCATCGTTGCCGCGTATTCCTCTAATGATTGCGGCTTTGCATCGGAATGGGCAGGGAAGCTATGGCCGATGCAGGCGGAAGCGGATCGATCATGTCAGCGACGGTGCGTCCGAGCTCCGGGCATTTCTGCGGGAAAGCGAAAACCGGCAGAGCGAAGACGCCGCGCCGGTTTGGGGGAATTGGGCTGCGAGTATCGAAGATTAGAGGGACTAGGCGCTTTCGCTAAGCCTTCTTGCGCACGAACAGCACACCCAGCGTACCCGGCCCGCAATGACAGGACACCGAGCAGCCTGCCTGGGTGACATATACCTGAGAAAAACCGCTGCCGAATTCCGCGATCGCTTGCTTGGCCGCGGCCAGAGATTCCTCGGACACCACGGTGTATGTCAAAAACAGCGAGCCCATGTCCAGATCGGCGCGCCCTTTGAGGCGCTCGCGGATATACGCGGCGGTGCATTTTGCATATGGGCCGCGATATTTTTTGCCAGATTGCAGCTTGCCGTCGATCACTTCAATGCACGGCTTGAGTTGCATCAGGTTGGCGCCCAAAGCCATCAGGGATGAGCAACGTCCGCCTTTGACCATATACTCCAGCCGCTCCAGAATGAAACTGGCCTCGACGCGCTCGGTCATTTCGCGCAGCGCGTCGCACATCGCGTTCAAATCGGTACAGTCCTTGGCCATCTTGCAGGCGGCCAGCGTGATCAGTCCTTGACCGGTGGAAATATTCTGCGAGTCGATGACGTGTAAGTTCGGGAATTCCTGTGCGGCGATGCACGCGTTCTGATAGCCGGAGGAAAAGCCCGATCCGATGCAGATATGCACGACGGTCTCATGCTGTGGCGCAAGGGAGGCGAAATACTCGTGGTACTCGCCCACGTTGAGCGCCGATGTGGTGCACAGCGTGCCGGTGGCCTCCACGTGCGAAAAAATGTCCCGGGGAAAGATATTGACGCCATCCTGATAGGTGTGTCCGTCTTTGATGATGGTCGCCGGCATAATGGACAGATCATGTGCCTGGATGAGTTCGGCAGAGAGATCGCTGGTGCTTTCCGTGGAAATTTTGATATTCATAGCATTCCTCAATAATATAAAAGTAGAAAAAGAATAATGCCGACATGTTGATATTGTACCATATTCTACATGGAGGTTGCAAAGTGCTTTTTCTGATGAAGATGGCGGGAACAGAAAAGCCGCCCATATGGGCGGCTTTTGCTATGGAGCTGATGATGGGACTCGAACCCATGACCTCTTCCTTACCAAGGAAGTGCTCTACCGCCTGAGCTACATCAGCGCATGTGCCCATGAAGATAGGGCGACAGCATAAGCTATCATACATGATTTCAGCGCAAAAAACAAGGGGATTTTGAAAAAAACTCTGCATTTTGCATTTGCGGAAAAGGCAACAGGCGATAACAAGAAGCAGCAGGCGAGACGAAAAAGAAGCGGGGGACATGGCAAGAGGAATGGTGGCATGACTAGAGGGCAAGAGAGCGTTTTTCCGATGATTGCAAGAAAATCTTTGGGCATTTATGAACAATTCCAAAGAAAGCAGTATATTTAAGAAAAATGTAAAACAACTGACACGAAATTGGAACAAAATTTGGAAAATATTTATAATTATAAAAAATAAATATGTTTACAAATAACTTCCTTTGCTATACAATAAGCAGCGACAAGATATGACAGCATACACCATATGTTGCGAATGCTCGCCAGAACTGACACTTTCTGGCGAATCTTGCGGTTTTATTATGAAGTGACTTCTTTTGGAAAAAAATGAACAAAACAGAGTTCCCAAAGAAATATTCGTTAGCTCGCAATCGTGCCCCTTGCTCCCTCCTAATTATAGAAGCAACAGATCAACGAGGTGCAGATCATGCGGCATCATGCTCCCAGACGACAACTGCCCACCGCTGTGTTGGTGCGCTGGCTGGCTCTGTGCCTGCCGGTGGGCCTTTATCACCTCTGGCGGCAGCATCGGTGGAATGTGCCGATCAAGCTGGGCATTTCGGCTGTATCGACGCTGTGTGGGCTGCTGACCTTCGTCGCGATCTTGACCATGCTATCCAATCCCGCGCCCGTTGAGGCGCAAACCTCGGCGGCGCTGCTGATGAGCCGCGACATCTATCCGCTGGTCGCTGACCCGGATGGCGGCCAGTATCACCTGGAAGGCTGCGTGTATGCGCCCGAAAACGCGCTGCCGGTGACGCTGCGCGTGGCGGCCCAACAGCACATGCAGGCCGACGAGCGCTGCAATCCGCCGCGCCACACAGTCGGCCAATAATGCCACACACACCTGGATCTGTGAGAATTGCTTGAGACCCGCGCGGGTTTCCTCCTTTGCCGCGCTGCTGGAGCGAGAGTGCTTCGCACAGATTCCTTAAGGCGCCCACCCTCCGGGCGCCTTTCCCACGCCCAAAGGGCGCAGCCGCAAAACCTTCGCCGATCAGCGATCGGTTTTGCTGGCGGTGTCGCCGTCGCCAGCCCGTGGCGGTCGCTTACGCACCGGCAAGCTCCCTGATGGGCAGGCTTGCCTCCTGCCCCCGCATCCCTTTGGTCGGGGACATTTCGCCGTAGGGAGCCCTCCGGGCGCTTTCCCACGCCCAAAGGGCGCAGCCGCAAAACCTTTGCCGATCGGCGATCGGTTTTGCTGGCGGTGTTGCCGTCGCCTGAAGGCAACACCGCATTGACAAGCCCAGGTTTGCCGGATATACTAGGGGCGTTATCGATTTTCATATTTGTGCGCGAGGAAAGGGAAAACATCTTCTTTGAGTCCACAGAGAGCTGTCGGTGGTGCGAGGCAGCGGCCGCGAAGAGATGCTGCTCGCCCTGGAGCGCGATGGCGCGTGCCATCGGTTGCACCCGATATCGTGCGATAAGTGGGCGGCTTGGCCGCCAACAAGAGTGGTACCACGGAACGGCGTTTCGTCTCTTATGCGGAGGCGAAGCGTCTTTTTTTGAAGGAGGAAGCACCCCATGCCCATGATGGAAAATCCCTACATCCCCGCTGAGGTAGAGCAAAAATGGCAGCGCCTGTGGGACGAGCAGCATGCCTTTGAGGCCAAGGCGACCCACGACAAGCCAAAGTTTTATGGCCTGATCGAGTTCCCATATCCCTCGGGCGCGGGACTGCACGTCGGCCACCCGCGCAGCAATACCGCCATCGATATCATCGCCAGAAAGCGGCGCATGGAAGGCTACAACGTGCTCTACCCGATGGGTTGGGACGCGTTTGGCCTACCCACAGAAAACTACGCCATCAAGAACAAGGTGCACCCCGCAGCGGTGACACAGAACAACATCGACCATTTCCGCGCGCAGTTGAAGGCGCTGGGTTTCTCCTTCGACTGGTCGCGCGAGGTTAATACCACCGACCCGAAATACTACAAGTGGACGCAGTGGATCTTCTTGAAGCTGTTTGAGCGCGGCCTGGCATACAAGACCGAGATGCCCATCAACTGGTGCACCAGCTGCAAGTGCGGCCTGGCCAACGAGGAAGTGGTCGATGGCGTGTGCGAGCGGTGTGGCAGCGAGGTCATCCGTCGCGTCAAGAGCCAGTGGATGCTGAAAATCACCGACTACGCGCAGAAGCTGCTCGATGGGCTGGACGATGTGGACTTCATCGAGAAGGTCAAAATGCAGCAGCGCAACTGGATCGGCCGCAGCGAGGGCGCGGAGGTGGACTTCGCGCTGGAAGGATCGGGCGAGAAGGTGCGCGTGTACACCACGCGGCCGGACACGCTCTTTGGCGCGACGTACATGGTGCTCGCGCCCGAGCACCCGCTGGTCGATCAGCTGGCGGGGCGCATCGCCAACATGGATGAAGTGACCGCCTATCGCACCAACGCGGCGAAAAAGAGCGACTTTGAGCGCACCGAGATGGCCAAGGACAAGACTGGCGTGGCACTGGGCGGTATCGCGGCCATCAATCCGGCGACGGGCAAGCCCATCCCGGTGTGGATCAGCGACTACGTGCTGGTGACCGATGGCACCGGCGCGATCATGGCGGTGCCCGCGCACGATACGCGCGACTGGGAATTCGCCAAGAAGTTCGGCCTGTCCATCGTCGAGGTGGTGGCTGGCGGCGACGTGCAGGAGGCGGCGTATACCAACACCGCCGACGGTGTGCTGATCAATTCCGGTTTCCTGGACGGCCTGCGCGTGGCTGACGCCAAGCAGCGCATCACCGATTGGCTGATGGAAAAAAAGCTGGGCGAGCGCAAGGTGAATTTCAAGCTGCGCGACTGGGTCTTTAGCCGCCAGCGCTACTGGGGCGAGCCGATCCCGCTGGTGCATTGCGATGCGTGCGGCTGGGTGGCCGTGCCGGAGAGCGAGCTGCCGGTGGTGCTGCCCGAGGTGCAGAACTACGAGCCGACCGACAGCGGCGAATCCCCGCTGGCGGCGATGACCGATTGGGTGCATGTTGCTTGCCCGGCGTGCGGCAAGCCCGCGCACCGCGAGACCGACACCATGCCGCAATGGGCAGGATCGAGCTGGTATTTCCTGCGCTATTGCGATCCGCACAATCCGGACATGCTGGCGTCGCTGAAAGAGCTGCAATACTGGATGCCGGTCGATTGGTACAACGGCGGCATGGAGCACACGACGCTGCATCTGCTCTACAGCCGCTTCTGGCACAAGTTCCTATATGATATCGGCGCCGTGCCCACGCCCGAACCCTACCAGAAGCGCACGTCGCACGGCATGATCCTGGGCGGCAACGGCGAGAAGATGTCTAAGTCGCGCGGCAACGTGGTCAACCCTGACGAGATCGTCGCCGAGCTGGGCGCCGACGCGTTCCGCCTGTACGAGATGTTCATGGGCGCGTTCGACCAGGCGATTCCGTGGTCCACCGAGGGCGCGCGCGGCTGTCGCCGCTTTTTGGACCGCGTGTGGCGCCTGCAGGAGATGCTGATCGATACCGACGAAGTCTCCGAGAGCATGCGCATGACCGTGCACAGCACGATCAAGAAGGTGACCGAGGACTACGAGCGCATGAAATACAACACCGCGATCGCCGCGATGATGACGCTGGTCAACGAGTTGTACGCTGCCAAGCAGGTGACGAAGGGCGAGCTAAAAGCGCTGCTGCTGCTGCTCAACCCGGTCGCGCCGCACATCACCGAGGAGATTTGGCAAGTGCAGGGCTACGGCACACCGGTCTATGCGCAGCCCTGGCCGACGTGGGACGAGGCCGCGCTGGTCGCCGACACGGTGGAGATCGCCGTGCAGGTCAACGGCAAGGTGCGCGGACGCATCGTCATCGCCGCCGACATGACCCGCGAGCAGGCCGAGCAAGAGCTGCCGCTAAACGCGCAGGTGGCCGCGCTGCTGAACGGGCAGGCGATCAAGAAGCTGATCTATGTGCCCGGGCGGCTGCTCAACATCGTGGTATGAGCATGCGCATTGAGAAAGCAACCCTCGGCGACTTAGCCGAGGTCTCCGCGTTGTACGATGACGTGGCCGACGCGCTGGAACACAGCCCCATCAACTGGGCGGGCTGGCGCAAGGGCGTGTACCCCACGCATATCGACGCAGAGGCAGCGCTGCCCGAGGGCACGCTGTATATCCTGCGCGATGAGCAAGGAGCGATCGCCGCGACCGCCATCCTGAACCACGAGCAGCCCGAGCCGTACCTCGCGCTGCCCTGGCCGATCGCCGCGACCGGCGAACGGGTGGCGGTGGTGCATACCTTCATGACGCGGCCGAACAGCCTGCGCCGCGGTTTTGGCGCGCAGATGCTGAGTCAACTGCACGAGCTGGCGAGGAAGCAGGGCTGCTGCTGTGTGCGGCTGGATACCTACCAGCACAACGCACCGGCCAAGGCACTGTATGAAAAGCTGGGGTATCGGCGCGTCGGGCTGGTCGATCTGGGGTTCGGCGCGTATGGGCTGGACTGGTATCAATGCTACGAACTGCCGCTTTAGTGTCTTGTCACACGTAGTCTCTCGGTTTGAGGCCGGAGCTTTTTCCGTCCAGCGTTGCTCTCCGTTTGCCGTAGCGCCGCTGCGTCTGCACTCCAGCTCCTAGCTGGACGCAAAAATCTCTCGACCCAAACCTAAATTCTACATGTGCCAAGACACTCGCGAGAAGGGTGAAAAACATGGCGAAACCAAAGAAGCCGGTTATCGCGCTGCTGTACGACTTTGACAAGACACTGTCGCCGCGCGATATGCAAGAATACAGCTTCATCCCCAAGCTGGGCATCGAGCCCACTGCCTTCTGGCAGGAGTGCGCTGCGCTGGCCAAGGCGCAGCACATGGACAAGATCTTAACCTATCTGTACCTGATGATCGATCGAGCACGCGCCGCGCACCAGCCGATCCGCCGCGAGGATTTTGTGAAGCTGGGCGCGGATATCGAATTCTTCCCCGGCGTGACCGATTGGTTCGATCGCATCGGCAAGCTGGGCGACGGGCTGGGGCTGACCATCGAGCACTACATCATCTCGTCCGGCCTGAAAGAAATCATCGAGGGCTCCGCGATCTACAAGCGGTTCAAAGAGGTGTACGCGTGCGAGTTCTTCTACGACGCATCGGGCGTGGCGGTGTGGCCGCGCGCGGTGGTCAATTACACCACCAAGACGCAGTTCCTCTTTCGCATCAACAAGGGCGTGCTCGACGTGTCCGACGACGACGCGCTGAACCGCTACACGCGGGAGGAGGAGCGGCGCGTGCAGTTCCGCAACATGATCTACATCGGCGATGGGCTGACCGACGTGCCCTGCATGAAGCTGGTCAAGGTCAACCACGGACACTCTATCGCGGTGCACCCGCCCAGGGCGCGCGCCAAGGTGGAGCCGCTGCTCGCCGATAACCGCGTGGACTTCATTGCCCAGGCGGACTACAGCGCGGGCAAAGAGCTGGAGGCGCTCATTGCGCAGATCCTGCGGAAGCTGGCGATCGACAACCAATTGCAAGCGGAGCGCAAGAAGCAACAGTAAGGGCTTGTCCGCGACGCGCCGATATGGTACGATACCCTCAATCGCATACATCACACAGGAGTTGCCCGCCACGGCGGGCATGAAAAGGGAAGCGGGCGAACATCCCGCGCGGTCCCGCCGCTGTAAGTGCGTGCACGCCCCATGAGCCACTGGGCAATTGCCTGGGAAGGCGGGGCGCGCGAGAGAACGCACGAGCCAGAAGACCTGCTCCTGCTGTCACCGCACGAGAGCCTTACGATGGATGGGGCGTGCGAAAAAGACGCTTTGTGGCGAAAACGGGCCACGGTGCGCGGCTATGCCGCGTGCCGTGGCCTTTGCCATGGGAAAGGCGCAACCTGCGGCGACCAGAGAGCCGCAGACGAGCGATACCAAACGGCGTTCGCTGGGGCCTGGTTCTGTGGTATCGTTCGGTATGCGGATTTCGAAATGTCAGGAGGATGGAGCATGAAACGGTTTTTGGTGGGGGTTCTGGTGGTGCTGATGCTTTGCGCGGGCGCGGCGGGTGCCTGGGCACAGGAGGCGAAGGTGCCCCAGCGCATCGTGGTGCTGCCGGTGTGGGCCAGTGAGATGCTGCTGGAGATGATCGGGCCGGAGCGCATTGTCGGCGTGTCTGCCTGGGGGGATAACGCGGTGCTGTCGGCGACCAGCGAGCTGGCCAAGCAAGTGCCGAATCGCGTCGCCAGCAACAACGTCGAGGGCATCCTGATGCTCGCGCCTGATCTGGTGATTCTCGATTCGTTTTCGGACTTCGATGGATCGCTGGGCGGCATGCTGGAGGGCGCGGGCGTGACCTATCTGCGCGCGGAATCGCCCACCGATCTGGCGGGGGTGGCGGAGATGCTGACACAGCTCGGCGAGCGGGTCGGCGCGGCGGACAAAGCCGCGCAGATGCGTGAGGCGATGCAGACCACGCTGGATTTGGTGGCGGAAAAGGTGGCGCAGATTCCCGAAGATCAGCGCATGCGCGCGATGTTCTACGAGGATTACTACGACCCCAACGGCACCTCGGCGGGCATGCTGTGCGCCTATGGCCCGGGCTCGACCTTTGATGCGATTTGCCAGGCGGCGGGCGTGGTGAATGTGTGCACCGCCGAGAACTACAGCCCCGTGAGCAAGGAGAAGATCATTGCCGAGTGGAAGCCAGAGCTGCTCATCGTGCCCGGCATCCGCTATGACGCCAGCTTTACGCCCATCGAGGATGGCGGCCAGTCGATCCGTGAGGGCATCCTGGCCGACACGATCCTGGCCGATCTGCCCGCCGTGCGGCAGCAGCGCGTGGCGGCGCTGACGGAAAGCTATCGCGGATCGACCTCGCAGTATATGGCGCAGGCGGTGGCCGAGCTGGCCAAGCTGGCGTATCCGGAGCTGTTCCAATGATGCTTTCAAACAAAAACCGCACATTCTTTGGCGCGCTGGTTGCGGCGATTTTGCTGCTACTCTGCGTGCTGGTGTGCACCGCGCTAGGCACGGTGCATATCGACCTGCGTGTGGTCGCGCGCTGCCTATTGGGCAGAGCCGAGGGGATTGACCCGGGCGTGCGCACAGCTGTGACCATGATTCGCCTGCCGCGCGTGCTGATTGGCGGCGTGGCCGGGGCGGGGCTGGCAGTGGCTGGTGTCACCATGCAGGGCGTATTTCGCAATCCGCTGGCCGACCCCGGCGTGCTCGGCGTGTCCGCGGGCGCGGGGCTGGGCGCGCTGATCGCGATGACCACCGGCATCGCCTCGTTCGCGATGCTGCCGGTGTGCGCGTTCGGCGGCGCGATGCTGTCGGTGGCGATCATCCTGGGCATCGCCGCGGCGACGCGCAGGCAGGGCGGCGCGATCACGCTGGTGATGGCGGGCATGGCGGTCAGCGCGCTGTGCGCGGCGCTGACGTCGCTGCTGCTCACCCGCAGCAATGAGTACCAGGTATCGAGCTATATTTTCTGGACGATGGGCGGGCTGGCCAACCGCCGGTGGGAGCATCTGTGGATCGTCCTGCCGCCAGTGATGGTGGCGCTGGCGGCGTTGGTGGCCGTCGCGCCGCGCCTGGACGTGCTGCTGCTCGGCGACGAGCAGGCGCAGGCACTGGGCATCCGTCCGCTGGCGACGCGCGTGGCGCTGATGCTGCTAAGCTCGCTGTGCACCGCCGTGGTGGTGTCGGTTACCGGGCTGATCGGCTTTGTGGGGCTGATCGTGCCGCACATTGTGCGCATCCTCATCGGCCCGAAGCACCGGCGGTTGATGCTGGTCAGCGCGGTGGGAGGCGCGGTCTTTCTGATGCTGTGCGACCTATTCGTGCGGCTGATCGGCACCGGCAAGGGCGGCGAGCTGTCGGTCGGCGTGGTCACCGCGCTGTTGGGTGCGCCGTTCTTTCTATTCCTGCTGCTGCGCGGTGTTCGCAAGGGGGGTGGCGTGCTTGGCTGATCTGCTTGAGGCGCTGGGCATCAGCTATGCGGCGGTGTCGGCCGACGGCGAGAAGCGCATCCTGCGCGACGTGAGCCTGACCGCACGTGCCGGGGAAGTGATCGGGCTGGTCGGCCCGAACGGCGCGGGCAAAACCACGCTGCTTAAGGCGCTGGCGGGGCTGCTGCCCGTCCAGGGAGAGGTGCGCATGGGCGGCAGGCCGTTATCGGCGTGGAGGCCGCGCGCATGGGCCAAGCAATGCGCGTACATGCACCAGGATACGCAGGTGCCGTTCTCCTTCACCGCGCGGCAGGTGGTGGAGATGGGGCGCTTTCCGCACCGCAGCACATTGGGCGTGTTGGGCGCGGAGGATGCCGCCATCGTGGACGCCGCGCTGGGCGACGCGGACTGCGGATCGTTTGCCGATCAGCCGGTGACGCAGCTGTCCGGCGGCGAGCGCCAACGGGTCATGCTGGCACGCGCGCTGGCGCAGCAGACGCCGGTGCTGCTGCTCGATGAACCCACCGCCAGCCTGGACGCCCGCTTCACCCGCCGAGTGTTTGCGCTCGCCAGGGAGCTGGCGGCGCGGGGCAGGCTGGTGGTGCTGGTGGCGCACGATCTGCGCGCGGCGGCGATGGCCTGCGATCGCGTGGTGCTGTTGTCCGACGGCAGCGTGATCGCGCAGGGTGCGCCGCGCGCCGCGCTGACTGAGGCGGCGCTGTCGCAGGCGTATGGCGTGCAGGTGAGGGTGTTTGATAATCCCGCCGGGCAGTGGGATTACTATATCGAATAAAACGGCTGGCGATAAACGCGCGCTCGCGTTGTCGATGCAGCGCTTCCCTTGTCGGCGTATTAGATCTACGCCTCCGCCGGATCGGCTTGCGCTCTGCTGGCGACAGGACATTTCTTACCTGCCTAACGTCTTCCTAAAAAAGATGAACCGCGAGATGATCTCGCGGTTTTTTGTCGCGCTTACGCCGCCTTTTTCTCGCGCATCAGCGCCAGGCTGAGCAGCGCGGCCACCAGGCCCACACCGCCCATGACCCAGAAATTGCATTGATAGCCAAAGCGCGCGCCACCCGACGTGGACGAAAACGCCTGCACCAGCACCCCGGCCAGCGTCGGCCCGGCGAACATGCCGATGCTATACAGCGACTGGTAGATGCCCATGCCGATGCCGCGCCGTTCAGCGGGGATGTCGCGGATGCAGTGCGCGAGCAGGATCGGCGCGATGCAGCCTAGGCCAATGCCGCACATCGCTTGCAGGCACAGCATCTGCCAGAACGCGGTGGTCATCGGCATCAACACGCACGACGACGCCATGCAGAGGAAGCCTATCGCGCAAACCGCCCCCTTGCCCAGGCGCGGCACGACATACCGCGCCGCCAGGTACGATACCAGCACATTGGGCAACAGGTGCATCGTGGACAACAGGCCGAGGTGCGCGATGTCGGCGCGCAGGATCTCCTGCGCCCAGGTCGGGCTGAAACCATACAGCGTGGCGTAGATGATCAGCTGCATCAAAATCGACAACGTGGACGCGACCCAAAGAGAGCGGCTCTTGAAACTGCTGAGCAGCGCGGCGGTAGTCGGTGCTTCGGTGGTAGGGCGCACATCGCGCACGAATAGCGAGCAGACCGAGCCGAGCACACCAGCGGCGATAGCGAGCACAAATGCGCTGCGCACACCGGCGCGCTGCGCAACCTCGCTGCCGATCAGCGTGCCGATGAGCTGCGCGCCATACATGCAGGACGATAGCGCGCCCATGCGCTGGGTGCTGTGCGTCTGCTCGCCATAGCTTGCGAAAAGCACGCTGTAGCACACCCAACAGGCTGCCGACATACCGGCGATGCCGCGCCCGACGCGCGCCGTCTCCGGCGTGCCCGCGCGCCATAAAACCAGCGCGGCCAGTGCGCCCAAGATCGCGCCCAGCGTCAAAAACGGTTTGCGCCGCCGCAGCTTGTCGGACGCAAAGCCGATCGGAATGCGCAGCAATAGCTGCATCAACCCATAGCTGCCGACGATCAGCCCGACCATCACCGGCGTGGCGCCCAGTTCGTTTTTCGCGTAGCCGGCCAACAACATCGGATAGGTGTACATCGCAAACCAGAAGAGCATAGTCGTGGCAAAAAACAAAATCGTGTCGCGGCGCTTCATGGGACGATCCTCTTGCTTCATAAAATAGTGAAAACGGCCAAACGAAAAGAAAGCCAATTTGCGTAATGCCCTATCTTTTTACCACGATCCGCGCACAATAGCAAGCCGAGCGGATCAATTGGGCATTTATGGGCAACGAAATTGTAGCAATTTGCTTTGGCATGCGTCATGCGTGGCAAGAAAAAAGCCCGCCTAGGTTCCCATGGAAAAATGAAAAGTGGCGATTTTGCTGCAGTTGCCCTGCGGGCTCGTCGCATAAAGCCCCGGCGGACGTACACAAGGACGTCGTGGATGAACGGAGGTGTGGCCGTGCGAAAATGGGTAATGTTAGCAATCGCTGTAGCACTGCTGGGATTTTGCCCGGCGCTGGGCGACGGCGAAACTTCGCCGATCCGGTTGCTCGAAATCGCGCAATTAGGCCGCATGCAGGCGCATGCATTTTACCTGCGCGCAGAGCATGTGTTGCCAGAAGGCACGGCGGAAGCCGCGCTCAGACTGGCACAACAAGCCGCGCGGGAATGGCCGTCGGGTCAAGCAAGCCTTTCCGGGGATATCCACGAGCGCACGCTGGTGCTGGCCGCTGCCTGCCCACCGGATGCCGAGCAG
>JAVBUY010000139.1:0-2515 GCA_031554855.1 Eubacteriales bacterium
GTGCCGCTCGCGGCCAAAGGCGCGAATGACGCGGATGCCGGTCAGCGCCTCGCGCAGCACCTGGTTCAGGCGGTCGATCTTGGTCTGCACGACGCGGAAGAACGGCAGCGCACGCGTCAGCGAGTATCCGATCAGGATGCCGACGAACGGCATCGCCGCCACAATCACCCACGATAGCTGCACGTCCTGGCGCAGCGCCATCACGATGCCGCCGATGCACATGATCGGGGCCATCACCATCATGCGCATCATCATCATGGTGGTCATGGTGACCTGCTGCACATCGTTGGTGCTGCGCGTAATCAGCGATGGCGCGCCGAATACTTCCATTTCGGCCTGGCTCATGCCCTCCACCTTGGCGAACACCGCACTGCGCACCGAGCGGCCAAAGCCCATCGCCGCGCGCGAAGAAAAGTAGCTGCTGCCAATCGATGCCAATACGCCGAGCAGCACCGCGCCCAGCATGAGCGCGCCCTGGGTCACCACGAAGGACACCTGCGGGTTGGTGCTCACCAGATGGTTGGTGATGCGCGCATTGAGCGTGGGCAGCAGCAGGTCGATGCCGGTCTGCGCAAAAATCAGCACCAGCGAGATCGCCACCACTCCGGCAAAGGGTTTCAAATATCGGAACAGTTTTCGCATAGTTCCTCCTGATCATTTTTTGATGCAAGGTTTCGGTTCAGTTTTTCCATGAGGGTCAGAAACGCGCGCAGTTCTTCGTCGGTAAACCCGGCAAACATCTCTGCGCCAACGCGCTCGAAGGCCTCGTCGGTTTTGCGTTGCACATCGCGGCCCTTGTCGGTCAGGTACACGCGCTGGATGCGCGCGTCCTGCGCGTCACCGCGACGGCAGATCAGTCCGGCGGCCTCCATGCGCCGCAGCATCACCGCCATGGTCGGCGGCCGCACGCGCGCGCTCTGCGCCAGTTCGACCTGGCTGGCGCCTTCGCGATGCATCAGCGAGTGCAGGATCTGCGGCTGGCCGGGGTACAGGCCGAATTTCTCCGCAAGGCCGTGCATCCAGCGATGGTGTAGCCTCCCCATGTGAAACAGCGCATGCCGCAGTTTCTCCTGTTCATTCATTGAATCGCCCCATTTCGTTAGCCGACTTATTATTAGACGGCTAAGCAATAATAGCATGAGCAGGAGAAACCGTCAAGGGGTGCGAATTGTATTTTGACAAAATTTATTCCGCGATATGAGGAGTACATGCTATGCCCGCAAGCTACGTCCACGAAAGCCTGGCGACCGACGCGCTGGCCGCCGCCATCGCGCAGCAGCCCTCGCTTTCCGCCACACATCGCGCGGCCTTCCTGGCCGGTGCGCAGGGCCCCGACCCCTTCTTTTTCTATCGCATGCTGCGCCCCAGCCTGCACATCTCCTTCAATCCCGTGGGCGAAATGCTGCACAAGGAGCACACCGGCGCGTTCTTGCTGGCGCTGCTCGCGCATGCGCGGCAAGCCGGGCAGGTAGCCACGAGCTACGCGCTGGGCTTTCTGACGCACTACGCGGGCGACACGTCGCTGCACCCGTTCGTCTACGCGCACTCCTTTGATGCCAACGGCCGCTACTGCACCAATGTGCATTGTGGGCTCGAGGCTGCCGCCGATACCTGGTTGTATCGCCATCAGGGGCACACCGGCATCCCGCGCCACATGGTTGGCGTCGCCGCGCTGAACAAAGCGGAGCGGTTTGAGATCGCGCGGGCCGTGGTCCCCGCCGTAGCCGAGGTATTCCCCGAACAACCGATCGACACGGCGTTCGTGCTGCGCAGTTTCTCCGAATCGGTGACGATCTGCCGCCTGCTGTACAGCCCGACCGGCTTGAAGTACCGCGTATTTTCAATGATCGCCACCTGGCTGGGCAAGCCCGGCTTGGTCGAGGCGCACGCCATTCCCCGCCGCCTGCCCGCGCACGATTTCCTGAATCTCACACACCAGCCCTGGCGCAGCCCCTTCGCGCCGGACGCGCCAGTGCGCTGTGACAGCATCCCCGATTTGATCGACCAGGCGACAGATCGCGCCACGGCGCTGCTCGTCGCGGCCAGCCGACGCGCTGACGGCGCGCTGTCCGACGAAGCGTTGGCAGCGTTGATCGGCGACGCCAGCTACGATTCCGCGCTGGCCTGGGGTACCTCGCTGGTGCTGGACGACGGCGATCCCATGCCCTGCCAATCTTAGCGGGAATTTCCGGGGTTGCGCGCGCCTTGCCGCGCCTCTATAATGGTGTATACACGCTATGAAGATCGATTTCATATATTTTTTCCATTCCAGGCATTTTGCTGGGATGAAAACGAATCATGCGCGCGTTACATCATTGAGAAAAGGTGGTATCGTCGTTTGACAAGTGCGTCGGAAACCTTTGATCGCCGCGAGCAGTTCGAGCGACTGTACGAAGCCTATGCTGATGATGTGCTGCGCGTTTCCTATTTCTATTTGGGAGATCGCCAGCAAGCGGAAGACGTTTGCCAGGATGTATTCATCCGCCTACTGACCAAAGGACCCGAAATTCAGCAG
>JAVBUY010000051.1:0-5271 GCA_031554855.1 Eubacteriales bacterium
CGCTTGTCCATCGCGGCCTCGACCTCCGGGGGCAGCGAGATGTTCTCGATGGTCAGCGCGGTGATGCCCGCGCCGTACGCCTCCAGCGATTTCTGCATCTTGTCGCCGACGATGCCGCTCAATTCCTCATACTTGGAGGCCAAATCCAGCGCCGCGGTCTTGCTCTCGGCGATAGCGTCGGACAGCACCGACACAATGCTCTTGCGGAATTGCCCGGCGATGTCCTCGACGGTCAGTTCCGCACCGGTGCCCGCCACCTCGAGGATCAGCTTCTTGGGATCCTGCACACGGAAGGCGAACACGCCGAACGCGCGCAGCCGGATCATGCCAAAGTCGGCATCGCGCATCATGACCGGGTTGAGCGTGCCCCACTTCACGTCAATGAACTGGCGCGTGTTGACAAAGTACACATCGGCTTTGAACGGCGAATCGAAGCCGTACTTCCAGCTATTCAGCGTGGTCATGATCGGCATATTCTGCGTGGTCAGCTCGTAGCGGCCCGGCCCGAACACATCGGCGATCTTGCCCTCGTTGACAAACACCGCCGCCTGCGAGGGCCGCACGGTGAGCTGCGCGCCCATCATGATTTGCTGGCCGGGGCGCTCAAAGCGGTGCACGATAGTCTCGCGGCTGTCGTCGTCCTGCCATTCGATGACGTCGATAAATTGTCCCTTGATCATATTGATGAGCCCCATGTGCGCTCCTCCTTCTACTAAATAGAAATAATGACAGCAACAGTATAGCGCGAATGGGCCGGGGATACAACCGTATCCGCCCAAAAGAAGGGACGCGACAATGCGCGTCCCTTTTCTCTCACTCCGAATACAGATCGGTGGACAGATACCGATCCCCGATATCGGGCAGGATGGTCACCACGCACTTGCTGCGCATCTGCGCTTGCCGCAGCAGCGTGCATGCCGCAAAGAGCGCCGCGCCACCGGAGTAGCCGGTCGGCCAGCCCTCCTTCTCGGCAAACAGCCGCGTCATCGCCTGCGCATCCGCGCCGGACACCGGCAGGATGCCGTCGAACAAGCTCTTGTCCACGATGCCGGGCACAAAACCCGCACCCAGCCCTTGCAGCGGATGCGGCCCCGCCTGCCCGCCAGACAACACCGCCGAGGCACTCGGTTCGACCGCGTAGCACAACAGCGACGGTTTCTTGGCTTTCAGCGTGCGAGCGATACCGGTCAGCGTGCCGCCTGTGCCCACGCCCGCAACGATCACATCGACCTGCCCATCCGTGTCGTCCCAAATCTCCCGCGCCGTTTTTTCGTGCGCCCTGGGGTTGGCGGGGTTATCAAATTGCCCTAGCATGCGCGCGCCGGGAATCTCGCTCAGCAGCTGCTTGGCGCGCAGTCCCGCACCGGCCATACCTTGCGACGCGGGCGTCAGCACGATCTCCGCGCCCACCGCGCGCATGCGTCGACGGCGCTCGATGCTCATGGTTTCCGGCATGGTCAGGATCATGCGGTAGCCGCGGATGGCGGCAATCATCGCCATCGCGATACCGGTATTGCCGCTGGTCGATTCCACCAGTGTATCGCCGGGCTTGAGCAAGCCCTGCTGCTCGGCGTCGAGGATCATGCTCAGCGCGGCGCGATCCTTGACGCTGCCGCCGGGGTTCAACCCCTCCAGCTTGGTCAGCAGATTCGCGCCAGGCAGCCCCGCTGCGTCCAGAAAGCGCGCGGGATGCAGCAGTGGCGTACCGCCGATCAGTTCGGTGACATTGGCGTAGATGCGTGCCATGGTTTTCTCCTCCTGAGACATTATTTCGCGGGCAACTCCAGCAGGTCGTATGGGGTCTCCTGGTAAACGTAGTAGTTCAGCCAGTTCAGGTACACCAGGTTGGCATGGCTGCGCCAGCG
This sequence comes from Eubacteriales bacterium, assembly GCA_031554855.1. GTDB lineage: Bacteria > Bacillota > Clostridia > Christensenellales > Aristaeellaceae > JAVBUY01. Next base: position 1,866 of record JAVBUY010000051.1, read on the forward strand.
CATGACCGGCGGCTGGTTGGGGTCGTCGTTCGGGTAGTAGTGCTTGGGCACGGCGACACTCAGCCCCTTATCCACATCCCGCCAGTATTCTGCAGCCAGGGTATCCACATCATATTCGCTGTGGCCGGTGGCAAATACTCTGCGCCCATCGCGGCTGGCGATCAGCCCCACCCCGGCCTCCTCGGACACCGCCAGCACTTGCAGCGCGTCGATGGCGCGCACATCGGCCTCGCTAATCGCCGTGTGGCGGCTGACCGGAATGTGGAACGGATCGTCCAGCCCGCGCAGCAGGCGGCTCTTCGGGTCGCATACCCTGTGCGGGAACACGCCGAACATCTTCGCGTCCAGCGCGTGCTTGTCGATGCCGTAGTAGTGGTACAGCGCGGCCTGCGCCGCCCAGCAGATGAACAGCGTAGAGAACACGTGCGTGTCGGCCCACGCCATCACTTTCTTGAGTTCGTCCCAGTAGCGCACCTGCTCAAAGGCCAGCTGTTCCACCGGTGCGCCGGTGATGATCAGTCCGTCGAATCGCTGATCGCACACGTCGTCGAATGTGCGATAGAATGTCTCAAGATGCTCTCTGGCGGTATTGGTGCCCTCGTAGGTGGCGGTGCGCAGCAGCGTCACCTCGATTTGCAGCGGTGTGTTGCCGATCAGCCGCATTAGCTGTGTCTCGGTGCGCTCCTTTGTGGGCATGAGGTTCAAGATCGCGATTTTTAGCGGGCGGATGTCCTGGTGTTGCGACCGCGAAGCGGGCATCACAAAAATATTTTCCTCTGTTAGCGTCTGTACGGCGGGCAGTCCATCGGGGATTTTGACCGGCATGGGGATCACTCCTTTATGTAGTAACTCTTTTACGCCTGACAAGAAGCGATGCGGCGCTAGGAGCCCAATCAGGCGCGAGGGAGTGCACCGTGTTGTGCATGACCGACGCGCCTGATGCAGGCGACACCGCGCCGCGCGCTTATCGTCAGGCGTCTCGGCACGCGTCCAGCGCCTGCTCCAAATCCTCTATCAAATCCTCCACATCCTCCAGCCCGATCGACAGGCGAATGCCCTCCGGCGCAACACCAGCCAGGCGCAGGCCCTCCTCGTCGAGCTGACCGTGCGTGGTGCTGGCCGGATGGATGACCAGCGAGCGCGCATCGGCGACATTGGCCAGCAGCAAGAAAAGCTTCAGCGAATCAATGAACTTCTTGCCCGCCTTCAGCCCGCCCTGGACGCCAAAGGCTAGGATGCCGCCGCAGCCGCGCGGGAAGTACCGCTGTGCGCGCGCGTGAAACTCGTCATCCGCCAGGCCGGGATAGTGCACCCACGCGACCTGCGGGTGCCCCGCCAGCCACTTCGCGATGGCCAGCGCGCTGTCACTGTGGCGGCGCATGCGCAGGCTCAGCGTCTCCAGCCCTTGCAGCAGCAGGAATGCGTTAAAGGGGCTGAGGCACGCGCCGGTGTCCCGCAGATGCGTCACGCGCAGCTTGGTGATGTAGGCGGTTGCGCCCAAGTCGGCATACACCAGGCCATGGTAGCCCGGGTCCGGCTGAATGAAGTCCGGATAGCGCTCACTGTGCCAATCGAACGTGCCCATGTCCACCACCGCGCCGCCAATGCTGGTGCCGTGCCCACCGGCATACTTGGTCAGCGAGTGCACCGCAATGTCCACGCCGTGCTCCTTGACCTGGATCAGATACGGCGTGCCAAACGTATTGTCGGCGATCACACACACACCGTGCGCATGCGCAATGTCGGCGATGGCGCGGATGTCGGGGATGTTGATGTTGGGGTTGGCGATGGTCTCGATGTACACCGCGCGGGTCTTGTCGGTGATCGCCGCCGAAAGCGCGGCCAAATCCTCGGGATCAACCAGCTTGGCGGTGATGCCAAAGCGGCCCATGCGGTCATGCAGCAGCGTATAGGTGCCGCCGTAGAGCGTGGACAGCGCGATGATCTCGTCGCCAGCCTGCGCGACGGTCATCAGCGCGTAGGTGATCGCCGCCATACCGCTAGCCACCGCCACCGCACCTACGCCGCCCTCCAGCGCACAGATGCGCTGCTCCAGCGCGTCGGTGGTCGGGTTCATGATGCGCGTGTAGATATTCCCCGGCTTCTCCAGATTGAACAGCGCGGCGGCATGATCGGCGTCCTCGAACACAAACGAAGAGGTCTGATAGATCGGCACCGCGCACGCGCCGGTGGTCGGGTCGGCGGTCTGTCCGGCATGCACCTGCAAGGTATCGAACCGATAGGGTTTCTGCTGCTTGGCCATATGCGTCCCTCCATTTATGTAAAACTTATTCTGCACTATTGCTTCTACGATGATATGTCGCGTCCGTTTCACGAGAGATTTTTGTTGTCCGCTAAGCCGAAGATTCGCAACCCATTGTCGGGAGAGCAATATATAAAAATGCCCGCCTCGTATCTCTACGAAGCGGGCACGGATGTTTCTCCAGCCGTCGATCGCTTACAAGATACGCACGCAAATAGGAGCGCAGGGCATCGCCATGCACATCATCCGCATGCACATCGCCTGATTCTTTCGCATGGTAGCCCCTCCTCTCCGGTTTGGTGCGTTTGCTTGATTTGTTCTATCGTACCACGCGCAAAAGTCGCTGTCAATGCCAAAATCCCGCCACGTGATTGACAAACGCCGCATGCTCGTGTACGATATTTTGCAACATCCTTTGTTTTTTCCGTCAAATTTGCTGGGAATGGAGGTGCCGCATGGAGGCTGCGATCCCCACAAAACCGCCGGTGATGATCGACATCCAGGGCGTGCGCACGGTGTACCCCTCGCAGGCCGGCGAGGTCGTGGCGCTGGACGGCATCGATCTGGCCATCCGCAAGGGTGATATTTACGGTATTATCGGCATGAGCGGGGCGGGCAAGTCCACGCTGATCCGTTGCATCAACCGCCTGGATGCTCCCACCGACGGGCACATTTTCATCGACGGCCAGAATATCCTGACCATGAAAGAACGCGAACTAAACATCATGCGGCGCAGCGTCGCAATGATTTTCCAGCAGTTCAATTTGCTGATGCAGCGCACCGTGCTGGGCAATATCTGCTTCCCGATGGAGATCAGTGGCGTGCCGCACGCAGAGGCGCTGAAGCGTGCCAAAGAGCTGCTGGCCATCGTCGGCCTGGAGGAAAAGGCCCATGCGTACCCCGCGCAGCTCTCCGGCGGGCAAAAGCAGCGCGTCGCTATTGCGCGCGCGCTGACCACCGATCCGAAGGTGCTGCTCTGCGACGAGGCGACCAGTGCGCTAGACCCCATGACCACACAGTCCATCCTGGCGCTGTTGCAGGACATCAACCAGCGGCTGGGCATCACCATTGTCATCATCACGCATGAGATGGCGGTCATCCGTCAGATCTGCACGCGCGTGGCCATCATCGATGGCGGCAAGA
>JAVBUY010000062.1:0-5557 GCA_031554855.1 Eubacteriales bacterium
TCGGCCAACAACGGCTGCTCCGGCGGCGCAATGATTCCGCTGCTGTCGCTGGGCGTGCCGGGCGACTCCATCACCGCCGGGCTCTTGGGTGCGTTCATCATGAAGGACATCACCCCAGGCCCGATGATGTACGTCAGCGAGCTGCCCACGGTCTACAGCGTATTCGCGGCGATGCTGCTGGCCAACCTGGCCATGCTAGTCGTCGGCATGGGCGGCGTGCGCATCTTCGCCAAGATCATCTCGGTAGATAAAAAGATCCTGTTGCCCTGCATTCTGCTGGTCTCGCTGGTCGGCGCGTACGCCATCAATCAAAACGTGTTTGACATCGGCGTCGCGCTGGTCTTTGGCCTGGTGGGTTACCTGATGCAGAAGTATGAGTTCCCACTGTCGCCCATCTTGCTGGCGCTCATTTTAGGTCCGCTGTCGGAGAGCAACTTCCGCCGGTTCATGCAGATTGAGAATGGCCAGTTCTACCGCATCTTCTCGCATCCGATCTGTGTGGTGTTCATCGTCCTGTCGCTGGGCTCGCTGGTGTACTCGGTGATCAATCAGCGCCGCATCAACAAGCGCCTGGCGCAGTCCGACGAATCCCCCACGCCGCCTATGGAAGGCTAATTCCCCCCAAAGATGACGGCGATGCAGCCGTGTCTTATAATCATTGAAGGAGGATCCCCCGCATGAAAAAGGTATTTGCTCTGGTTCTCGCTCTAACGCTCCTGGCCGGTGTGGCCATGGTTTCGGCGAACGCCGAAGCCCCGAAAGTCAACATCGTTCTCGGCCACTTTGGTGCTCCTGGCGAGCCCGTGTCCTCCGCTGCGGAGACGTTCAAGGCCAAGGTAGAAGAGCTGTCCGGCGGCAGCATCACGGTGGACATCCAGGGCGCGAGCGCACTGGGCAATGCCAAGGAAATGGCCGAGCAGACCGCGATGGGCGCGATCCAGGCCTGCCTGGTTTCCCAGGGCACGCTGGACAAGTATGACATCCGCTATGCGCTGGTCACCGCGCCCTACGTGTACAGCGGCTATGAGCATGCCTACGCCGTGGTGGATGGCCCCTTTGCCGCGTGGGTAAGCGACGGCGCGCTGGAAGGCAAAGGCCTGCACAATGTCGGCCCGTGGGATTATGGCTTCCGCTGCCTGACCAACTCTGTGCGCGAAGTGAAAGCCCCCGAAGACGTGAAGGGCCTGAAGGTCCGCACCCCCAGCGAAGTGCAGAAGGTCGCGTGCTTTGAGGCGTTGGGCGCCGATGTGCAGCAGGTCGCCTTTAGCGAGCTGATCACCGCGCTCAAGCAGGGCACCGTGGATGGCCAGGAGAACCCGCTGTCCACGATCTTCAACAACAGCATGTGGGAAGCCAATCAGAAGTTCCTGAGCCTGACCCGCCACACCTGGGAAGCGGTCAACCTCACCGTGGGCAACGATTTCTGGAAGGGCCTGACCGACGAGCAGCGCAAGATCATCGAGGACGCCAGCGCGGTCGCCCGCGATCAGATGCGTACCGAAGTGCAGAACAGCGAAGCGGACTACATCCAGAAGCTGAAGGATGCCGGCGTGACCGTCACCGAAGTGGACATGGACGCGTTCAAGCAGGCCATGGCGCCCGCTTGGGATGCGGTGGCCGCGTATGAAGGCAGCGCCGATGACATGGCCGCCTTCTTGAAGATGGTGGAAGAATCCGCGAAGTAACACCGGGCAAGCTGCCTGATGTTCCTAGCCGGATCCGCTAGAACGAATGGCAACATCTTCAGCGATGGGGTGTTGCCATTCGCTTTATGTCAATTCCAATCCTGTTTTACCAACAAGCCAGCGAGAGATTTTTTCGAATGGCTAGGAGCCCGAAGGAGACGTAGCCAGCAGTTACGCCGACGGAGGCACGACAACGCCATTCGGAGAAAAGATCCTCTGGATTGTGACAAAACTGGACTGGAATTGGCATGATCTCTCCTCAGGACAAGCAAAGGAGTGATTCTCCCATGTTGGCTTTGATTGTGTGTTTGATTCTCGTGGCGCTCATGCTCGTTGGCGCGCCGGTGTGCGTGGCGATGGGCATTACCAGCGCCGGGGTGTTTGCCTCCCTGGGCTTTGAAAAAATCCTGCCGGTCATGGCGCAGCGCATCTACAACGGCACCACCGGCTTTACGCTGCTAGCCATCCCGTTCTTCATCCTGGCCGGTAATCTGATGAATACCGGCGGGATCACCGACCGCATTTTCAATTTTGCCAAGGCGATGGTCGGGCATTGGCCTGGCGGCCTGGGCCAAGTGAATATCTTCTCCAGCGTCATTTTCTCCGGCATGTCCGGCGCGGCGGTGGCCGACGCGGCCGGTCTGGGCGTGATTGAGATGAAGGCCATGGATGACGCCGGATACGACCATGTATTCAGCGCATCGATCACCGCGGCCTCGTCTACCATTGGCCCGGTCATTCCGCCCTCCATTCCTTTTGTGGTATTCTCCTCGGTGACCAGCGTGTCAGTCAGTAAGCTCTTTGCCGCTGGTTTTATCCCGGGTTTTCTGATGGCGGCGGCCATGATGATCTGTGTGTACTTCATCTCCAAGCGCAAAAACTTCCCCACGACGACCAAGATGCCCTGGAAGCTGCGCCTGCAATATCTATGGCAGGCCATTCCCAGTCTGATCACCATCGTGATCATCATCGGCGGCATCTGGGGCGGACTGTTCACCCCCACGGAGGCAGCTATTGTCGCCTGCTTCTATGCCCTGTTTCTCAGCTGCATCGTATACCGGCAGATCCGCTGGAAGCAGCTGTGGGCGATCATCTACGACAGCCTGATCACCAGCTGCAAGACGCTGTTTATCATCGCCATCGCCAATTTTCTGGCGTACTTTATGATTCACCAGCGCATCCCCAACCTGGTGATCGAAAGTTTGATGTCGATCACCAGCAACCCGCAGGTGCTCATCCTGCTCATTATCTTTATCCTGCTCGTGCTGGGCATGTTCCTGGAAGGCACCGCTGTGATCCTGATCGTCACGCCGATCTTCCTGCCCATCATCAAGCAGATCGGCATGGATCTGGTGCAGTTTGGCGTGGTGATGATCCTGGCCTCGATGATCGGCCTGCTGACGCCGCCGGTGGGCATGAGCCTGTATGCGGTGTCCAGCGTCACGAACGTGCCGCTGCTTCGCCTTTCAAAGGGTGTGCTGCCGTACGTCATCGGCATTTTTGTCGTGCTGCTGCTCTGCGCGTTCTGGCCGCCGCTATCCACCTGGCTGCCCGGCATCTTAGGTTAAGGAGGAGCGAGATATGCAAGCACTACAAAAAGTAGACGCGATTCTGGCAAAAGTCCTGCGTTGGTTCGTCATTGCGCTTTGCGTCGGCATTGCGCTGATTCTCTTCCTGCGCGTGCTCATCCGCTTTACGCCCCTGTTGATCCCGCTCTCCTGGACGGACGAAGTGGTGGAATGGATGATGGCTTGGATGATTTTTACCACCGCAACGCTCATCACACGCGATGGCGGGCATTTCCGTGTGGACCTGCTGCAAGCCAAATACGCAGGCAAAAAACGGGTGGATGCCCTGAATCTTTTCATCTCGGTGCTGGGCATCGTGTTCTTTGCCGCGCTGCTGGTCTACTCGATTCGCCTGGTGGCTGGCGCCACCTTCTCCCCGATCCTCAAGGTGTCTATGGGCGTGCCTTACGCCAGCATCCCGGTCAATTGCGCGCTGATGCTGGTATACCTTCTCCGTGATTTTGTGCGCGATTTCTCCCGCCTGATAGGCAAGACCAGCCCAGAAAAAGCATAGCATCGCAGAGTGTTTTTTAGCCGCTGTTCGGGCGGCTTTTTTTGTTGGAAGAATATTAGGCTGTGAAAACAGAAAGCCCGAACACCGCGCCTTCGCCGCCGCGCATCGCCCCATGCATGGTGCACGGTTTGCATTTCTTGTCATTTTTTGCTATAGTTTATACAGCTGAACTTACTCACGCAAAAGAGAGGCTTTTTTGTTGAGCAAAAGCATCTGTACAGAAGTCAGTGCCGAATGAGGAGGATGCATGATGAGCCACAATAGCGCCGTCTTGAAAGTGATTCGCGATACAATCCCTGATTTGATATTTTACAAAGATATGCAAGGCCGGTATACCGGCTGCAATCCCAGCTTTGCGCGGTTCGCCAATTGCAGCGAAGCCGAGTTGATCGGCAAAACCGATCTGGAAATCTTCAATATCGACCCCGACATGGCCTCTTTGTTTATCGAGGCCGACAAGCGCGTGATGTTGGGCAACAAACCGGAATCCATCGAGGAATGGATCACGTATGCCGACGGATCCAAACAACTGGTGGAAACGATCAAAACCCCGCTCATCATCGACGGCGAGATATGCGGCCTGATTGGCATCTCCCGCGATATGACCGCACGGTATGAGCAGGAGGTCGCGCTGCAGGAGGCGGAGGCGCGAAACAAGCTGATGCTCGACGCCTGCCCGCTGGCGATGGATGCCTGGAACGACAAAATGGAAATCATCGATTGCAATGAGGCGGCCGTCAGGCTGTTTCGGTGCGCCTCCAAGCAGGAGTATTGCGAGCGGTTTTTCGAGATGTCCGCGCCCGTGCAGCCGTCGGGACGCTCTGCCGAAGACATGGCGATCGAATATGTCGACATCGCGAGGCGAGAGGGCGAGGTGCACTTTTCGTGGATGCACCGCACGCTGGACGGAGAGCCGCTGCCCGCCGAGGTCACGCTGAAGAAGGTCGCCTACAAGGACAGCTACCGGATCATGGGCTATGTGCGCGATATGCGCGCGGAGCTGGCGGCGCAGGCAAAGGCGCGCGAAGCGGACGAGCTCAACAGGATCATGATCGACGCGACGCCGATCGGCTTTAGCTTCTGGGACGAGTCGCTGCGGATGGTCGAGGCGAACGACGCCACGCTGAAATTCTTCAAAGTCGAGGACAAAAAAGCGATCGCCAACCGCTTCTTTGAGTTCTCGCCCGAATACCAGCCGGATGGCACCCGTTCTGTGGACAAGCACAAGACCGTCATCCAAAAAGCGTTGCAGGATGGCGCATGCACCTTTGAATGGCTGCATACCAACAGCGAGGGCGAGCCGCTTCCCGTCGAGGTGACGCTGGTCAAGGTGGCATACAAAGGCGGCTTCCGCGTGGCGGGATATTTCCGGGATTTGCGCGAACACAAGGCCATGATGGCGGAGGTGGAGCGGGCGCGGGCGGACGCGGAAAACAGCGCGGCGGCCAAGAGCGTCTTTCTGGCGAACATGAGCCACGAAATCCGCACCCCGATGAACGCGATCATCGGCATGACGAAAATCGGCCAGACCGCAAGCGACCCCGACAAAATGCGCTATTGTCTGGACAAGATCGGCGATGCGTCGCGGCATTTGCTCGCACTGATCAATGATATTCTGGACATCTCGAAAATCGAGGCCAATAAGCTGGAGCTGCGAGCAGAGCCCTTTAACCTGGAAAACATGCTCAAAACCATCACCGACGTCGTCGCGGTAAAGGCCGAGGAAAAGAAGATCAATCTGTTTGTCAACATGGACACCGCCATGCCGCACGATGTGATCGGCGATGAGC